>NZ_JBWKCA010000010.1:0-291653 GCF_056436715.1 Streptomyces sp. NPDC043176
ATCGTCGGCGAGATCAAGCGGTTCTTCCGCGACACCTCCTGGGCGGTCCACGTACCCCGCCGCCTCCAGGAGGCGCGGGTGGAGCTGGCCAAGGCGACGGAGGAACTCAGCACCCGCCTCGGCCGGACGCCGACGGTCAAGGAGCTGGCCGACCTGATGAGCCTCACCGAGGAGGAGGTCACCGAGGCGCGGCTGGCCTCCAACGGCTACAACTCCTCCTCGCTGGACGCCGCCCTCAGCGGCGAGGGCGAGGACAGCGACGCGTCGCTGGCCGACTTCATCGGCAGCGAGGACCCCGCCATGGCGCTGGTGGAGGACTTCCACTCGCTGGCCCCGCTCATCGCCGACCTCGACGAGCGCGACCGCCGGATCATCCACCTGCGCTTCGTCGAGGAACTGACCCAGGCTCAGATCGGTGAAGAGCTGGGCTGCTCGCAGATGCACGTCTCGCGGCTGCTCGCGCGCACCGTGAAGCGCCTGCGCGAGGGCCTGCTGGGCACCGGCGTCGGCTGATCCGGCCGGCCCGAACGGCTCCAGGGTTCCCGCACCGGACACGCGTCCGGTGCGGGAACCCTGGAGCCGTTCTCATGCGGGCGGGTGCTGGCCCCGGCCCACCGGAGGGCCGGCCAGCGGGGTGGGGGAGAGCGCCGACGGCTCCTCACCCGGTTCCAGGAGGGTGTCGGCGGCGCCCACGATCAGGGGATCGGGCCGGCCGACGGCCTCGGCGTCCTTGCTGGCGTAGTCGATCCGCCACAGCAGATAGCGCATCGCCTCCAGCCTCCCCCGGCGCTTGTCGTTGCTCTTGACGACCGTCCACGGCGCGTCGGCGGTGTCGGTCGCGCGGAACATCTCGATCTTCGCGACGGTGTACGCGTCCCACAGGTCCAGCGAGGCCAGATCCGTCGGCGACAGCTTCCACTGACGGACGGGGTCCACCTGCCGGATCGCGAACCGGGTGCGCTGCTCCGCGCGGGAGACCGAGAACCAGAACTTGACCAGGATGATGCCGTCCTCGACCAGCATCGACTCGAAGGCCGGGCACTGCCGGAGGAAGAGCGCGTGCTGCTCCTCCGTGCAGAAGCCCATGACCTTCTCGACCCCCGCGCGGTTGTGCCAGGAACGGTCGAAGAACACGATCTCGCCGCGCGCCGGCAGGTGCGGGACGTACCGCTGGAAGTACCACTGTCCCGCCTCCCGCTCGGTCGGCTTGTCCAGGGCGATGATGCGCGCCCCTCGCGGGTTCAGCCGCTCCGTGAAGCGCTGGATCGTGCCGCCCTTGCCCGCGGCGTCCCGCCCCTCGCAGATCACGACCAGCCGGGCCCCCGTCTCCTTGACCCAGCGCTGCAGCTTCAGCAGCTCGATCTGCAGGACCCGCTTGGTCCGTTCGTACTCCTGGCGGCGGACCTTCCGGTCGTAGGGGTAGTTCTCGCGCCAGGTCCGGATGGGTCCCCCCTGCGCGTCCAGCAGGACGGGCTGCTCCGGCTGGCTGGTGTCCACCCTCAGCCCGGCCAGCAGGTCGTCGGCGGGGTCGTCGGCGTCGCTCATGCGTCGGCTCCTTCGGCCGGGGCGTGGTCGGGGTGGTCGGGAGTGCGACGCTCCCTCTGGAGCCGGGCCTCGAAGCGGTGCTCGTGGCCGCCGGCCAGGGCCGAGACCGCGGTGCGCTCCAGGTCCCGGAACGGCTCGTAGTAGGTCTCGTTGTAGGCGTCGACGATCTGGTACGTCCAGTGGCCCGGCATGACGTTGCGCCCCAGGATCTCGGTCTCCACCCGGTCCGCCCAGGCGTGGTGCCCCGCCTTCCGCAGCAGCCCGACCGCCCGGTCGAGCTCGAAGTCGGCGGTGCCGGTCAGCTGGTGGAAGCCGTACAGATGGCCCCGGGCGCGCTCCACGGTCTCCAGGGCCTTGGACAGCGAACCGAGGGCCTCGACCGTGGTGGCGTCCGGGGCGGCGGGACCGGGGGCGTCCCGGCCGTCGTCGTGAGTGCTCATAGGGGCCCCTTGCCCCGTCGGCGGACGGATACGAGCGTGTCGGCCGACACATCACCCGGACGGCGCGGTCGGGTCGGAGGGCGCCCCGTTCCACGGAACGCCCTCCGACCCGGCGGATCCCGCTCAGACGAAGGTCACGGTCACCCGCTCGAAGCCCAGGCCCCCCAGCAGCTCCCGCAGCATCGCGGCGGTGTTCCGTTCCGCCCGGGACGTCAGGTCGGACTCGCGGGCCGCGTCGCCGATGCGCCGGGCGGCGAGGGCGTGGACGGCCTGCTCGCTCGCGGGGTTGTCCGAGAAGAGGTCGCCGATCCGGTCGAGCAGACCGCGCTGCTTCGACACGGCGTACGACCGCTCCGGATCGAGAGCCGGGTCGGCCAGCCGGGCGTGCGGCAGCCGGAGGGTGGCCTCGGTCCGGTCGGCGTCGACGGTCACGGCGCCGTCCCCGAGGCCGCCGAACTCGACGTAGGAGACGACGCTGCCGCTCGCCACGTACAGGGTGCGGGTGCCGCGGATCGCGTCCGGCAGGAACCGCGCGTCGTGCTCCAGGTCGACCACCACCTGGTAGGTCCCCGCCGCCCCCTCGTACCGGCTCAGGTCCTGGACGGACTTCAGGACGGCGGGGCCGGAGCGGTCCTTCACGTCCGTCCCGAGGACGTCCATGCCGGGGATCCGGAGGAACTGGCCGATCAGCATGAGGGCGACGGCGATCACGAGCAGGACGACGGCGGCGAGGGGCCACCTCCCTCCGGGACGCTTCCACGGACGGCGGGCCGGCGCGGGTCTGTTCTCGGTCTCTTCTCCCATGCGGGCCGGATGCCCGGGTCCGCCGCTCCCACACCCAACTACGCCCGAAACGAGCTCTGTTGGGGAGGGAGGGGAGGGTGGTTCGGAGGTGGGTGCCCCGGGGGACCGCAGGGCATGCGGTCCCCCGGCGGGGGTACGCGGGATCCGTCCGCACGAGGGCACCAAGGGGAGGAGACGGCTCATGTTCGGTCGGAGAACGTCGAAGGGTCGGGGCGGTGCGCCCACCGGAGGGGACGGGGGCGACGGGAGAGGCGCGGGGGGTGCGGGCGGCGTGGCGCCGGCCGCCGGGAGCCCGGCACGTAAGGAGCCGGACACCACGACGTCCCCGGCCGCGGTCCCGGTCCGGCGCGGCCCGGGTCGGTTCGTGCGGACCCTCGTCGGCCTCACGGCCCTCGCGGGCATGGTGGCGTTCGCCGTGGTCCTGGCCCGGTTGACGCTGGAGGCCTCACCGGCCTCCGTGCCCCTCACCCACAACAACCTGACGCCCGGGCGCTCGATCGAGGCCTACCTCGGCCGGCCCGCGTTCGTGGACACCGTCAAGCAGCTCGGGGGCAACATCCTCCTCGGAGTCCCCTTCGGGATCCTGCTGCCGCTGCTGTCCCGCAAGGCCCGCGGCTTCCTCCGCGTCGCGCTCCTCACCGCGGCCACCATGCTGCTCGTGGAGCTGGTGCAGGGGGCGCTCGTCACGGGGCGCGCCTTCGACATCGACGACGTCCTCCTCAACACGACGGGAGCGCTGCTCGGCTACGTGACCGTCGGCCGACGGCTGGGCCGCGCCGTGCACCCCCGCCTCCGCCCCCACTGGTGGCAGCGCCGGCGCCCGACCCGTACCTCGGCATGACAGCCGGGACGGCGGGCTCCGGCGTAGTACCCCCCAGGGGGTTACCACGCCGGGGCACGGCCGGGCGGAACCTCCTGAACGGCGGGCTCCGGGGTCCCGGAGCCCGCCCCCGACCCGACCGACGCCGAGGGCCTGACGGCTCGCCCGCCGCTCCGTACCCGCCCCCTTTCGGCCGGTCCGCGCGTACCGGCGACCCGCGTGACGACGCGAGGTCCGGCCCCGGGCCGGCAGCCCCCACGCTCCGCGACCGCAGCGCGCGCGATCGTTGCGGAGCCCCCAAGATGGACAGGGTGGCACGACAGCGGTCCCGGAATGACCTGAGCCCCAGCGGGCACCCGCAAGGAGTCACCGCCCGCGCTCGCGGGTGACTCTCATCACGGAGGTGTGCCGTGGCCAGTACGGCTCTGCCCCTGGGCACCCTGCCCACAGGTCTCATGACCCTTCCCGGCGTCTACTCACCGCAAGGGGACACCCAACTCCTCGCACAGGCCCTCGCCCAGGAAGACCTGAAGCCGGGGACGGACGTGCTGGAGATCGGCACGGGCACGGGCGCACTGGCCCTCCAGGCCGCGCGAAGGGGTGCCGTGGTCACGGCGGTCGACGTCTCGTGGCGCGCCGTGTTCACCGCGCGGCTGAACGCCGTACGCGGAAGACTGCCCCTGCGCGTCATGCACGGCGACTTCGCGGTGCGCGCCGCGGGCAGCCGCTTCGACCTGGTCCTCTCGAATCCGCCCTACGTCCCGGCCCCGGGACCTCTGCCGTCGCGGGGGCCGGAGCGCGCCTGGGACGCCGGTCCCGACGGGCGCGGAGTCATCGACCGGATCTGCGAGAGCGCTCCGGCGCTGTTGCGCCCTGGCGGGGTCCTGCTCATGGTCCATTCAGGTCTGTGCGGGGCTCAGGAAACCGTCGACCAGTTGAGCGAGGCGGGAATGGCGACGACGGTCGTGGCCAGGTCCAAGGTGCCCTGGGGCCCCGTACTGCGATCACGACGGGCCTGGCTGGAAGCGCGGGGCCTGACCGACGAAGCCGAGCAGTGGGAGGAACTGGTGGTCATCCGTGCCCGAAGCCTCTGACCGCTCCGCCCGGCCGGAGGCCCCGGAGGCCGCTGCCCGCAGGGTGACCCTGGAAGCGGGCGGCCCCGTCCTGGTGGAGGGACCGGTCGTGGTCGTCCTCGACGACGGCACCCTCGCCCGCTCCGACCGGTTCGTGGTCGCCCTCTGCACGTGCCGTCGCAGCCGCGCGTACCCGTGGTGCGACACCAGTCATCGCCCCCGTGAAAGGGACGCCTCGCGGTCCCAGGACAGGAACCCGTCATGACGCTTCTCAGCCCGGGCAGGAGGGCGACCACCACCGGGCCCCACCTGGTGGAGGGACGCGGAGACCTGTCCCGTGCCGTGGTCCAGGCTCTGCGATCCGGTGACGCGCCGCCCGCCCACACGGCTGCGGAGGCAGCGCGGACGGACCCGTACGGAGAGGACCTGCAGCTCGCTCTCTATCTCCTCTACGAACTGCACTACCGCGGCTTCGACGGCGTGGACGCCGAGCGGGAATGGGATCCGTCCCTGCTGCGCCTCCGCGGGGCGCTGGAAGCCCGCTTCCTGGACGCCCTGCACTCCGCGCTGCCCGACGCCCCCCGCACGGTCGAGGAGGCGTTCGCCCCCCTCCTCGTCGAGCCGGTGGACCTCTCGGGCAGCCTGAGTCACCACTTGGAGAAGGAAGGCGAGCTGTGGCAGCTGCGTGAATACGCCGCGCTGCGCTCCCTCTACCACCTCAAGGAAGCCGACCCGCACGCCTGGGTCATCCCGCGCCTCACCGGTCGTTCCAAGGCCGCGATGGTCGCCATCGAGTACGACGAGTTCGGCGCCGGCCGCGCGGCCGACATGCACGCCCGGCTGTTCGCGGACCTCATGGTCGATCTCCGGCTCGACCCGGCGTACGGCCGCTATCTCGACCTGGCCCCGGCCCCACTCCTCGCCACCGTGAACCTCATGTCGCTCTTCGGGCTCCACCGCGCCCTGCGCGGCGCGCTCGTCGGCCATTTCGCCTGCGTCGAAGTCACCTCCTCGCCCGGTTCCCGGCGGCTCGCCAAGGCGATGCGGCGCTGCGGGGCCGGAGCGGCGGCGGAACACTTCTACGCCGAGCACGTGGAAGCCGACGCCGTCCACGAGCAGCTCGTACGCCACGAGGTCATCGGAGGACTCCTGGCCGACGAGCCCGCCCTGGAGGAGGACGTCGCATTCGGGTGCGCGGCCACCGTCTTCCTGGAAGACCGCCTGTCCGACCACATCGGTGCGGCCTGGGCAGAGGGGAGAAGCGCGTTGCTCGCACCGCTGCCCCGGGGGTGACGCCCCGATGCCGTCGTGGCGTCGGCACCGAGGGGCGAGGGGCCCGCGCCGAGGACACCCGGGCCCGGCCCTGCGAGGCCGCCGGCACAAGCCGGGACCTCGCCGGGGGCCGGGGAGGAGGGGCGGGTACGGCGCAACCCGCGGACGGGGTCTCCGCCGACGTTCGGCCGGGCACGGCCGCGGTCACCGCAGGGGCCCACCCCGACCGGTCACACGGCGGCCGGGAAACGTTCCCAGACGCGGTGGGCCGAGAGCAGTTCCAGCAGCCGGGGCAGTCCTCGGGCATCGTCGGTGACGATGACGCCCGGCTCTCCGGTGCTGATGCCGACGGCCTCGAACAGGGCTTCGGCACCACCCCACCCGGCCAGGGCCTTGCCGTGCCGGTACGCCTCGGTCAGCAGCGTCAGGACGCGCGGGTCGCCGACCGTGGGGGCGGGCGCCCCGGCCTTGGCGTCGCGGGCGCCGTAGGCGTCGGCACCCGCTGCGGGAAGGCCCGCGAACACCAGCGCGTCGAACTCGACCGAGCGTGCGGTGGCGAAGGTGCGCTGCACGGTGACCGGGTCGCCCTCGGCGCCCAGAACTCCGCCGGCCGGGGCGACGACCAAGGGCACCAGACCCGCGTCCAGGACCGCTTCGCGGACCTCTCGCACCGCGGCCAGGTCGACGGCCCCGTCGGTGACGATGCCGATGACGCGTCCGTCCAGCGGCCAGGTGCGGCCGACCTGGGACAGGGCGGGGCTCGGACGGGCGTCCGCCAGGGGCTCGGTGGCGGCCGGTGCCGGCAGCCCGAGTCCGGCCGCCACCTGGGAGCACAGCTCGGGGTCGATGTTGGCGAGCACGGCCAGGGTGCGTTCCTTGACGGCCTGCTCGTAGCACTTGCCCAGTTCGAAGGTGTAGGCGGCGATGATGTGCTCGCGCTCGACGGAGGACATGCTGAGCCAGAACATGCGGGGCTGGGAGAAGTGATCGCCGTAGGAAGCGGGTGCCTCGCGGACCTTGCGGCCGGCGGGGACCTCGACGGGGACTTCGATGAAGGCGCCGGTGTCGGCGCCGGCGAAGAAGGGGCAACCGCCGTCGAGGCTGTTGGGCTTGTAGGGCGCCACTCCGCGGTGCACCGCGGTCTGGTGCATGCCGTCGCGCTGCATGTCGTTGACGGGGGCGTGCGTGCGGTTGATCGGCAACTGCGGGAAGTTGGGGCCGCCGAGCCGGGTGAGCTGGGTGTCCAGGTACGAGAAGTTCCGTCCCGCGAGGAGCGGGTCGTCGGTGGCGTCGATGCCGGGCACCAGGTGACCGGTGTGGAAGGCGACCTGTTCGACCTCGGCGAAGAAGTTCGACGGGTTCGCGTTCAGCGTCAGCAGCCCCACGGGCTTCACCGGCGCGAGCTCCTCCGGGACGATCTTCGTCGCGTCGAGGAGATCGATGCCCTCGAACATCTGGTCGTCGGTGTCGGGGAAGGTCTGGATGCCGAGCTCCCACTGGGGGAAGGCGCCGGACTCGATGGCGTCGAAGAGGTCCCGGCGGTGGAAGTCGGGATCCACGCCCGCGATGATCTGCGCCTCTTCCCAGACCAGGGAGTGAACCCCGAGCTTGGGCTTCCAGTGGAACTTCACGAGCGTCGTGGCGCCCTCGGCGTTGACGAGGCGAAAGGTGTGGACGCCGAAGCCCTCCATCATCCGGTAGGAACGGGGGATGCCCCGGTCGGACATGTTCCACAGGGTGTGGTGGGTGGCCTCGGTGTGCAGGGAGACGAAGTCCCAGAACGTGTCGTGCGCGCTCTGCGCCTGCGGGATCTCCCGATCGGGATGCGGCTTGCCGGCGTGGATGATGTCGGGGAACTTGATCGCGTCCTGGATGAAGAACACCGGGATGTTGTTCCCGACCAGGTCGAAGACGCCCTCCTCGGTGTAGAACTTCGTCGCGAACCCCCGGGTGTCGCGCACCGTGTCGGCGGAGCCGCGGGAACCCAGCACCGTGGAGAAGCGCACGAAGACCGGCGTCTCGACGTCCCGGGCGAGGAAGGCGGCCTTGCTGACCGCCTGCGCGGTGCCGTAGGACTGGAACACGCCGTGCGCTGCCGACCCGCGGGCGTGAACCACGCGCTCCGGGATCCGCTCGTGGTCGAAGTGCATGATCTTCTCGCGCAGGTGGTGGTCCTGCAGCAACACCGGCCCCCGCGGCCCCGCCTTGAGCGAATGGTCCGTATCGCCCAGGCGCACGCCCTGCGCGGTCGTCAGGTACGCGCCGCTCTGCGCCGTCCGGGCCTGCTCCGCACCGGTGGGCTGCCCGGTCGGGCTGACCGTCTCCGGCCCGCTCTGGTCCGCCTTCGGCGGCAGCGGCCCGGCCGGGGCGACGGGCTCGACGAGTGGGGGAGAGGCGGACGCCGGCTTGCCCGGCACCCCTTCGTCAGGGTCTCCCGCCGACCCGGCGCGCACGACGCCGGCGATCTTGTCGGCGACAGCCTTCACCGGATTCTTCTCGGACATCACGTCTCCCAACGCAGGGGGCGCCTTCGGGCCCTTAGACGTGTGACCCGAAGCGATACCTCCGCAAACCTGGCCTAGCCCGTCCGGCCCGTCCCGGCACCGGACGCCCCGGAACGCCGGTCACCGGCCGAGGAGCTCTTCCTCGCGTCGGCGTCCGCGCACCAGGGCGGCGGCGTGCACGGTGCCCCGGGGGCCGATGCGGCCAGCGCGGCCAGGGCGGCCAGGGCGGTCCTGCGGCGCCGCCTGCCGACGGTGCCGATGGTGCCGACCGTACGCAGCCGGCGACTCCCGTGGGCCGTGTGGCGCCGCGGCGCCGGTGGGCCGCCCACGCCGAGGTGCTCGCGGTCTCCACGCCCTACGGTGGGACGCATGCGGCTCCTGCTCACGTCGGACACCCACCTCCCCCTTCGCGCCGCGTCGCTCCCGGAAGCCCTCATGGCCGCCGTCGACGACGCCGACGCCGTCATCCACGCCGGGGACTGGATCGACGAGGCCACGCTCGACCTGCTGGAGTCCAGGTCCCGCCGGCTGATCGGCGTGTACGGCAACAACGACGGCCCGGGACTGCGCCTCCGACTTCCGGAGGTCGCCTACGCCGACCTGGGCGGAGTGCGCTTCGCCGTCGTGCACGAGACCGGAGCGGCCGCCGGACGGGAGCGGCGCTGCGCGGCACGCTTCCCCGACGTGGACGTCCTGGTCTTCGGCCACAGTCACATCCCGTGGGACACCACCTCCGGCAGCCTGCGCCTGCTCAACCCGGGCTCGCCCACGGACCGCAGACGCCAGCCCTCCTGCACGTTCATGACGCTGACGGTCGAGGACGGGAGGGCGTACGACGTGACGCTCCACCGTCTGCCCCGACGGCGCTGACCAAAGGGTCGCGCCACGATCCACGAGCACCGTGCGCACCTCGTCGGTCCACCAGGACGGGGGCGCGGCTCGGCGGCGACGCGCGTGCCGGCGGGGAAGCAGGCGGGGCAGGCGTCCAGCGCGGCCGCGTCGGCCCGCAGGGTCGACGGCTCGGCTCGGCCCGCCTGTCGGCTGCGCCGAGCCGCCGAGCGCCCGGCAGGATGGGTGCCACCAAGACCCGGCCGGAGGGGCGGGCGGCGGGCGGCGTGGGAGGAACGGCAGTGAACGAACCGGGCGCGGGTCCCTTGTTGGTGTTCGCCAACTTCCTCTCGGACCTGGCTGTGGATCTGGCGGAAGGCCGGGTGCTGGCGCAGTGGGCCCAACAGGCGCCGCGCAAGGTGTGGCTGTTGCGGGGCGGCGACGTACTGGTGACCCCCGGACCGCTGAGCGGTGAGTTCCGGCGGTACGTCAGCGACTTGACGGGGGTGCCCCGTGAGCGGACTGCGGTCATCGAGGTGCCGCCGGCCGGGGCCGTACCCCTGGCCCAGGCGGTCCGCGAGGCCGGGCTGGTGGACCGGGTCGCCGCTCACGTGCGTCAGCCGGGTACGGCGTTGTTGCCGACCGCCCTCGACGCATCCGCCATCGCGTTCGCGCGTGATCTCGGGTTGGCCGTCCACCCGTACGCGACGGTCGACGAAGCGGCCGCCGCCCTGCCGGTGACGATGCTGCTGAACACGAAGGCCGGGTTCCGCCGGGCGGCCGAGCGGCTGGGCATGCGATTGCCGGCGGGACGGGTGTGCCGACGACCCGAGGTCGAAGGTGTCGTACGGCAGCTTCTGGCCCAGCACGAGCAGGTGGTGGTCAAGCCCGACCGCTCGGCGGGGGGACACGGGATGCGTTTCCTCTCACGGAAGGACGGGGGAGGAACGGACCTGGCGCTGGATGCGGTCGGCGGCCCGCAGGGCACGTGGGTGGTGGAGGAGTACGTGGCCTCGGTCGCGTCGGTGAGCATCCAGATGGAGAACACGACCTCCGGGACCCGGGCCCTGTTCAGCGGTGCGATGCGCACGGAACAGGGCTCCTTCACGGGGTACGTCTCGCCCCTGCCGCCGTCGTGCGCGCACGTGGCCGGGGAACTGGAGGAGTGGGGGCTGCGACTGGGCCGCCATCTGGCCGACCACGGCTACCTCGGCCCGTTCGGACTCGACGCACTGGTCGACACGGACGGAGTGCCGTACGCGGGTGAGAGCAACGTCCGAAGGACGGCCACCACCACGCCCCATGCCATGGTCACCCGGCTCACGGCCGCGTCCGGCGCAGCCCGCCCGGCGTGGGCGGTGTCGAGGAGGAACTCCCGGGCGGCCTTCGGTCTGGCCGAAGCCCTCGACCGGCTGCGTGCCCACCGACTCGCGTTCGATCCGGAGCGGGGGGAGGGCGTGGTGCTCTATGCGGACGCCCCGCCGGACGGCCGCTCATGGCGCTACGCGGTCGTCGCGGCGCACGCGGACGGGGTGAGCGAGCGGGAGCGCGGGCTGGTGGAAGCCTTGGGACTCGAGTGAACGGCCACCGGGCACCCGCGCCGTTCGGGCATCGGCCGAGCCCCGGGCACGTGCCCGGGGCTCCGGCTCCGGCTTCGTCACGAGGAGGAGGTCGTTTGCTCGCGCGCGTCCTCCTCGACGCGGAGTCGGCCCAGGCGGCCCTGCGGATGATGCGCACCGACATGTCCGCCGCCGACCAGGGCGCACCCCGTGCATGAACGGTCACCACCCGGGAAGACGCCCGCTGGCCGCGTCCCGGCCACGCACGCGAAGGCCGAGGACGGAAGAGGACGGAAGCGGACGGGCAAGGGTGGGCCCCGATGCGGAGAGGGCCGGCGACTCGTCGCGGTGAGGCGTTCGACGCCCGCGCGACTCCGTGGCGGGGCCTCGATCAATCCCTCGACGGGATGTTCGATTTTTCGAGGGGTGACCGCGCGGCGACAGCCGGCGGGCTGACCGCGGCCGCCCCTCAGACGATGCCGGAGCCTCGTGACAGGAGCTGCGCGACCGCCAGGCCCGCCACCGCCATCGCGGCCCGGAAGGGCCATCGGCTGGTGGCGGGCCACCACGGGACGGCAGCAGCGACGGCGGCGCATACCGCTGCGCCCGCGCACACCCAGCCCGACAGCCCCGCCGGCCCGGGCGGCCCCAGCGTGACGACCGCGACCGCGGCCGGCATCGTGACCAGCGCGAGCCGGCGGCAGGCCACCGGGCCGAGACGCTGCGGCAGGCCACGCACGCCCGTCGCGAGATCGTCCGCGATGTCCGGCAGCGCGTTCACCCAGTGGGCGCCGACGCCGAGCAGGGCGCTGGTGAGGACGGCCCACCAGGCGGGCCAGGCGTGGGCCGGCGCGCCGAGTGTGACGAAGGCGGGCAGGGACGCGAACCCGACGGCGTACGGCACGGGCGAGAGCGGAGTGCTCTTGAGGACCAGGTTGTACGCCCACCCGCCGGCGACGACTCCCGTCAGATGTACGGCCGCGGCCGCCGTACCGCTGAGCAACGAGAGCGGTACGCAGACGAGGAGCGCCACCACGGCGGCCACGGCGACCGTCCGCGGCCTCAGGGCGCCGGCCGCGAGGGGCTTGTCGCGGCGACCGCTGGCGGCGTCCCGGACCGAGTCCACCGCGTCGTTGCACCACCCGACCGACAACTGGCCGGCGAGCACCGCCAGTCCGACTGCCACGGCGCCGCCCGCTCCGCGACCTGACGCGGCCGCGAGTGCGCCGACGAAGACCGTCACCGCGAGCGTCGGCTCCGGGTGGCAGGAACGCAGCAGCGCCGCGAACCGGAGTGTCGCTCGCACCGGAACGGCAGTGGGGTATAGAGACACGGGTGCAAGGTAGTCGCACCACCGGTCGTGAGGAGACATCCCGGAATGCGTGTCCCCGCAGTCCCCCGATTCGCTACCGTGACGCCGCCGACCGCACGAGGGGGCGAGGGCTCCACCGACGTGACCGACCCGACCGACCCGGACGGTCGCGAGAGCGTCGTGGCCGCTGTCCGTACGGCCCTGCCCGAGCACCGGTACGCCCAGAGCGAGATCACGGAGCTGATCGGCGACCTCTGTCTGGCCCCGGGGGCGGACCGCTCCCTGCTGCGGCGGCTGCACGGGGCCTCCGGGGTGCGGACCCGGCACCTCGCCCTCCCGCTCGACCGGTACGCCACCATGGGGGGCTTCGGCGAGGCGAACGCCGCATGGATGGCCGCGGGCCTGGAACTGGGCGAAAGGGCACTGGCGTCCGCGCTCGAAGCCTCCGGGCTCTCCCCGGCGGACGTGGACCTGTTCGTGTGCACGTCCATCACCGGGATCGCCGCGCCGTCGCTCGACGCCCGGCTCGCGTCACGCATGGGCATGCGACCGGACGTCAAGAGGATCCCCGTCTTCGGTCTCGGATGCGTGGCGGGAGCCGCCGGTCTCGCACGACTCCACGACTACCTGCGCGGCCATCCCGGGGCCGTGGCCGTGCTGCTCAGCGTGGAACTGTGCTCGCTCACCCTGCAGCAGCGCGACGCCTCACCGGCCAACCTCGTCGCCGGTGCCCTCTTCGGCGACGGCGCGGCAGCGGTCGTCGCGCACACCGCTCGCGCGGACGACCACCGGCCCGGCCGGCCGACGGTGGTGGCCACCCGCAGCCTCCTCTACCCGGGCACCGAGCACCTGCTGGGCTGGGCGATCGGGGCCGGAGGATTCCGCCCGGTGGTGGACGCCGGCATTCCCGAGGTCGTCACGGCACGGATCGGACCGGACCTCCGGGCCTTCCTCACCACCCACGGCCTGACCCCCGACGACATCGGGGTCTGGCTCTGCCACCCCGGGGGACCGCGGATCCTCACCGCGGTGGCACACACGCTGGACCTGCCCGAGACAGCCCTCGACTCCGCCCGCCGTGCCCTGGCCACCTCCGGGAACATGTCCTCCGCCTCGGTGCTGCGGATCCTGGAGGACGTCACCACCGGCCATCCTCCGCCGCTGGGCTCGTGGGGGCTGATGATGGCCATGGGCCCCGGCTTCTGCGTCGAGTTCGTTCTCCTGCGCTGGTGAGGGCGGTCCGAACATGCTGTGGTACACACTGCTCCTGGCGGCCGTCGCCGCGGAACGCCTCGTCGAACTCGCCGTCGCGCGACGCAACGCGGCCTGGACCCTCGCCCGTCTCGGAGTCGAGTACGGACGTGGTCACTACCCGGTGATGGTGGCCCTGCACACGGCTCTGCTCGCGAGCTGCCTGATCGAGCCCTGGCTGACCGACCGACCGTTCCTGCCCCTGCTCGGCTGGACCATGGTGGTCGTCGTCGTCCTCGCCCAGGCGCTGCGCTGGTGGTGCGTCACGACCCTGGGGCCGTACTGGAACACACGTGTCATCGTGGTCCCGGGCACCCGCCTCGTGCGCGCCGGGCCGTACCGCTTCGCGAGCCATCCGAACTACGTCGCGGTCGTCGCCGAGATCGCGGCGCTGCCCCTGGTCCACTCCGCGTGGCTGACCGCCACCGTGTTCACCGCCGCCAACGGGGTGCTGCTCGCCGTCCGCGTCCGATGCGAGAACGCCGCCCTGGGGCGGGTGATCGCGGCATGACCCGCACGCACGACCTGCTGATCGCGGGCGGCGGTCCGGCAGGGCTGGCCACCGCGCTCTACGCCGTGCGGGCGGGATTCGACGTCGTGCTGGCGGAACCGCGCGCCATGCCCGTCGACAAGGCCTGTGGAGAAGGGCTCATGCCCGGCGCCGTCAGGCAACTGCGCGCGCTGGGCCTGGACGTCCCCGGCCGGCCGATCGCCGGCATCCGCTACCGGCAGGGCCCGCACCAGGCCCAAGCCGAGTTCCGGCACGGCCCCGGCCTCGGCGTGCGGCGCACCGCCCTGCACGCCGTCCTGCACACAGCGGTCCTCGCCGCAGGGGTTCCCGTCCTGCCGCAGCGTGTGCGGGAGGTGCGCCAGGACGCCAGGGGTGTCTTCGACAGCGCCACGGGAGTGCGCGCCGGCTGGCTCGTCGCCGCCGACGGACTGCACTCGCCGGTGCGACGCTCACTCGGCCTCGGAAAGCCCGACGAGGGCACCCCGCGGTACGGGCTCCGCCGGCATTACGCCGTGGCGCCGCCGTCCCCGTACGTCGAGGTCCATTGGGGGCCCCATGGCGAGGCGTACGTGACGCCACTCGGACCAGAGCTCCTGGGCGTCGCGCTCCTGACCTCCCTGCGCGCCCCGTTCGACGAGCAACTGGCCGGCTTCCCCGAACTCGCGGCCGCGCTGCCCCGACACGCCGCGGTCGGTGGCGTGCGCGGCGCGGGCCCCTTGCGCCAGAAGGTGCGCACACGCGTCCACGGCCGCGTCATGCTCGTGGGCGACGCGGCCGGATACATCGACGCCCTGACCGGCGAGGGTGTCTCACTGGCTCTCGCCGGCGCCAGGGCGCTGATCGACCAGCTGCGTCGCGGCACCCCTGGAGGTTACGAGGCCGCGTGGCAGCGGGCGACCTTCCGGCACCGACTGCTGACGGACTGCCTGGTACGGGCTCGGCAGCGGCCTTGGCTGGCAGACAGGATCGTGCCGGCCGCGGTCCGGCTCCCCCTCGTCTTCACCCTCGCCGTAAACGCTCTCGCCTGAACCTCGTAGACCTGCGCGAACAGACACGACCTGCGCGGTGTCTCCACGCCGCGCCGCACGACACGGACTCCCGGTCGCCCGGAGAAGTCCCGGCGGACGCGCCGCACCCGCTTATCCGGCCGGTGGTACAGCCGATGAACCCGCACCGACCAGTGCGACTGGTCGTATGTGCCGTTCCTCGGGGGGAGTTGGTCCGGGAACGGCCCGGGAACGGTCCGGGTGCCTCCCCGGCGCCCAGGGCCGTGGGCGGGATCACCGCCAGGTGGTCGTCGGATCCGGCCCGGCGGCGGGTCAGATCCAGCCGCGGCGCGCCGCGACGACGCCGGCCTGGAAGCGGTTCACCGCGCCCAGGAGTTCGTGGAGACGGCTCATGCGCCGGCGCATGGTGCGGACCGACCAGCCGAGCTGGCGGGCTATGGCCTCGTCCTTGAGGCCGCTGACCAGCAGGGTGAGCATCAGGCGATCCTCCTCGCCGAGCGGGTCCTCGGCGGGGGCGTCGAGCGGCAGGGCCTGTTTCCAGCACAGTTCCCAGTAGTCGGTGAGGGCGTCCAGCAGCGTGGAGGGGCGGATGACCGCAGCGCGCACGCCGTCGAGGTCCAGGGAGAGCGGCATCAGCGCCAGCCGGCGGTCCGCGATGGCCAGTTTGATCCGCAGGCCCGGCATCACCCGGGCCTGCTCGCCACGGCGTACGAGTCCGCGGATGTCCTCGAGCACCCCCGGCCACTCCAGCGCTTCGGGGGCGTAGACCGCGCGGTAGCGCACGCCGCGCCCCAGCGCCGTGCTCTCCACCGGGTTGGAGGTGGTCAGTGCGTACGGCGGCCGGTCCAGTGTCATGACGTCCTCGCGCGCCTCCTGCTGGAGGCGGACGAACCAGCGGCCGAGCGCCTCGCGGCCGGTGGCGATCTCCACCTCGTCCTCCCCGGCGGTGCCGGCCTGGGCCGCCGCGAAGAGGCGGGACAGCTCGCCCGCCGCCGAACGGACCCGGTCCAACTCCGCTGTCCTGTTCCGCACCAGGGACTCGACCGCGGCTCCCGGCTCGATCGCCGCGTACCGGCGGCGGACCCCCGCGAGCCGCCCGACCAGGCCGTGGTCGTGCAGCCGGTCCAGTGCCCTGGCGGCACGGAGGGGGGAGCAGCCGAGGTCGGCGGCGAGCTCGGCCGGGGCCGCCGTACGCCGGGTCAGCACGGCCCGGTAGACGCTCTCGTCGAACGGATCGATGCCTGCCGCGGTGAGCTCGTTCGTCATATGCGGATCCTGGCCCACCTGTGCCAGGTGCAGCAATGGGCCGTCAAGATCCGTTGTACGGAGAGTGACTTCGGCGCTAGGACTTCTCCCCATGGCCAAGAACCCACGAAGAAGCCGACGTCTGGTGGCTGCCACGGTCACCACCGTCGCGCTGGCCGGGACGCTCACCGCGACACCCGGCACCGCGACCGCGACGTCACCCGACTCGAACCAGCGGGTCATCGTCGAGCTGTCCGGAGACGCCGCCGTGGCAGCCGCCCCAGGCGGCTCGCTCACCTCCCTGGCCGCCGGCGCCACCTCCGCCGTCGGCGACGCCCGACGGGCCCTGGCGGTACGGCAGGACGCCTTCGTCAGGACGGTACGGCGAGCCGGACTGCACCCCGTCGCACCCCGCGGACTCGGGCTGCTCGTCAACGCCGTGGCGATGACGGTGCCCGCCTCCGAGAGGGCACGGCTGGCCGCGCTGCCGGGCGTCGTCGCCGTCCGGCCCGACACCCGGGTGCAGGTGCGCACGGACGTCAGCGTCCCGCTGACCGGCGCTCCCGACGTCTGGAAGCGCGAGGACCCGGCCGGGGTGAAGGCCACCGGCAAGGGCACCGTCGTGGCGGTCCTGGACAGCGGCGTGGACTACGGCCACCCCGATCTGGGCGGCGGCTTCGGCGAGGGCCACAAGGTCGTCGGCGGCTTCGACTTCGCCAACGGCGACGACGACCCGATGGACGACAACGGCCACGGCACCCACGTCGCGGGCATCATCGCGGGCAAGGCGGCCAAGGCGGGAGGCGTCACCGGCATGGCGCCCGACGCGCGCCTGCTCGCCTACAAGGTCACCGGCGCCGACGGCAGCGGCTACACCTCCGACATCATCGCCGGCATCGAGGCCGCGGCCGATCCGGGCAACCCCCACCGGGCCGACGTCATCAACATGAGCCTCGGCGGCCCCGGCGACGGCACCGACCCGCTGGGCCGCGCGGCGACCGCCGCCGTGCGGGCCGGAGTGGTCGTCGTCGCGGCGGCGGGCAACGCCGGTCCCGGCAGCGGCACCGTCAGCACACCGGCGTCGGCCGAGGGCGTCATCGCGGTCGGCGCCTCCACCAGCGGGCTGCGGATCCCCAGCGCGTACCTGGCGGGCAAGGAACCCGAACTGATCCAGACGTACCGAGGCGTCCTGTCCGCGAACCCGCCCCCGAAACCGGTCACCGCGCCGCTCGTGGACGTCGGCGCGGGCACCGCCGAGGACTGGGAGCGGGTCGGTGACGTACGGGGCAAGATCCTGCGGGCCGACATGCTCGTCGCCCCCGGTACGGACGTCCTGAGCCAGAGCGACATCGACTGGGCGCGCGAAGCCGAGAAACGCGGCGCGCTCGCCGTGCTCGGCGGCCTCCCGGTCCACGACGGACCCGTCCTCGCCGCCGCCCCGGGCACGGTCGAGGCCCGGCAGACCCCCGCCCGCCCCGACCTCACCCGGACCGCCGCCTCCGGTGACTCGTTGCGCATGGACCGCCTGGTCGTCATGGGCATCGACACGACCCAGTACGCCCAGCTGAGCCGTGAACTGGCCGCCGGCAAGGTGTCCGTCACCCTGCGCGGCACCGACTCCACCGACGAGATCGCCTCCTTCTCGTCGCGTGGACCCGGCACCGGCTTCGGACTCAAACCCGACCTGGTCGCACCTGGCGTGGAGATCCGTTCCTCGGTCCCCACCTCGATGTACGAACCCGGTGTCTACCGCATGTCGGGCACCTCGATGGCGAGCCCGCACGTCGCCGGAGCCGCCGCCCTGCTGCGCCAACTGCGCCCCGACCAGGACCCCGACGGGATCAGGTCCGCACTGGTCGGCACCGCGAAGGAGCTCGCCGGCACCGGCCCCACCGTCCAGGGCAACGGACGGCTCGACGTGGCCGCCGCGGCGTCGGCCACCCTCACCGCCTTCCCGACGAGCGTGTCGTTCGGCCTCGCCGACCTGGCGGACCGGACCGTCGGCGGCACCGCGAAGATACGCCTGGCCAACCCCGGCAAGAAGCCGCTGACCGTCACCCTCGGCAGTACCGGGCCCACCACCGTGTCTCCGCCGCGGGTGACCGTCCCTGCCGGAGGGTCGGCAACCGTCGACGTCACCCTGAGCGCAGACCGCCCGGCCACCGACACGGAGATCAGCGGCCGGATCACGGCCACCCCCGAGCGCGGCCCGGCCCTCCGGGTGCCGTACCTGCTCGTCGTCCGGCACCTGGTCGTCCAGGCGTCCCCCGACCCGAGCGACGGCCGCTCCACCGTGCACATCGCAGCCCCGGCCGCCCTGAACGCGCCGCCGGAGATCAGGGTCACGCCACCGCACGGCAAGGCCTTCACGCTGCCCACCACCATGAACGGCGCCGGCTACTACCAGGCCGACGTGACCGGGAAGGCGGCCGGCGCCTACCGGTTGGCCGTGCGGGCCACGACCACCGACGGCCGGCGGATCACCGGAACCGGCGCCTTCGAGGTCACCCCCGCCGGCAGCCGCGGCGACCGCTGGGAGCCCATCGGCCCGAACGGCGAGGCCGGTCACGTCGCGCTCTCGCCCGCCCGGCCCCAGCAGGCCGTCGTGACCCAGTTCCGGAAGGCCGCCCCCTGGCTGACCACCGACGGCGGCGCCAACTGGCGCCAGGTGGGCAGGCTGCCGATCGCCGACGGCAACGGCACCGGAGCGGTCGTGGTCGACGCCCACCGGCCCGATCGCTGGTGGTACGCCGTGAACACGGCCGCCGACCCCACCCGCCGGGGCACGATCCTGCGCACCGATGACAACGGCCGCACCTGGCGCAAGCTCGACGTGCCCGACGCGCACATCGACGGGTTCGTCGCGGACGAGCGGACCCGTACCCTCGCCGCGATCGTCGACGGCACACTGCTGGTCAGCACGGACGCGGGCGACAGCTGGGCGACGTACCCCACCGGCGTGGCCGGTGACGTCCGCGACGCGACCCTCGTCGGCGACACCCTGTACCTGGCGACCTTCGACGGCGTCTGGCGGATCGACGGCGTCGGCAAGGGCGACCCCGGCACGGCACACCTCGTCCTCGACGAGCCCGTGCACACCATCCGCGGCATGACGGCCGACTCCACCGTGGTGGCGGCCTACGTCCCCGGTACGGGCATCCGCGGCTCCTACGACAAGGGCCGCACCTGGTCCACCCTGCTGCCCCTGGCGGAGGGCGGCAACGGACTGTCCGCCTCCGGCGGCGACCTGTACCTGCGCGCGCTGTTCGGCGCCGGGCAGGTGAGCCACGACCACGGCAGGACCTGGAAGCCCGTGCCCGCCCCCTCGAAGGCCGCCATCGCGATGGACTACGACCGCTGGGCCGACGGCTCGGTGACCGTGTCCAGCGAACAGGACGGCCTGTACCGCGGCTCGGCCGACGGCACCGGGTACCGGAGGATCGGCGTCCAGGGCCTGACCACCTTCGCCCTCGCGGCCGGCGGTGACCAGCTGCTCGCCGGAACGGTGAGCGGCACCTACCGCACCGCGATCCCCGTCGCCGGCCCCGAGTGGGGCCAGTCCGGGGCGGAGGGCATGACGGGTCGTCTCACCTCGCACCTCGCCGTCTCGCCCGAGGACACCAAGGTGGTGTGGCAGGTCCGGCGCACCGCGACCGGCCTCTTCGAGGTCTCCCGCAGCGGTGACGCCGGCCTGACCTGGCAGGTGAAGGGCACGTCGTCGGAGATACCGACCTCGATCCTGGTCCACCCGGCCGATCCGGACCGGGTGGCGATCAGCTTCAGGAGCATCTTCGGCGACGGACTCTTCTCGACCTCCGACGGCGGCAGGACGTGGAAGAACCTCTTCCACGAGAGGTCCTTCGATGCCATGGCCGGTGACCCGCGCGACCCGCGGCGCCTCTGGCTCGGCAACGCCTCGGGCCTCTACCGCTCGGACGACGGCGGCGTCACCAAGACCAAGGTCGCCGAGGGCCCCGTCTCCGCGATCGTGACGGACGGCCGGCGCCTGGTCGTCGGCGGATCGTCCGTCCGGGTCAGCACCGATGACGGCAGGACCTTCCGCACCGCCGACACCGGCCCGCTCGCGGTCCACGTCTCGGACCTGCTGCGGGTGAACGGAGCGCTCTACGCGGCCACCGCCCGCTCGACCGCGTCCGGGCTCGTCCAGGGCGGCCGGGGCGTGCTGCGCAGCACCGACAACGGCCTCACCTGGGAGAACATCTCCAGCGGTCTGCAGAACACCGACACCACCAAGCTGGCCGCCGCCCCCGACGGCCGCACGCTCTACGTCGGCGCGGTCGACGGCGGGGTCCACCGCCTGAAGCTACACCGCTGACCCGTCCCGCGCGTGACGAGTGCGACCGCATGACCGGCGCGAGCGCCGACCCGGCCCGGAAGTCCCCGGCCAGGTCGGTGCTCGTGCGCGTGACCGGCGGGAGAACCGCCCGCCGGCCCCTCCCCTTCCGTCTGTCGGGAGTGTTCGTCCGGCGTCCCTGGTGCGGTCCATCAGCGCGGCGACGGGACCGAGGGTCAGGTGGGCGGTGGCGGACCCGACCCCGGGGTCGTCGGCGTCGAGAGCCGCGAGGACTTCCTTGGCGACCTTCCCCTCGGCGAGCCGGTCCTCGACGACCTGCTCGCCGCCGGTCAGGTTGCGCCGGGCGAAGGGGTGGACGACCTCCTCCGCGGTTTCGTGGACCGCGAACAGCCGCACGAGCCGGCGGAAGGCGTCACGGCGCTCGTCACCGGCCGTCGCCTCGACCTCGTCGAAGAGGTTGCGGATGTCGCCGTGCTGACGCATCAGCAGCGCGACCACGTCGATCTCGGGAGCCCGGTCGTCACCGGCCTGGGGGTCTGGAGTTCGGACATGTCCCGGCCCTCACTTCTCGCGCATGACGGGGCCGGGGTGCTCGCCCTCGGACTGCACGCGGCACTCCCGGCCGGACATCGCGTCGTGCTCGGCCATGACCCGCTCGCTGGGAGGCTCTTCGTCGCCGTGGATCTGCGCCTGCGTCTGCGCGAACCGCTCGTGCGCCTCGCGCACGTAGCCGGCGCCCGGGGTGGTGAGGTCCATCTGGGTGTCGAGCAGCTCACGCGGATAAGCCTTGTCCGGCTCGAAGGCCACCACGTTCGGCAGCTCGGGAGCCGGCGCCGACTCCGGGTCGCGCCCGTCGTGGCGGCGCATGAGGTCGCGGGCGCTGTGCAGGTGCTCCCGCTCCGTGTTCCCGCTCAACTGCCCCACATATCGCCTTCTGCCCTCCATCGATCTTTCCTCACTCCCTGTGACGGTTCGGCGGGGCGGCGCGGGCGGAAGGGCCCCGTCCTTCGGATCGGAGCGACGGAGGGAGACCCGGTCTTCCGGCAGGTCGAGCGGTCCCGTCTCCCGGCGACCGCTCAACGCCTCCGGCGGCGGAGGGCGGCGACCAGGCAGGCGGCGAGGGCCGCTGCCGTCAGGGCGGTGGCGATCGAACGGCCGCGCGGCACGGCGAGGGGGGAGAGCGCGTCACGGGCCCGGTCGAAGGCGCTGAGGGGAACCCCGGCCAGGGCGTTGCCCGGGGGGCGACGCGACACGGCGGGATGGGGACGGGTGGGCGCGGTGCGCCGCACGCTCTCCCACGTGCTGCCGAGCCGGCGCAGCCGGGCGGCATCGTGTTCCAGGGCCTCCTGGAGTCGCGGGAGCAGCACGTCCTCCTCGTCGCGGATGTCCTGCCGGATGAGGGCGAACGCGGCGGCGACGAGCTGTTCGGGCCAGGGTCCCTTCGGACCGGTCGACTGGATCTCGGTCACGAGGTCGTTGATCTGCTGGTGTTCCTCCTCCACCCGCGCGGTCAGCTCCTCGCCGTCGGGAACGAGCCGCCGTAGGGCCGGCCACAGGACGGTCTCCTCGGCGAAGGCGTGGCTGAAGGTGAGGCGGACGATCTCCTGGAACGTCGCTCTGCGTTCCGCCGTCGACAGCCCGGCGGAATCGCAGTGGCGCATGAGGCGGTCCAGCTCCGCGTGGTCACGGCGCTGGCGGGCAAGGATGCTGGAGTTCCCGCCGAGCTCTTCGAGACTCTGGTGGGCGAGGGAAAGGGGCATCGAGCGTTTCTCCGGTCATGTGGGGGTGGATGCGGCGGGATGGTGAATCGAGGCGGTCGGAGCGGCGCGCCGGCCCGGCCACGGTCAGGAACCGGACCGGATCACGGCGCGCACGCACCCGTCCGTCTTGTGCTTGAACATGTCGTGGGCCTTCGGCGCCTCGTCGAGGGAGACCGGGTGCGTGGCCAGGTGGGAGGTCCGCAGCTCTTCCGCGGCCAGACTGGTCGCCCACCGTGACCACCAGCCAGCGGTTCCCGTCGTTCCCGTCCGACAGGTGCCGACGGGCCCGGACGACGGCGGCGGCGCCCAAGGAGGCGCCCAGGAGAAGCGTGCGGGACGATCGTTTCACTTCCGCCTCCACGGTGACTCCGCCCCCACGGCGATTCCGTCTTCACGGCGACTGCCCTGGGGCCGTACCCACAAACGACTCCCCGTCCGGGGAGGGAAGCCCGCGCGAACCACGGACCGTGGGGCAGGAAGGCGTTCGTCCTCGCCCGTCGCCGGTCGCACACAGGGGGAACGGGATGCCGCCCGGCGCGTACACGGGCGGAGTCGTCTACCTGGCCGGTCGGGTGCGGCCGGCGGCGGTGCCGCGGCCGAGGAGGAAGCCGAGGGCGATCATGCCGATGCCGAGGAAGAAGTGCAGCCAGTTGTCGGCGGCGTTGACGGGAACGAAGTTGGCGGCGCTGTCGTGGTCGATGAACATGCCGTACAGCCACAGCACCAGGTAGACGGCGCCGCCGACGACGAGGTAGTTGCGAGCGGCGCCGGCACTGCGGGCCAGGGCCAGGCCGGCGACGCCGAAGAGCAGGTGCACGATGTTGTGCAGGACGGACACCTGGAAGACGCCCAGGAGCTTGGCCTCGGAGTGGTGGGCGGCGAACTCCATGGTGTCGTAGTGCGTGGTGACGCCCGGGACGAAGCCCAGGACGCCGACGAGGAGGAAGACCGCCCCCACGGCCAGAGCCGCCTGTTGGACCGGCGTTCTGACATCGAGGGAGGAAGGGGTGTGCGTGGTCACGGCATCTCTCTCGTTCGGGGGCGAAGGCCGTCCCGGCTGCCCGGTCCGCCATGGCTTCCTACGGGTGCCCCCGGTTACGGCGGACATGCCGCAGCGATCCGTACGAACCCCCTCGCGCCGGCTGCACGTTCGCCCTACCTGCCCTACCTGCCCTACCTGCCCTACCTGCCCTACCTGCCTGACCCACCCGACCCGCCCGCCCCGTCTGAACCGGAGGTCGGCGCTCCGGCGCTCGGCCTGTTCCGGCCCGGACGGGGAGGGCAAGTGTGAGACCAGCAAGGGTTTCGGGACAGAGGAACAGGAACGCTGGGAGGCGAACATGACTGACCGGATCGGTCTGGCCGAGGTGCTGGCCGCGGCGGAGAGCGCCGCGCCGGTGGCCTCTCTGGACGTGGTGGCGCGTGATCTGCGGGAACGGTTCGACGCGCGCTACGTGTCGTTCCTGTTCGTCGACGTCGTCGGCCGCAAGGTGGTGCGGGTCACCGAGGAGAGGTCCACGCAACAGGACCGCAGCGCCGAACAGATCCCACTGGCCGGCAGCGTCTACGACGAGGTCCTGCGCTTGCAGAAGCTGGTGCGAGCCGGGGACGACAACGAGGGACAGTGGATCCTGGCCCCGGTCACCAACCGGGGCGACACGATCGGCGTGCTGGAACTCTTTCTGCCCGAGGCCACCGAAGAGGTACTGGAGCAGGTGGAGCAGGCCGCGCACGCGCTGGCGTACATCATCGTCACGGACCGCCGCTTCACCGACCTCTACCACTGGGGCCAGCGCACCACCGAGGTCAGCCTCGGCGCCGAGATCCAGCGCCAGCTGTTGCCCTCCGCGCCCTCCATGGACGCGGCCGAATTCTCCCTCGCCTGCGCCCTGGCCCCCGCCGACACCGTCTCCGGCGACACCTACGACTACACCCTCGACCGCGACGTCCTGCACCTGTCGATCACCGACGCCATGGGCCACGACGTCGACGCCGCCCTCATCGCGACCCTCCTGATCAACGCCTCCCGCGGTGCCCGCCGCGCCGGAGCGGATCTGACCGAACAGGCCCGACAAGCCCACCAGGCCATGCTCAGGTACGGCCGACGCACCTTCGCCACCGGCCAGATGCTGCGCATCGCCCTCGACGGCAGCGGCGCCCAGCTCGTCAACGCCGGCCACCCGCGGCCGCTGCGTCTGCGCGCGGGCCGGGTCGGGGAGGTTCCCCTGGCCGTCAACCTGCCCTTCGGCGTCGACGCGCCCACCCCCTACCGGGTGCAGGACCTCGACCTGAGACCCGGCGACCGCCTCGTGCTCTACACCGACGGCGTACAGGAACGCCGGGCCGAGAGCGTCGACCTGCCCGGTCTGATCCGCGACACCGCGGGCGAACACCCCCGCGAGGTCGTCCGGACCCTGACCGCCGCGGTCACCGACGCCACCGGAGGCCACCTCCAGGACGACGCCACCGTCATCTGCCTGGACTGGTACGGCCCCGGCGCCGGGAGGCGACACGCCCACGCCGGCACGTAGTTCTTCGCCCCCACCGGTCACACACGGCCACGAGGTGACCGGTCCTCCCACCTGCGGGACAGGCGCCGCCGGACGGGTGCTCACGGCTGTTTCGCCCACCCCCTTGCGGGCAGGTGCCGAAAGGCACGATCGAGACGGAAGGGCAGTGAGATGACCGAGCGCACACCGGACGCCGCGCGGCGGGACACGTACGAGCGCGCCCGGAGCAGTGAGGAACCGGGAGCCCACTCCGGCTCGGAGAGCCAGGCTCGGGAGCGCGTCGTGCCCGGCACGGCAAGCGCCCGAGAGGGCTACCACCAGGCCGGCACCGGTAGCGGGGAACCCCTGGCCGGTGTCGAGGCCGCATCCGAGGAAACCGAGAACCCCTCGGAGATCGATCCCGGTTCCGGGAGCCGGTGAGGGCAGGCGGAGCCGTGACGGTCACGCGCGCACAGATCCGCGCCCTCCTCGACCGGTCGGGCGAGAACAACTCGCTCGTGCTGTTGGAGGGGCGTACGGAGGTCGTCCCCTCGGACCGGCTGGCATCGGACCCGTACCGCGGAGCCGTCGAAGTCGTCTCCGGCCGTGACCTGGCAGCGATGCTGCCGTCCGGCCCACCGACCGAGCAGGACATCGACGCCCTGGCGTCGCGGCTGGACACCGCGATCACGCGCCTCGGGGCATGATCACCGCGCCCTCGGCCGCACCCCTCACGGCCATGGCAGAAGGAGGCTTCATGAGTGAGAACGAGATGGCGGACGACGCCTATCAGCCCACGGGAACCAACGAGGAGCAAGAGGACGCGGCTCCCCTGGACCTCGAGAACGCCCTGGACGAGCGCACCTACGACGACGTGCTGGACGAGGGCTACTCCCCTCCGGAGAAGCCGCTGGGTGTCACCAAGCACGGCACGACGGCGGCGGAGCAGAACGCCGGCGAGACCCTGGACGAAAGGCTGTCCCAGGAGGTCCCGGACGTGGCGGAGCCCGAAGGGGACGGCCTGGGGGACCTGCCCGGCGGGCAGGGAGAGCTGATCGACACCGAGGTGGGTGCCGAGCGCGCCGGGCGACTGAGGGCGCCGGACGAGGGCGTCCGTACCGACACCACCCAGGGGCTGATCGCCCGGGACGAGGGCATCGACGGAGGCGCGGCGAGCGCCGAGGAAGCGGCCGTGCACGTCGTCGACGACGAGGAAACAGGCCCAGGCCTCTGACCGGTGCCGGCCATCGACGCCTGACCTTCCTGACCGGCACGTCTCCGCACAGGCCCCCGAAGTCCCGCGACCGGTCCGCCCGGCTCCTGCGGGTCTCTCACACGGTCCCGCTGGAGTCGCCCGACGTCGTCCGGCAGTGATCGGCGATCTCCGCTCCGCCGCATCCGAACCACGCCGGCCCGCGTCATGTGCGTTTTCGCTGCGGGGAAAGAGCGGTGCCAAGACGCCGTACGGAGACAGGGCGGCGTTTCGCTACGGGCGATGTCGGTGCGCCGGCTGGTGTGCTTGCCGGTCCCGGGGCGCGGGCCATCGTCAACCGGCGAACCTGGCACGGAAGGCGGCGCGATTGGGGGAGTCGGCCGAGCGGTCCCAGACGGCGAAGGCGACGCGGGCGAACGGGGCGCCGTGGGTGTTCAGGGCTTCGGCGAACGCGTCCGCCACCTCGGCCGGGTCGTTGCCGAACACGCCGCAGCCCCAGGCGCCGAGGACGAGCTCGCGCACCCCGTGGTGGGCGGCCACGCCGAGGACGCGTCGGGCGCGTTCGGCAAGGGTGCCCCTGACATCGACCTTCTCACCCGGCGAGCGCAGCGCCAGTTGGCCGGCGTTGGGAGCGGGGGAGGTCAGGAAGGAGACCGAGTACGGCTGGTCGAGCAGAACGTGGGAACCGTCGCGGATCACCGGTACGTGCGGGGAGAAGATCACCCGGTGGCTGTAGTCGAGGTCGGCGGACGCCCGATGGGCTGCGTAGTAGTCGGGGGCTTCGAGGAGGCACTGGTAGAGGAGAGCGGTCCGGCAGAGGTCCTCCTCCTGGGCCTTGGCCCCGCGCAGGTACCCGCCACCCGGGTTCCGGGCCGAGGCGAAGTTGAGGACGGCGAGGTGTTCGACGCCTCCGTCGGTCAGGCGGCGGGCGGCGCGCATGCTGTCCTCGTCGGTCACCTCGGCCTCACCGGTGAAGGGGCCGGTGGGCGCGGGGGTGAAGGCGGGGGAGTAGGAGACGGTTCCGGAGCGGGCGGCGGCGAGAGCGGAGGAGACGGAGACCTGGGTGCCGGTGGAAGTGGTGTAGACGCCGGCGCTCGCGACGCGCTCGTTCTCGGTGGCGAGGTTCCTCAGACGGTTACTCATGGGGGCGATGGTAGCGAGGAATTATGGTCAGGGTGACTCTTTTTGAGGATGCGTGAAGACGGGGCTCCTCGACCGGGCCAGGGGCCGGGCGGCGGGGGGTGTGCTTCATGCCGGTCAGGCCGCGCCGGCAGCCTCCCGCGGCAAGAGTCGGGGGCCCGCGGCGAAGTGGTCACGAAGACGGGGTGTCCATCGGCAGCCTTGAGCCCCGGTGCGCGCATGAGCCGTTCGACCGTTCAGCGGGCGACTTCATCGTCCTGCCGCTGAAGTTCCCGCCAGATTCCGCGGGCTCCGTAGCCGCGGTGGTCGGCGTCGAGCAGGGCCTGGATCAACACCTTCGACTCGCGGCTTGCGCGGGTGACGGGGCGGGCCGTGGATTCCGGGGCGGGCCGCCGGTCACCGGTGACGGCGTGGTGGTGGTAGCCGAGCGGCGCCCCGTCATGGGGTGGAAGATCCGGTCGTCCTGGCCTGCCAGCTTCCGGCGTCCACCTGGTACACCGTCAGCCGGCGGTTGACGGCGTCGCCGCCGTCGAAGGCGACGCGGCCGGTGACGCCGTCGAAGGCCAGCTGCTCGACGGCTCGCGGCAGTTCCGCCCGGACGCCGTCGGCGAGTGTGCCGCCCTTCGCCTTCGCGACGGCCTTCACCGCCTCGATGAGGGCCCAGGTCGCGTCATAGGCGTAGGGGCCGTACCAGCCGGGCGGCTGGGAGTAGCCCGCTTTGCCGTACCGGGTCAGGAAGTCGCGTCCCGCCGCCGACTCCGTCGCGGGTGCGCCGATCTGGGTCGCGAGGTCGCCGCCGGCCCGAGGGTTCCCGGTGAGGTACTGCTGGTCGAGGATGCCGTCGCCACCCATCAGGGGGACGGCGACGCCCGCCTGCTTGAGCTGCTGGGACAACGGTGCGGCGGTGTCGTAGTAGCCGCCGAAGTAGACGGCTTCGGCGCCCGAGGACCGCACCCTGACGGCGAGGCCCGCGAAGGAGCGTTCCGCGGGATCCACCCGCTCGGTGCCGACGACGGTCCCCCCGAGCTTCTTCCACTCGGCCGTGAGGCCGGAGGTGAGGGCGGTGCCGTGGCTGCTCGCGTCGTCGACGACGTAGAGCTTGGTCTTCCCGGCCCCGTGCAGGTACCGGGCAGCGAACGGCCCCTGGTCGACATCCGTGCCGATCGTCCGGAAGTAGGTGGGGTACGGACGGACACGGGTGCCCGACGCCCAGTCGGGGCCCAGCGTCAGGGCCGGGTCGGTGTTGCCCGGTGACACGTTGACGATGCCCGCGCGTGACAGCGCCGGCACCAGAGTGCGGGCGACGCCGGAGTTGAGCGGGCCGACCACCCCCACCAGTTTGTCGTCGGACACGAGGCGGGCGGCGTTGGCCGCGCCCTTGGCTGGGTCGGCTTCGTCGTCCACGGCAGTGATCTCGAAGGTCACACCGGGGACGTGACCGGTTTCGTTGGCGGTCCTGACCGCCAGTTCGGCGGAGTTCCTGATACCGGCGCCCATCGAGGAGAAACCGCCGCTGAGGGGCGCGTCCACCCCGATCCTCACCGTGACGGAGGACGCCGCCGGCCCGCCGCCCCCCGCCCGGCCGCCGCTCTGCGCGTCGTCGTCGCGGGTGAGGGACCAGGTCAGGAAGGACCCCGTGGCGAGCACGGCGAGTGCCGTGCCCAGGACCGCGGAGCGCCGGGTGAGGCCCCGCCCTCCTGAGGACACCCCGCCTGCCTGCTCTGACCGAGCTGTCGCGCCGAGCGTGCGCCGCTGCTCGTCCGGGGTCACGACGACCGGCGGGGCCGTCGGCCGGTCCGGCACGGGCCGACGCGGGGGGCCCGCGGCGGCCCCGGAGGAGTCCGGGACCGTGGGGGTCGCCACGGACGGTGCCGACGAGGGAGCCTGCTTCGGCATCGTCGGGGCGGAAGAGGGCTCCACCGCCGCGTCCGGTGCCGGAGCCGCTGTCGGATCGGGGGCGGGAGCCGTTCGGCTGTCCGGCTCGGATTCCCGTGCGGGGCCGTGCCCGTGGGGCACGTCGGGGAGGGGCGGGGCGGACACCAGTACGCCCCGGAGCATCTCAGCCGCCTCCGCCGCGCCCACGCGTCGTGCCGGGTCCTTGGTGAGGAGGGCGTCCAGCACGGGCGCGAGCGGGCCGGCGTGGACCGGCGGCCGGTGCGGGCGGGTGAACACGGCCACGGCGAGGGCGTGGAGACCCTCCGCCTCGAACGGGGGGTGCCCTTCGACGGCGTGGTACAGGGTGGCGCCGAGCGCCCACAGGTCGTTGGCCGGAGTCGGGCGCTTGCCGTCCAGCTGCTCCGGCGGCATGTACTGCGGCGTGCCGATGACGATCCCGCTGTGGCTCAGCTTGGTCGTGGCGTCCGCGAGGTGGGCGATGCCGAAGTCGGTCAGGACGACACGGTCCTTGGCCAGGAGCACGTTGTCCGGCTTGATGTCGCGGTGGACGATCCGCGCCTCGTGCGCCGCGGTCAGCGCGTCGAGGACGGCGGCGCCGATCTCGGCCACACGCCGTACGGGCAGTCGGCCACGGCTGCGGATCGCGGCGGCCAGGGACTGGCCACGGACCAGCTCCATGACGATGACCGGGGCGCCGTGGTGCTCCACGACGTCATGGACGGTGATGACCCCCGGATGGCTGAGAGTGACTGCCGCGCGCGCCTCGCCCGTGAACCGCCGGAGCAGCGCCTCACGGGCGTCGTCGTCCATGCCCGGAGGGAAGAGGATTTCCTTGACGGCGACTTCGCGTCCGAAGAGCTGCTGGTCAAGACCACGCCAGACCCGGCCCATGCCGCCTTGGCCGATACGTTCGACCAGTCGGTAGCGGCCGGCGATGAGTTCGTGGTTCTGCTCGGTCACGCGCACACTCTAGGTCCTGATGGACCGATCAGGTGACGGAAAGACGGCTTGATCACGCCCCTTTGCGGCGTAGACGGCGTAGGCGGCGTTCTCGTCGGTCCGTCTCCGGTGGACGGACTCCGGCTCCCTCGGTTCCCTGTGCCGCGCGCCGAACGACACGTGGCCGCCGGGCTTCGGTGTCGGATCACCGTCCACAGGGCGGAAGGATCCCGGAAGGACGGCTTACGGCGAGGTGGACCGCGCCGGGGAGCGGAGCACGAGCAAGGTGATCTCGCTGGGGGCGAAGACACGGAAGGGCGGGCCCCAGAAGCCGGTGCCGCGGCTGGTGTAGAGGAGGGTGCGAGCGCCGTGGTGGCTGAGGCCGGCGACGACGGGCTGGTCGAGGCGGACCAAGTGGTGGAAGGGCCAGATCTGGCCCCCGTGGGTGTGGCCGGAGAGCTGGAGGTCGACTCCGTGGGCCGCCGCCCGGTCGACGAACTTGGGCTGGTGGGCGAGCAGGAGGACGGGCAGGTCGGGATCGGCGCCCTGGAGGGCTCCGGCGAGGTGGGCGCGGTGACCCGCCAGTCCGGAGGACTCGGCGGTGACGTCGTCGACACCCGCGACCACGAGGGTGTCACCGCCGCGTTCGAGCAGCAGATGCCGGTTGCGCAGCGGCTCCCAGCCGAGCTCGTCCATCAGGTCGACCCAGCCCTGGGCCTCGCTGTAGTACTCGTGGTTGCCGGTGACGTAGACCAGGGCCCGCGTCGCCCGCACGGTGCCCAGGGGAGCGGCCTGGGCGCGACGGCGTTCGGCCGTGCCGTCCGCGATGTCACCGGTGTGGCACACCAGATCGGCTTCCAGGCTGTTGACCGTCTCGCAGACCCGTGCCGACCAGCGGGCGCGGTCGAGCGGACCGTAGTGGGTGTCGGTGATCAGAACGACTCGGGTGCCGTCCAGCCCGGCTCCCAGACGCGGGAGCGGCACGTCGAGGCGGCGCACACGGGGCACGCGTCGGGCCTCGGCGTACCCCCATGCGAGCAGTACGGCGACTACGCAGAGGACGACCCAGGTGACGATGCGCGCCCGGCCCTGTCCGTCACCGACACCGGCCACGGTCAGGACGAGCCGTAGCGGGGCACCGAGCAGAACGGACCAGGTGAACAGGACCCAGATGCCGCCCAGCAGCGTGTCACCGACGATTGCCGCCCGGTCCTGCCGGCGACGACCGTGGCCGCGTGCCATCGCGAGCGGCATTCCGGCCAGGCCGAGGGCGAAGAGCGCGGTGCCGGTCAGTGTGACGGGGAGAGGCCAGCGCTGACCGGTGTGCAGGAGAACCCAGCACGGCACGGCCCACAGCAGGAGGGGGGCGATCAGGGGGAGGTGGCGCATCAGGCGCCGCAATCGGCTCCGTGACGCCCCTTGCGCCTCCTGGGCGGCGGATCGGGTGTTGCTGATCTCTGTCACGCTTCCCCTCCTGAGGTCCTGTCCGGCGGACCGTGCGAGTGGCGGAGCCGGGTGACGGCAGCGGCACGTTCGCCGTGCCGGCCGTCCGCCGGTGGCCTCGACATGAGCCGCCGCCCACGCCTTGATTCTGCTCCGGCCTTGTTTGCCGGAGTCTCCTGGAGAGCCCATTGTCCGCCGTGGGGGACCGGGCGACCCACCGCGCAGGGCGCTACCCTGCGGCCACAACCGGGCGGCGGTGACCTGGGGACCGTGGGGGAGCAGCGGAGCGGGAGCGTCCCTGACGAGGCCGGCAGCCTGCTCGACCGATTCCTCGGCCCACGCTGCGCGGTGGTCCGTGAGGGCATGTTCCCGGCGTTCGGTCGTGTGCTCGTCCGAATGCGGAATGCGGAATGCGGCAGCGGAAGGGTGGGCGTCGGTCTGGCTCACCTGCTGTCGTCGCCGGCGGCGAAGATGGTGTGGGCGGCCTCGGTGAGCCGGGCGCAGCGCCGGGTCATGGCCTCGGGCGACTGGTCGGGGTGGTCGATCCACCAGCGGACCAGGGCGGTGCACAGGCCGCGCCAGGCGTGTTTGAGGGCGTCGGCGTCCAGTGGGTCGGTGGTTCCGGCTGTGCGCAGGAGTTCGGCGGTGCCGGTCGCGGCGAGGCCGTCGATGGCATCGCGGTAGTGCGCGGCGCGCTGGGCGGCGTCGCTGCCGGGCGGCAGTGTGGGGTCGTAGAGGACGAACCAGGCCTCGCGCTGCCCGTCGAGTGCGGTGAAGAGGGCGTTCAGGACGCGCAGGGGAGTGGGCGGCGCGTCGGTGTCGTGTCCGGCCATGGCGGTGCGGATGGCGTCCAGCAGCCGGTCGCCGATCGGGTCGAGGCAGGCGAGGTAGAGGCCCTGCTTGCTGCCGAAGTACTGGTGCAGCAGGGGCTTGGTGACGCCGACCCGTACGGCGATGGCGGCCACGGTGGTCGCCTCGTAGCCGTGGCGGCCGAACTCCTCGGTGGCCGCGGCCAGGATCTGTTGTTCGCGATCGGCTCTCGGCACGCCCTTGGTGCCGGCCTTGGAGGAGGGCGTTGTCATGGAAACAGATCTTACCTTAAAGTAATTTACCGCTGGGTAAGTTCAATCGGACCCCAACTGGGAGCACGCCCATGTCTGCGATCCCCTCTGTGCCCCGCTCCGCCCGCACCCGTTCCTGGTGGGGCTGGGGCTATACCGACGCCCACCCTGACGACGCCGAATGCGCTGCGATGGGGGCCCTGCTTCCGGGCACCCTGGCCCGCCCGCTGCCCATACCCCGTATCGCCGAACTGCCCATCGACCGAACCGCCATGACGCCCCCGCCCTCCCTGGCGCATCTGGTCACCGACGACCCGCGGGCGCGCGCCGCCCATGCCATGGGCAAGGCCTACCGCGACGTCATCCGGGCCCTTCGCGCCCGTCCCGGCCGGATCCCCGACCTCGTCGCCCACCCCACCGGCGACCGGGAGGTGGCCGACCTGCTGGACTGGGCCGGCGAGCACGACGTGGCCGTCATTCCCTTCGGCGGCGGCTCCTCGGTGGTCGGCGGCGTGGAGTACCGCGGCGATGCCCACCGGGCCGTGCTGTCGCTCGACCTGACCTCGATGGACCGCGTTCTGGAGATCGACACCGCCGGCCGCTCGGCCCGCATCCAGGCAGGGGCCCTCGGCCCCGTGCTGGAAGAGCAGCTGCGGCCCCACGGCCTGACCCTGCGTCACTTCCCGCAGAGCTTCGAGTTCTCCACCCTCGGCGGCTGGCTGGCCACTCGGGCCGGCGGCCACTACGCCACCGTCCACACCCACATCGACGACTTCGTGCAGTCCCTGCGTGTGATCACACCCGCCGGAGCCGGTACGTCCTGGCGCCTGCCCGCCTCCGGCGCCGGTCCGTCGCCCGACCGGCTCTTCCTCGGATCCGAGGGCGCGCTCGGCGTCATCACCGAGGCATGGATGCGCCTGCAGGAACGCCCCCGGCACAAAGCCTCCGCGTCCGTGGCCTTCACCGACTTCCACCGCGCGCTGGACGCCGTGCGCGCCATCGCCCAGTCCGACCTCGCCCCGGCCAACTGCCGCCTGCTCGACGCCGGCGAAGCCCTCCTCTCCGGCGCCTCCCACGACGGCTCCTCCGTCCTGGTCCTGGGCTTCGAATCCGCCACCGGACCCGTCGGCGACCGCCTCGCGAGCGCGGTGGACCTGGCCCTCGCCCACAGCGGCCGGGCCGAGACGCCCCCGGCGGACCGTGACGCCTCGGCCGGCTCGGCCGTGAGCGCATGGCGTTCGGCGTTCCTGCGCATGCCCTACCTGCGGGACGGCCTGGCCCGCATGGGCGCCGTCGTCGAGACCTTCGAGACCGCCGCCACCTGGGACAAGATCCCCGCCTTGATCGACGCCGTCCGTACCGAGGTGGGCGCCGCGGCCCTGAAGACCACAGGACACCCGGCCACCGTCAACTGCCGCCTGACCCACGTCTACCCCGACGGGGCCGCCCCCTACTTCACCGTGGCCGTCGCCGGCCGACCCGGCGACGAGGTCGAGGTCTGGGACGACATCAAGGCCGTCGCCGGCGAGATCCTGCACCGCCACCGTGCCACGATCACGCACCACCACGCCGTCGGCCGTGACCACCGCGCCGGCTACGACCTCCAGCGCCCGCAGCCCTTCGCGCTGGCACTGCGCGCAGCCAAGGACGCCCTGGACCCCCACCGCATCCTGAACCCCGGCGTCCTGCTCGACTGACAGGGCCGGGTGGTGGGACGGCGGTGGGGCCGTGCCGCCAGGGGAGCTTCGCCTTCGTGGGGTGGGGTCCCCGCGAGGACGGGCGGCCGGCACCCGGCGCCGCGGTTCGCCGTCATGCACCCGCCCCGGACATTGGAGTGGCCCGGGGAAGGACGGGCGGCGTGGTTCCCGTATCTCCCGGCGCCACTTCCTATGGTCGGCGCAGGTACGGCAGTGGGCCGGCCGCTCAGACCCGATGGGGAGTCATGGTACGTACGACGGCCAGGCCGGGAACGGTGACGCTCGTGCCCTCCAAGGGGCGTGCCACGTGCCGCTGGGCCCGTCGGCTCGCTGCCGCGGTGGGCCTCGCGGCGCTGTGCGCGCTGCACGCGGCGACGGCGGGCGCGACCCCGTCGCAGGACGGCCGGACCTCCGCGCATGCCCCCCTGTACGTGTCCGACTACGGCGGCAACCGGGTTGTCGCCCTGCCCACGAGGGGCGGCGAACAGACACCCGTGCCCTTCGAGGGTCTCCTACGGCCGACGGGCATGGTCTGGGACACGTCGGGCCGCCTCTACGTGTCGGACACCGGCAACAACCGCGTGGTCGTGAGGGCGGCGCACGGGGGCGGCCAGTCCACCGTCCCCACCGACGGCTTGTCGCGCCCCCTGGGGCTGGCCCTTGACCGGGCCGGGAATCTCTACGTCGCCGACAGCTTCAACGACCGGGTCGTGAAGGTGTCCGTGGCGAGCGGCACCCAGACGACCGTACCGACCACGGGGCTGCTGCACCCCTGGGGGCTGGCGCTGGACGCCGCCGGGAACCTGTACGTCTCCGACTTCGTCAACGACCGCGTCGTCAAGGTGGCCGGCGACGGGAGCGGCCAGTCCACGATCCCCGCCCTCGGCCTCTCGCAGCCGACCGGCCTGGCACTCAGCGCCACGGGGGACCTCTACATCGCCGACAGCGGCAACAACCGCGTGGTCAAGATCGCGGAGGGCGGCGGCCAGAGCACCGTCCCCACCACCGGTCTCAGCGATCCGCTCGGCCTCGCGCTCGACGGCTGCGGCGGCCTGTACATCGCCGACGGCTTCAACGACCGGGTGGTCCGCGTCCAGGAGACAGGCGGTGGTCAGACCACCCTCCCGGCCACCGGCCTGAACACGCCGACGGGCCTCGCCTTCCCCCCGAGGGGCACCCGCCCCTGAAGCACCGCGATCCGGCGCCTCTGGGCCGCGCGCAGGGGCGGTCCCGGCGCACGGGCACACATAACGGCGAGTACGAGCATGCCGATCAGGACGGTTCGGGTGTGCGCCTTGTCCGCGGCACCATCGCCGTCCGTGGTGAAGCACGTCCACGCCGTCCGGAACGCCAGGTGGAGGAGGCGGTGGAAGTCGAGCGAAGGCGCGGGGAAGGGCGGCCCACCCGCCGCGGGCCGGGACGGGCGGGCCGTGCGGGGGCGTCGACGGGGTTTCAGTTCCGGGCGTTCAGTTCCGCGACGATCGAGGCCGGTGCGTGGCCGCTGCCGTCGGACACCCGGTGGAAGTCGACCGAGACGAAGTTCGGGTCGCGACCGCCGGCCGCCGGGCGGCACTGCCGGTCGATGCGGTCGCGCAGCTTGGTTCCGTTGTCGAGGGCGGCGTTGATGACCGTGGGTACGTTCCGGTGGTGGCTCATGGTGAAGAGCCGCCGGAAGCCCGGCTCCTGACGGTCCAACGGCACGTCGGACCACCGGCTGACGCAGGAGAGGTCGTTGCCGAGGTCGCCGAGGCTCCAGAAGTTGCTGACGGTCCAGGCCTTGTCGTACATGACGCCCAGGTGTTCACGGTCGGGCTCGTCGCTGAAGATCAGCAGGCGCTTCCCGGAGCCGACGAGGTCGGTCATCCTCGGCCACCCCTGCTGACGCACGTTCCACGCGTCGGGCCGGAAGAGCAGCTGGTCGAGGCCGCGTACCCGGCCGAGCGAGTTGCCGAGCTGCTGGGCGCCGACGTAGTCCTCCAGGAAGACGGTCACGACTTCCCCGGGGTTCGCCGCGAGGAAGTCCACCACGGTCTGCATGCTGCTCTGGAGGGACTGCCGGGGCAGTGCGTACGTGACCCCGGCGAAGGTCTTGCACTCGCCGTGGCAGAGGTGGACGTCGCTCGGGTAGCAGTCGCTGCCGAAGCTGATGACGCAGAGCCACGTGCTGCGCTCGTACCAATGGGTGTCCAGGCTGAGGCCGCGCACCCCGTTGTCGAGCTGGTGGCGGAGGGACTCGGACTGGGACACCGAACTCCAACGGGAGTCCTCGTAGTTGGTGAACGCGTTGTGGGTGCCGAGGAAGGAGACCTCGTCGAGCCGCCGGTCGCCCCAGCGCGCCCGGGCCTGGGCCACGGCCGTGTCGTTCGCGTTCGACGCCACCGCGAACGTGCGGGACGATGCGGAGGGTGGCGCGGCACCGGCCAGGGCCGGCATCCCGAGGAGGCTCACCAGAAGGAGGAGGACCACGGAAAGTCGCCCGGCTCTCCGTGACGAAGCGGTCCCGACCGAGCGAGGTCCGAACGGGCCCACACCTGGACGGGCATCCCGAGGTGACATGTCCATGATTGGCATGCGGGGGAGCGTAACGGTTCGACGGTTGATTCGGTCCTGTCGGGAACGTAACGGCCGGTATTGCGCGACGTGTTCGTGCTTCACCGTGGCCGACGAGCGGCTGAGCCGCCGACCCCTCGCCGAGTATCTGCTGCGCGGCCCGGGCGGCTACTTCACCGAAGGCATGGAGCGACGCCGACCTGGAGGAAAACCGGTTGGCGCGGCGCGCTGGCGAGCGCTGGTCCGCAATGGGTCCGGCTCTCGGGCCAGGGGGCCGTCGGGTGGAGAGGGCTGGGGAGAGGCGGGAGGTTCGGGCTCAGCCCTTGACCGCGCCGCTGAGCATCCCGGTGAGGAAGTGGCGCTGGAAGACCAGGTAGAGGGCGACGACGGGGGCCATGACGATCAGCGTGGCCGCGGACAGGAGAGGGACGTCGAGGTCGTAGGCGCCGACGAAGAAGCCGAGACCTGCGGGTGCGGTGCGGAGGGCGGGGTCCTGGATGAGGATGAGGGCGAGGAGGAACTGGTTCCAGGCCCACAGGAAGTACAGCAGGCCCAGGGTGGTCAGACCCGGGCGGACGCAGGGCAGAAGAACGCGCCAGAGGATCGTCCAGGTGCCCGCGCCGTCGACGGCGGCGGCTTCGGTGATCTCTTTGGGCAGGGCCAGGAATTGCTGGCGCATCCAGAAGGCGCCGAACGGCATGAACAGGCCGACGAGGGTGAGGACGAGTGCGAGAGGGGAGTCTGTGATGCCCAGGGCCCGCAGGTCGTAGTAGAGGGGGATGACGGCGGCTTCGTAGGGCAGTGCGAGGCCGAGCAGGAGGAAGGCGAAGAGCGGTCCGCGGCCGCGGAAGCGGAGGGTGGCGAAGGCGTAGCCGGCCAGCGAAGCGCAGACGAGGGCGAGCGGGACGACACCGAGCGCGATGAGGGTGCTGTTGCGCAGCAGTTGACCGAAGCCCGCGGTGGACCAGGCGCGGGTGAAGCTGTCGAGGGTGGGATGTTCGGGCCAGCTCAGGCCGCTGACGATCGTGCCGGGCGGGTGCAGGGCGGCGAGGGCGATGCCGGCGAAGGGGATGACGACCGCCAGGGCGAAGGCCGTGAGGACGACGGGCCCGGGCATCCCTCCGAAGGTCCGGCTTCCTCCGTGGTCCTCACGGGTTCGTCGGGTCACTCTTCCTCCCGTGCGAGCCGGTTGATGACGAGGACGATCAGGCCGATCAGAACCGAGAGGACCACCGCGAGCGCACAAGCGGCTCCGACCTCGCCGGTGGTGAACGCGAGCCGGTAGATCAGGACGCCGGGAACCATGGTGGTGCCGCCCGGGCCTCCGCCGGTGGTGACGTAGACGACGTCGAAGCTTGCCAGGGCTGCGATGACGGTGATGGTCAGCGCGACGGTGATCTCGGGTCGCAGCGCGGGCAGCGTGACGGCGAAGAACTCGCGGACGGGGCCCGCGCCGTCGAGTCTCGCCGCTTCGTGCAGGCTGGGGTCGATCTTCTGGATGCCGGCCTGGAAGAGAACCAGGCACAGACCCAGCATGACCCAGGTGCCGACCAGCCCCACCGCGACGTAGGCGTAGGTGAAGTCCCCCAGCCAGGCGCGTGTGTAGCGGTCCAGGCCGACGGCGCGCAGGGCTTGGTTGACGATGCCGTCGGTGGAGTACATCCAGCGCCACATGACGCCGACGGCGACGAGCGGGACGATCTGGGGGAGGAAGAGCAGGGTACGGCTGACGGGGTGGCGCCGCTGCCGGCGGCCGATGACGGCGGCCAGTGGCAGGGCGAGTGCGATGGGGAGGACCGAGTAGAAGCCGACGAAGCCGAGCGCGTGCAGGACCGAGGATCTGAGGACCGGGTCGGTGAGGACCTGTCGGTAGTTGTCGACGCCGGCCCAGGTGCCCTCGGTGACTCCGTCCCATCTCACCAGCGACAGCCACATGGTGTGCAGCCAGGGCAGGAACACGAAGGCGGTGTAGAGGGTGAGAGCGGGTGCGAGGTAGAGGCAGGCGGTGAGGCGGGCTTTTCCGGCAGGGCGCTCGGCACGGCTTCCGCGGTCGGGCGGGCCGGTGGGTGGGGTCATGGGTGGCCCTTGCTCCAGTCGCCCTGTACGGCGTCCAGGAAGGAGCGGGGCGTGATTCTGCCGGCGATGAGCCGTTGGCTTTCCGAGGTGAGGGTGTCGTTCATGGTGGGGGTGGTGTTGGCGAAGAAGTTGACCAGGCCGTCGTCGCGGTCGATGGCGAGCCAGGCCTCGATGATGTCGGCCATGACGTGGTCGTCGTCGACGGAGACCGTCTCCGAGTGGGAGACGGGTAGGAAGCCGGAGTCGAGCTGGATCTGTGCGGCCTCGGGCGTGTTCATGAAGTCGAGGAAGGCGGCGGCGAGATCCGGGTTCTGGGCTCGGCTGGGGATGGCATAGGCGAGGGAAGTGCCGATGCCGGTCGACTTGCCGCTCTGCCCGGGGTAGGGGAAGAACCCGACCTTGTCGTGCATGGCCTCGTCGAGGGTCTGGGCGTCCCAGCTGCCGTCGAACAGGAAGAGGCCCTCGCCCCCGGCGAACCGGGCGACAGAGCCGTTCAGGTCGACTCCGTTCACGCCGGGGGGAAAGTATCCCTTGCGTGCCCATCGGGCCAGTGTCGCGGCGGCCTGGTCGCCGCCCTCCGTCTCGATGGTGGAGCGGGGTCGTCCCTCGACCCAGCCGCGGGACTTCGGTGCTCCGTCGGTTCCGTCGACGATGGACTGGACGATGAAGGCCGAGTGCCCGGCCAGGTTGCCCAACTGAACCGGGATCTCGCCTGCGGCCCTGGCCCGGGCGAGTGCGGTGTCGAACGCGGCCCGGGTCGTCGGCCGGTCCACGCCGAGCTTGGCGGCAAGGTCTTTGTTGTAGTAGACGCCGACTACGGAGAATCCCGCCGGGGCGGCCCAGAGGCGTCCGGTGCCGAGTCGTGTGCCGTCGTCGTTGGCACGCCACTGGGCGAGCTGAGCCGGCGGGTACTTCGCCGTCCAGCCGTAGGCGCCGGCGTAGGGGTCGAGGGGGCGGATCAGGTGTGCGTCCACGGTGGTGCCGAGCTTGTTCAGCAGCGCGAGGTCCGGCGGGTCGTCGGAGGACAGCTTGAGGTTCAAGCTGATGTCGTAGTCTTCGGGCGCCGTGTACTGGACGTCGACCGTGATGTTGGGGTGCCTGGCGTGGAAGGCCTCACCCAGTTTCTCGGTCGTGCCGGTGTTCTCGGAGCTCACAACGGTCAGCGTCGCATCGCCGGTGGGCAGTGCGGTGGAGACGGGGCCGGTGGGAAGCGGGTTCCGGCCACCGGTGGGCGTGAGGAGTCCGCCGCAGGCGGTGAGAGCCGCCGTCGCCGCGACGGCTGCGACGCCGGCCGCCGCCTTGGCGGAAAGGCCCGCGAACGGTGCGATCATCAGCAGCTCCTTGACCCCTGCCTCCAGGTAAAGCCTCGCAGAGCGTGCCGGGCGTCGCAGCTGTGACCGCCCCTGCGTGACGAGATTATGTCGCCCCTTTACGTAAGAGGGTGACATAAGATGGAGGCGGTCGCGGCTGCGACCTGCGAAGAACGGAATCGAGGTCTTGTGAACGGTCCTGCCCTGAGCGGCGGCGATCCCACCCTGCTGCGGCGCCTCAACGTCCAAGCCGTCCTGCGCGTCCTGCGGGGCGCGGAGCCCATGACGCTCGCGCAGATCGGGAAAGCGGCATCGCTGTCCAGACAGACCGTGGACGCGGTGCTCGACGAGCTCGACGGGGGCGGATGGATCGAGGAGATCGCCCCGGAGCGGAGCGTGGGCCGCCCCGCCCGCCGCTACCGGTTCCGCTCGGAGGCCGGGCACGTGCTGGGCGTGGACATCGGCTCCCGGCGCGCACGCATGGTCGTCGCCGACCTGGACGGAGCGATCGTCGCCACCGGGGAGGCGGACATCACCTCCGAGGAGGGCGCCACCGGACGGCTCGACCGCATACGTGCCGGTTCGGCGGCCCTCCTGGCCGAGCACCCCGAGGTGCGGCTGCGTTCGCTGAGTCTGGGCGTGCCCGGCATCGTCGACGGCCAGGGACACGTACGTCTGTCCGTCCCGATTCCCGAGTGGAACGGCCTCGACCTGGCCACGGTGGCGAGCTCCTGGTTCGGCTGCCCCGCGCACGTGGAGAACGACGCCAATCTCGCCGTTCTCGCCGAGCACTGGCAGGGCGCGGCCCGGTACGCGGACGACTTCATCCAGCTCCTGGTCGGCCACCGCTCGGGCGCGGGGATGATGCTGGGGGGACGGCTCCACAGGGGGCGCGGCGGAGCGGCCGGCGAGATCGGGGCGCTCGCGATCCTGGGCTGGGAGAGCGCGGCGATGGACGACATCCGGGAAGCGGGCGATCCCGCGCAGATCTTCGCCGACGCCCGTGCGGGAGACGCCGAGGCGGCCGCCCGGGTGGAGCGCTTCAGTCAGGTTCTCGCGGTGGGCATCGCCGCGATGGTTCTGACGGTCAATCCCGAGCTCGTGGTGATCGGTGGCGGCCTGTCCCGGGCCGGCGAGGCGATGGCCGCTCCGGTGCGGGCGCGCCTGGACAAGCTGTGCCTGGACCCCCCTCGGGTCGCCGCCTCCGTCCTGGGGGTGGAGGCGGTGGCGCTCGGTGCCGTGCGGCTGGGGCTGGACCATCTCGACGCCGAACTCTTCGGTGCGCATGACGCCACTTCTGCCGGCGGCCCGGTCAAAGCGACTGCGCGGCCGCTGAACCGGTCGGCTTTCGCCCCGCTGTCCGGTGACGAGGAATGACGACGTAGTTCCGTATGGGGCCGTCGCGACCTCCGGGACCCCCGCTCCGGCACGTGCTCGGGAAGCACGTGCCGGAGTCGGGGCGGGGGAGGGGCGGCAGGCATCATCAGGCCGCTGCGGGCTCGCCCATCGGGCGGTCCGCCGGGAGGACCCGGGTCCGACGGTACGGCCACGACTCCAGGTCCCTGGGGCTGGGCAGTTCGATCACCGCGCAGCCCAGGCTTTCCAGTTCGGCCACGACGTCCCGCGCCTCTGCTTCGTCGATCGAGAAGACCCACGGGCCGGGGACGAACAGGACGCGGTAGGCGAATGCCGTGACCCGGTCGATCAGGGCGTCCAGGTGGGGCTTGGATCCCCTCGAAGGGCAGCCGTTGTCGAAGTAGACCGGCAGGTCGCCCCAGCCCAGGTCGTGTGCGTGGAACCTGAGCGCGGCTCGGAGGTTGGGCAGGCCCCAGGCGTCGAACGGGTAGCACCGCATGTAGATGGCGCCGTGGAGGGGTGCGGCGGTCGGGGAGAGGGGCATGACCGGCTCCTTGCCTGGCAGGGTGACCGCGTCTGCGCGTGGGGAGGGCCTCACGACGCAGTATCGACACGGCCGGGAGGGAGTGGCGCTGGACGGCCGGTCGGTCGGCAGCGCCGGGAACGTCGATCCCCGGCTGTGGACGGTCACCCTTAGCGAGTTCCCTTTTAATGTCGGGGTGTGGCGTAATCGCCTGCTTTGAGCTTAATTAGCATGCGGTCTCTCGTCAACGGAATATCGGAATCCATTTACGTAACTACTCGACGATATTCCATTGTTGCTCAACGTGACCCCATCGGGGCGCGCGAACCGGACCAGGAGCCGCTACCGGGAGGAGGCGGCTCCTCGCCACGCCAGACAACCGGCACCGACGCAACCCGCGCGCGAGCCGAGCGAAGCCTTGAGCACGGTGGGGACCCGCTGGAAGGTGAGCTGATCGGCGAGCCGGTTGCGCAGCGGCTCGAGGAGGAGCTCACCCGCCTCGCTCAGCCCGCCGCCGATGACGACGGCCTCCGGCCCCAATACGGTGGTGAGCAGGGCGGCGGCGTCGGCCAGTGCCTCCACGGCCTCGGACCAGACCTTCCGTGCGTCGGGGTCGCCGTCCAGGAGCCGAGAGGCCACCTCGGCGGCCCCGTCGACGGGGGTGCCGGTGCGCCGGGTGTAGGAACGGGCCACGGCGTGGGCGGACGCGAGGGTCTCCAGGCATCCGCGGCTGCCGCACGGACAGTCCGACCCTCCCGCGCCCAGAGGGAGGTGTCCGATCTCGCCGGCCCACCCGTCACTGCTCAGGAGGTGTCCGTCGCTGATGAACGCCCCGGCGATACCGGTGCCGATGGCGATGAACAAGCTGTGCCGGACGTTCGCGGCTGCTCCGACGGCCGACTCGGCCAGTGCGCCGGCCCGCACATCGTGACCGACGGTGACCGGAAGTCCGAGGCTTTGGGTGAGGCGGTCGGCGAGCGGCTCGTCCCGCAGGCCCAGATTGGCGCTGTAGAGGACGTGGCCGCGGTCGTCGTCGACGATGCCCGGGACGACGACACCGGCGTGGCTCGTGCTGAACCCCCTGCTGAGGAGGTCGGAGGCAGCTCCGATGATCGCTCTCAGGACCGCCTCGGGGCCCAGCTGTCGTGGGGTGGGCCGACGGGTTTCGGCGACGGCTCGGTGGTCGCGGGTGAGGAGGGCACCCTTGATGGACGTTCCGCCGACGTCCAGGGCGAGGACGTGATCGGTCACGAGGCACCGGGCCTCGTCTTGGCCTGCTTGGTCAGGGCGCTCTTCTTGAGGGCCGAGATGAACCAGCGCCCGTCCTGTTGGGCGAGGCTGATGGTGCGCCGCTGGGTATAGGGGGTGTTCAGGGCCAGTCCGCTCTTCTTGAGGTAGGCGGCGTCGGCGGCCTTGAACTCGATCGTGGTCTCCATCTCGACCTGAGCGGTCGTCTTGTCGCGAGGGAAGGTGGACCGGTACCAGGCGAGGGACGTCTGTCGGGTGGCGATGTGGTTCTTCCGGAAGAGCTCCGCGAGTTTGTCCGGGTAGTGCTGGGAGGAGAGGGAGGTGGCGAAGTCCTTGTGGTAGAAGGAGAACTCGTCCTTGGTGCTGCGAGTGATCGTCTGGTGGTCACGGCTGTCGACGACTCCCGAATGCAGCACGACCGTCTTTCGAACCGTGGCGACCGTCGGGTCGTCGTCGGGCAGCTGTGCGATGGTCTTGCCGTCGGCGTCGATGACGTGCCAGAGACTCTGGCCGCTGTGGTCCGGGGCGGTGGGGCGGCCATCCGGTTTCGGTGTTTCAGGGCTCGCGCAGCCGGCCGCGAGGGCGGCGGCCGCAACCGCGAGCAGGAGGGTTCTCCGGTTCACGTGGTGCTCCTTGCGGGACGACGGTGCGGGCCGCTGGGACGGAAGACGGCCCGCACCTGTCCGGTTGGCCCCGAGGGGGACGGTTGTTGCCGCACGGTGGTGCGCCGCCGACTCCAGCCGGTTGGTCCTTGTTCTGCCCGCGGGACGGGGCGGGTGAGACCTGGGCGGGCGCCGGGTGCGGTGGGTGGTGCCCGGCCCCGGGCGGTCAGTGGAGGAGCCCGGGGCCGGGTTTCGAGGATCAGCTGACGGGGCGGAAGACCCACTGGCTGGTCCACCAGGTGGCGGGCGCGGCGCCGTGCTGGAGGGTGCCGTTCAGGCTCTCCGTGTGGGCGTAGGTGCCGGTGGAGCGGTTCTTCAACCGCCTGTAGGTGTCGACGGTCTCCTCCGTCCACTGGCTGCCGGTGTCCGACTGTGCCCTGGCGCCGTGGTGGACGGTGCCGTCGGCGGTGGTGGCGTACATGTACTCACCGGTCCACCTGTTGCGGTACCGGGTGAAGCCGTCCACCGTTTCACGCGTCCAGTGGGAGCTCCACGCGGTGGCGGGGATGGTGCCGTACTGGACGTTGCCGGTCTTGTTCTCGATGTGGAGGTGCCGGCCGGTCTGCCGGTTCTCGACCCGCTGGTACCCCTCGGGCTGGGAGGGCTCGGAGTAGCCGTCGTTGTCCTTGAAGACCCGGATGTAGTCGACGTTCCAGGTCTTGGGCCAGACATTGTTGTGCTGGCCGGAGCCGGCGTCGGTGTAGATGCCGAGGATCAGGGCCATGGCCGTGTCGGGGGCGTCGTCGATGGTCTTGTAGAGCTGGTTGTCGTAGTAGAAGTTGAGCCGGGTGGGGGTCCAGTCCATCCCGTAGACGTGGTATTCGCTGGTGGGGCTGCCGCTGGGAACCGCCGTTTCGGAGAGGTACCAGCTGCCGAGGAAGTCCGGGTCGCCCCAGCCGTACGCGGCTATTCGCCAGGTGTTCGGCTTGGAGAAGAACGTCTCGATGAAGTCGATCTCCGACTGGGCGGCAGGGCCGGTGCCCGTCCCGTTGGTTCCCACGAGCCAGAGGGCCTGGTGGCCACCGCCGCCCGCGTCGGACAGCTTCGCCCGGGTCTCGAAGTAGCCGTACTTGGTGGAGTAGCCGTTGAAGTCGGGCTCGTGGTGGTGGTTCGGCATGGCGTCGTTGAACCGGTGCCACCAGTCCTTCTCGTACGACTGGATGCTGGAGATCTTCACCGTGCTGTCGTACTGGGCGTTCCACGCCGGGGTGTCGGCGTCGAGCCGCTCGGTCAGGACGCCGTCGGCGACGGTGTAGCGCGCCTGGGCGTTCTGGGGTGTGGAGGTCCAGTGCGGCAGGTAGGACGGCAGCCACTTGCCGGTGTCGAGGGTGGTGCCCTCGAACTCCTCCTGGAAGTCCAGCGTGTAGCCGGACTTGGCGGTGGGGTTGGGCGGGAAGTCGGCGGCCTGGGCCACGCCGGCAGACAGGGTGAGCGAGACCGCCGTGATGAGCACGGCTCCGATCGGTGTGCGACATCGCCGCGCGGGTGCGGGGGCCGTTCTGACTCCCGTGGATGCAGCCATGGCTGTGCCCTTTCTGGAGGGGGGTGGGGTGATGCGACCGGCCCCGGGCGGTGGTGGGGGAGCCCGGGGCCGGGGTCCGGGTGTTCGCCGCGGGATCAGGCCTCCAGGGTCTGAACCGTGCCGGTGTGGCGCGAGCGTTCGGCGGCCCAGGCGACCAGGTGGCTCTCCAGGCTGGTCGCCGGATCGGAAAGGATGTGGGTCGGGTCGCCGGTGGCCAGGGCGTCGAGGAACGCGTCGACGAGGCGCTCGTCGCCGCCGCCGTGGCCGCTGCCGGCGTCAGGGCCTTCGATCCCGAGTACGAGGGTCTCCTCCGTGCCGGTGACGAAGTCGGTGACGGTGGCGTTCACGCCATCGCCGTCGAGGGATCCGCGGGTGCCGAAGATGCGTGTCTTCCGGTGCGTGAACGGGGTGAACGCGGTCATCGTGAACGAGGCGGTGACGCCGCCTTCGTACTCCAGGTTGACGACCTGGTGGTCGACCACGTCGTTGTCGCAGGCGTACACGCACCGCCCGTAGGGCCCGTCCCGCAGAGCCTGCTCCACACCCTCGGGGGTGCGGGCGTCGGTCACCGCGGACAGCGGCCACCGCTCACGGTCGGCATCGCCCAGGCAGCCGAGGTAGAGGCGCTTGGCCGAGTAGGGGCACTGGGACTCGACGGGGCAATCCAGGCAGTTGTCCGTGGCCCCGGCGGGCTTGTTCTCGGACCGGAAGTGCTGCAGGCCTCCGAAGGAGGACACCTTGGCGACGGGCTTCCCCACGATGAAGGAGATCCAGTCGAGGTCGTGGGAGGACTTCGCGAGCAGCATGGGACAGGCTTCCTCCTCGCGCCGCCAGTTTCCCCGCACGTAGGAATGGGCCTGGTGCCACCAGCCGACGGGTTCCAGGTGCTCGACGCTCACGATGTCGCCGAGGCGCCCGGAGTCCACGATCTGCTTGACGCCCGTGGTGTACGGCGTGTAGCGCAGCACGTGACAGACGGCCAGCATGACGCCGGAGCGGCGCACCGCGGCGGCGATGAGCCGGGTGTCCTTCTCGCTGGTCGCCATCGGCTTCTCCAGCAGGATGTGGTAGCCGAGGTCCGCGAAGTGCACCGCGGGTTGCACGTGTTCGGCGTCCTGGGTGGTGATGATGACCGCATCGGCGAGCGGTGGGTTCTCGGCGAGCTGCTGCCAGTCGTCGTAGAGCGCGGCCCGAGGATGCAGGGCGGCGGCTTCGGCCGCGCGGCGCGGCTCGGGTTCCGCGATGGCGACGATCTCGGCGCGTCCCGTGCCGGCGGCGTAGGAGGAGTAGGTGGCACCGCGGCCGCCGGCACCGATGACGATCAGACGCAGCCTGCGTTCCGTGCCAGGGGCGAGGTGGTCGGTTCGCGGGCGCAGAAGGGCTTGGCTCATGGCGTACGACCTTCGAGGGAAGAGGAGAAGGAAGAGGAGAACAGAGCGGGGTGCGGCACGGGACGGAGCGGGTCCGACCCGGGCTGGTCGCGGCGGACCGCTCAGCCCTTGACGGCGCCGGCGAGCATTCCGGCGATGAAGTGCCGCTGGAAGAAGAGGTAGACCGTGATCACGGGGGTGATCACGATCAGCGTGGCCGCGGACAGCAGGGGGACGTCGATGTTGTGCGCGCCGACGAAGAAGCCGAGGCCGGCTGGTGCGGTGCGTCCCGAGGGGTGTTGGATCAGGATCAGGGCCAGCAGGAACTGGTTCCAGGCCCAGAGGAAGTACAACAACCCCAGGGTGATCAGAGCGGGCCGCGAGCAGGGGAGGAGCACCCGCCACAGCACCGTCCACGGGCCCGCGCCGTCGACCGCCGCCGCCTCGGTCATCTCCTTGGGCAGGGCGCGGAACTGCTCGCGCATCCAGAAGGCGCCGAAAGGCATGAACAGCCCGACCAGAGCGACGATCAGCGCCACCGGAGAGTCGGTCAGACCGACAGCTCTCAGGTCGTAGTAGAGCGGGACGACCGCCGCCTCATACGGCAGTGCGAGGCCGAGCATGAGGAATCCGAAGATGAACGTGCGGCCCCGGAACTCCATGATCGCGAAGGCGTAACCGGCGAGCGAGGCACAGACCAGCGCGATCGGCACGACCCCGAGGCCCACCATGGCGCTGTTGCGCAGCAGCTGCCCGAACCCCGCGTCGGACCAGGCCCGGCCGAAGCTGTCGAAGGTGGGGTGTTCGGGCCAGCTGAGCCCGGAGACGATGGTGCCCGGGGGGTGCAGCGCGGCGAGGAGGATCCCGGCGAAGGGCACCAGGACCGCGACGCAGAACCCGGCCATCACCACGCGGCCCGTCAGGCCTTCGAAGCGGTGCTTCACGATCGCTCCTCCTTCTCCTGAGTGAGTCGGCCGATGAGGAGGACGACGACGCCGATCAGGGCGCTGAGCACCACGGCAAGGGCGCAGGCCGTGCCTACCTCCCCGTTGGTGAAGGCGAGTCGGTAGATGAGAACGCCGGGAACCATCGTGCTGTCGCCCGGACCGCCCGCGGTCGTGACGTAGACGACGTCGAAGCTCGCGAGGGCGGCGATGACGGTGATGGTCAGCGCCACGCCTATCTCGGCACGCAGGCCGGGGAGGGTGACGGCGAGGAATTCGCGGATCGGCCCGGCGCCGTCGATGCGCGCGGCTTCGTAGAGGCTGGTGTCGATCTTCTGGATGCCGGCCTGGAAGACGATCAGGCACAGGCCCAGCATGACCCAGGTGCCCACCAGGCCGACCGCTACGTAGGCCCAGGTGAAGTCGCCCAGCCAGGCCCGGGTCACCGACCCGAGCCCGACCGCGTCGAGCACTTGGTTGACGACGCCGTCGGACGCGTACATCCACTTCCACGTGACGCCGACCGCCACCAGGGGTACGACCTGTGGCAGGAAGAGGATCGTGCGGCTGACCGGGTAGCGGCGCCCGCCCCGCCCGCCGATCACGGCGGCCAGAACCAGGCCGATCGCAATCGGCAGCAGCGAGTAGAACCCGATGAAGCCCAGTGCGTGCAGCAGCGAGGAGCGCAGGGCCGGATCCGCCAGGACCGTGGCGTAGTTGCCCACGCCCGCCCAGGTCCCGGCCGTCACGCCGTCCCAGGTGAAGAACGACAGCCACATCGTATGCAGCCAGGGCAGGACGACGAAGGCGGTGTAGAGCGTCAGAGCGGGAGCGAGGTACAGGTAGGCGACCCTCTGCCTCCCGGACCGCCGGACCCCCGTGCCCAGGGGCCGGGCAGGCCCGGCATGTCGCGGTCTCGCCGCCGCGCCGCGGGGCTTGTTCGGCGTGGTGCCGGTGTCGGTCACTGGTGGCCCTTGACCCAGTCGTCCTGGAGGGCGGCCAGGTAGGCCTCGGGCGTCGTCCTGCCCGCGATGAGCTGCTGACTGTTCGAGGTGAGCGTGTCGTTCATGGTGGGCGTGCTGTTGGCGAAGAAGTTCACCAGGCCGTTGTCCGCGTTGACGGCCGTCCAGCCCTTGGCCACCTCGTTCATGACGTTGCCGTCGGCCGCCTTGACCTTGTCGCCGTGCGCCACGGGCAGGAACCCGGTGTCGAACTGGATCTTCGCCGCCTCCGGGCTGTTCATGAAGTCGAGGAACGCGGCCGCGACATCGGGGTTCTTCGCCTTGGCGGGAATCGCGTAGGCCACCGAGGTGCCGATGGCGGTGATGCCGCCGTCGCCGGTGGCGAAGGGGAAGAAGCCCGCCTTGCCCGGCATCGCCTTCTCGATGACCTGCGCGTCCCAGCTTCCGTCGAAGAGGAAGAGCCCCTTGCCCTTGGTGAAGTCCGCGACGGACGCCGGGAGGTCCTTGCCGTTGGCGTCAGAGGGCAGGTATCCCTTCTTGGCCCACTCCGCGAGGGTGCGCGCTCCGTCCCGCCCACCGCGGGACTCGATCGAGGAGCCCGGCTTGCCGTGCACCCAGGCGCTGGAGTAGCCGGCGCCGTCCGACGCGTCGGCGATCGACTGGACGACGAACGACGAATGCCCCTGGAGATTGCCCAGCTGAATGGGCAGCTGACCTGCCGCCTTGGCCTTGGCCAGGGCCGTGTCGAACTCACTTCTGTCGGTCGGAGGCTTGATGCCCAGCTTCGCCGCGATCTGCTTGTTGTAGTACACGCCCACGACGGAGAAGCCCGCCGGCGCGGCCCACTGGTGGCCGACGCCCAGCTCCTTGCCGTTGTCGCGGGCCCGCCACTGGTCGAGCTGCGTCGACGGGTAGATGCCGTGCCACTGGTACGCGTCGACGTAGGGGTCGAGGTTGCGCAGCAGGCCTGCCTTGACCGTGGTGCCGAGCTTGTTCAGCAGCGCCAGGTCCGGCGCCGTGTCGGACGACAGCTTGAGGTTGAGACTCTTGTCGTAGTCCTCGGGGCCCGTGTACTGGAAGTCCACCGTGACGTTGGGGTGCTTGGCCTCGAAGGCCTTGGCGAGAGCCTTGGTCGTGCCCGCGTTCTCGGAGCTGATCACGGTCAGCGTGACCTTGCCGGTGGGTATCGCTGTGGAGACCGGCCCCTCGTCGGCGGACTTCGTCTGCCCCCCGGGGGTGAGGCCAGAGCATGCGGTCAGGCCGGTGGCGGCGGCCACGAGCAGGGAACACGCGACCGTCATGCGGGTACGGCGACGGGATGTTGCTGCCATCGGAGCTCCTGAGGAAAGCAGGTCCAAGAGTTGGCCTGCGGTTCGTTCAAAACACGCTGATAGTTACGTCGAGGTCTCACGTAACTGCGTGATTCCGATGCTAGGAGCGTGTCGAGAGGCGGTCAAGAGGTTACGGAATACCCTTACGTAACTTGATCTCGAAAGGGTCGTCGCCGGGCCTGGCCCTCCTCCTGTCGGGCTCGGGAGGGGGTGGAGGGGTCCGTGGGGGCGGCCCCTGCGGGCGGTCGCCGGGTGAGAAGCCGGTGATCGACGTCCGGCTCGGCGGGGTGGGGCGGAGCGGGAGTCGCCGTTCGCGGACTCCTGGCGCTGACGCGGGAAGCGCGAAACGAAGGCTCTGTTGATTGATTCTGCTCGAAGAGAGCTTGAATCGAGCACTTGACGTCACCACGGCAGCCTGTTGTCATGCCCATTGCTCAACACTCCCTCTGTGAGCGAAAGGGCACACGATGCGAGATCGTTCAGCGCGCGGCGGCGGAGGGTGGCGACTCCACGCCCTCGGCCTCGCCGCGGCCATGGTCGCGGCACTTCTGTCAGTCGTCGGTCAGGCCTCGCCGGCCGCGGCCGCGACTGCCGGTGCGGCCACCGGCGTCAGCAGATCGGGCAACACGTTCACGATCAGCACGTCCACACCCGCCAAAGCCCGGGTGGTGATCGCCAGAGAGGACGTCTTCCGCATCTGGCTCTCTCCCAACGGCACCTTCGCCGACGACCCCGCCGGCACGGCCCTCGCCGTACAGACCGACTTCGGCCCCGTGACAGCCGACGTCACCGACGCCGGTGCCTATTACCGGATCACCACCGCGGCCCTCAACATCCGGGTCAACAAGTCCCCCCTGCAGCTCTCCGTGTACCGGGCGGACAACAGCACGCTGGTGTGGTCCGAGTCCCAGCCCCTGTCATGGACGAGCACGCAGACCAGTCAGCACCTCACCCAGGGCGCCGACGAGCAGTACTACGGCACCGGCCTCCGACTCGGGGAGTGGGCGCTGCGCGGCAAGACCGTCCCCGTCTCGGTCGCCAACACGTGGAAGGAGAACACCAACGCCAGCCCCGCGCCGTTCTACATGTCGACCAACGGCTACGGCGTCATGCGCAACACATGGGCGCCCGGCACCTACACCTTCGGCGCGCCCGGCACGTTCACGCACAACGAGAGCCGCTTCGACGCCTGGTACTTCGTGGGCGACTCCCTGAAGGGCGTGCTGGACGCGTACACGGACGTGAGCGGCAAGCCGTTCCTGGCGCCGATGTGGGGATTCGAGCTCGGCAACGCCGACTGCTGGAACGCCTCCAACCCGGCCTACCAGGGGGATCACAACCGGCTGCGCCACCAGACCACGCCCGACGTGGTCGGCTACGCGACGGACGCCCGGAACACGGACATGCCCTCGGGCTGGTTCCTGCCCAACGACGGCTACGGCTGCGGGTACACCAAGCCCCTCAAGAGCACGGTCGACGCGCTGAAGGCCAAGGGCTTCCGGACCGGGCTGTGGACGTCGACAGGCCTGTCCGGCATCGCCGACGAGGTCGGCACCCAGGGCACGCGCGGTGTGAAGACCGACGTCGCCTGGATCGGCAGCGGATACAAGTACGCCTTCGAGGGCGTGCAGCAGGCGGTGGACGGCATCGAGGACAACTCCGACGCCCGCCGCTACGTCTGGACCGTCGACGGCTGGGCCGGCACCCAGCGCAACGCGGTCGTGTGGACCGGCGACACCTACGGCACCTGGGACGCCATGCGGTGGCACGTCCCCGCGATCACGGGCGCGGGCCTGTCCGGCCTCAACTACGCCTCCGGCGACGTCGACGGCATCTTCGGCGGCAGCCCCAAGACGTACGTACGCGACCTCCAGTGGAAGGCGCTCACCCCGGCGTTCATGACCATGTCCGGCTGGGGCGCCACCAACCCCTCGGCCGGCTACCAGGACAAGCAGCCCTGGAGGTTCGCCGACCCGTACCTCTCCATCAACCGCAAGTACCTCAAGCTGAAGATGCGGCTCATGCCGTACCTGTACTCGGCGAGCCGGGTCGCCACCGAGACCGGGACGCCCACCGTCCGCGCCATGGTCCTGGAGTATCCGGACGACCCGGTCGCGCGCGGCAACCAGACGAGCGGCCAGTTCATGTCCGGCGACTCGCTCCTCGTGGCGCCCGTCGTCACCGACACCACGACCCGCGACGGCATCTACCTGCCCGCCGGCACCTGGACGGACTACTGGACCGGCCGCACCTACGCCGGTCCCGGCTGGCTCAACGGCTACTCCGCCCCGCTCGACACCCTGCCGCTGTTCGTCAAGGGCGGTGGCATCGTGCCGATGTGGCCGCAGATGAACCACACCGGCGAGAAGCCGGTCGACAAGCTCACCTACGACGTCTACCCACGCGGCTCCTCCACGTTCACGCTCTACGAGGACGACGGCATCACCCGCCAGTACCAGACCGGCGCGTACGCCGAACAGAAGGTCGACGTCACCGCCCCGGGCTCCGGCACCGGCGAGGTGAGCATCGCCGTCGGCGCGAGCAGCGGCACCTACCCGGGCAAACCCGCCTCCCGGGGCTACGAGTTCACCGTCCACGCGGCGGCCGCCCCCACCGGCGTCACCGTTGACGGCACCGCGCTGCCCGTCCTGACCTCCAAGGGCGCGTACGACTCCGCCGCCACCGGATGGTTCTTCGACCCCGCCGACCGGTCCGGCACCCTGTGGGTCAAGACGGGCTCGAAGTCCGGGGCCTTCACCGTCAGGGCTACGGGGGTGCAGCTGCTCCCGGCCGTGCGGGTTCCCGGCACCGGGGCGCCGATCTCCAAGGCCGGCTGGAAGATCCAGTCCGTCGACAGTCAGGAGACCTCGGCCGAGAACGGGGCCGCCGTCAACGCCGTCGACGGCAACCCGGCGACCCTGTGGCACACCGCCTACTCCGGCGGCTCCACGGCAGCCCTCCCGCACGACCTCCAGATCGATCTCGGGGCCCGCTACGAGGTGGACAGCCTGTCGTACCTCCCGCGACAGGACGGCGGGACCAACGGTCGCATCGGGGCGTACGAGGTATACGTCTCCGACTCGCCGACGAGCTGGGGCACCCCGGTCGCGACCGGCACCTTCACCGACACCGCGACCGAGAAGAGGGCCGCCTTCACCGCGAAGGCCGGCCGCTACCTGCGGCTGAGGGCCCTCACCGAGGCCGGGGACACCGGGCCGTGGACCAGCGCCGCCGAGATCTCGGCAACGGGGCGAGCCGCACCGCCGCCGGCACCGTGACCTCGATCGAGGCGCCGCCCACCCGCACCTGCGTCTCCCCGCGAAGGCGGCCACCCACTGCCTGGCCGCCGACGCGAAGCGCCTGCGCCTCCGGCCGAAGACCTCGGACGGAGGCGCGGACGCCGGGAGGGCTGTCGGGCCGACGCGGTGACTGGTTGCTCGCTCCGCCTGCCGGCAGTTCCGTCACCTGACGCTCCCGGGGCGACAGGGCGGCACCGTCACCACGGCGACCGCGCGGACGTGTGCCTCAGGACCGTCTTGTCCGAACCCGCCGTCGCGGCGGTCGAGGCCGTTGCCGTCCTCGCGGTCCCGGCACGCCAGGGCCTGCTCACCGAGGTCGTCGGCCTCGGCCCCGCGCGGCCGGACTCGCGTGCACCTGTGCCTCTCACCTCCGTGCAATAAGCAAACTGGCATTCGAATCCCATGGCCTCGGCCAGCGCGCGGGCTCGCCGGGGCGGGCCAGTACCCAAACGTGTGCGGGATGTGGGGGGACCATGGATGGGTGCGAAACCTTCCAGAGCGGGATCAGGGGGCCGAGCCGCCCGAGCCCGCCGGACGGGTCGAGGGCGTCGAGGGGACCGATCGGCGGGCGCTCGGCGAGGCCCTGATCCAGGTCTGCGCGGCCGCGGAGGCATCCGTCGGCATGCTCTACCTGCCTGATCCCACCCGGCGCGTTCTGCACCTGGCGATGACCCTCGGCCTGGCCCGTGAGTTCGCGCTGCCCTGGTCGCGGGTCCTCATGGACGATGCCATCCCGGTAGCCGACGCGGTCCGCGACGGGCAGTTCGTCTGGCTGGGCGGCCAGGAGGAGACGGCCAGGCGCTACCCGCGCCTCGGCCTCGTCCTGCCGTACGACTTCGCCCTCGCCGCAGCCCCGCTCGTCCCCGACCCGGCGCCGGAGGCAGCGGAGCCCACCGGGGCCGGGCTCGTCCTCCTGTGGCCCGGCTCCCACGCGCCCCGCCTGACCGACCGGGAACGCGACGCCGTGAACTCGGCCTGCGGCCGCCTCGCGAACCACCTGCGCCGGGCCGCCGACGCCGGCCACGCCGTCCGTCCGCCGGCGCACCCCGTCATGCTGCGACCGCTTCCCCCTCCCACGCCCGGGCCGGCCGAGGCGGCCGCCGCCATGGCCTTCATCCGCCGGCTACCCGGAGGGAACTGTGCACTCGACCTGAACGGCACCATCACCTTCATCACCGCCGAGGCGGCGGAGATGCTGGGCGCGCCCCTCTCCCGACTCCGCGGAGCCCTGCCCTGGGAAGCGTTGCCCTGGATGGACACCCCTGTCGTCGAGGACCACTACCGGGCCGCGGCGATCAGCCGGCTGCCGCGCAGCTTCACCATCGCTTCCCCGAGCGGCCGCTACCTGCGCTTCGACCTCTACCCGGACGGCACCGGGATCAGCGTTCGCATCACGCCGGTCACCGCCGACGAGTCCGTCCCGCCGCCCGCCGCGACGACGGCCGCCCCCGCGGAGCCTTCGCCCAGCCGGGCCACCGCCCTCTACCAGCTCATGCACCTGGCGGCCGCCCTCACGGAGGCGGTTCACGCCCGCGACGTCGTCGACCAGGCTGCCGACCTCCTCGTCCCCGCGCTCGGCGCCCAGGCCCTGGCCCTTTTGGTGGCCGAGGAGCAGCGTCTACGCATCGTCGGCTTCCGTGGCTACCCGGCCGAGCTCATGGCCCACTACGACGGCATCCCACTCGGCGTCCACACCGCCAGCACCCATGGCCTGCGCACGGGCGAGCCCCTGTTCTTCGCGGACGCCGGCGAACTCGCAGCCGCCTTCCCGGCCGTCGTCATCAGGGACGACATGGCAGCGTGGGCCTTCCTGCCCCTCACCGCTTCCGGCCGCCCCATCGGCACTCTCATCCTGGCCTACGCGCGTCCCCACACGTTTGTCCCCGGTGAACGGGCGATCTTGACCTCCCTCGCCGGACTCATCGCCCAAGCCCTGGACCGCGCCCGCCTCTACGACGCCACCCACCAGCTCGCTCACAGTCTGCAGACCGGCCTGCTACCGCACGCCCTGCCCGGCGTCCCGCACCTCGAAGTGGCCGCCGGCTACCTGCCGGCGGCGCACGGGCTCGACATCGGCGGCGACTTCTACGACCTCATCCGGATCGACGACACCACCGTCGCGGCCGCCGTCGGCGACGTCCAGGGCCACAACGTGAACGCCGCCGCCCTCATGGGCCAGGTCCGCACAGCCGTCCACGCCACAGCCGGCGCCTCCCCCGCGGAGGTCCTCGCCCGCACCAACCGGCTCCTGACCGACCTCGAACCCGGACTGTTCACCAGCTGCGTGTACGCCCACATCGACCTTGCAGCCCGCACCGCCCGCCTCGCCACGGCCGGCCACCCACCCCCGCTGCTGCGACGCGCCGGCGGCCCGGCCAAGATGCTGCACCTGCCGCCCGGGCTGCTCCTCGGCATCGACCCGGACGCCTCTTACACCGCTGTCGAGATCCCGTTCGAGCCGGGCACCCTGCTCACCTTGTACACCGACGGGCTGGTCGAGGTTCCCGGCGAGGACCTTGAGGACGGCATCGCGGCCATCGCCGCCCGCATCACCGCGACCCACGAACTCCACCCGGTGAGCGCTCTGGCGGACGACCTCATCGGCCACGCACGCGGCGGAGCCCCCAGTACCGACGACATCGCCCTGCTCCTGCTGCGCTTTGCCCAGGAGGGGCGGAACAAGTGACGCTGAGTGCGCTGACCAGCGTTTACTCTATCGATCTCGGTGATCGTGAGTTCGAGTCTGCCGACTCGGTCGGGCGATCTCCTGGTCGTCAGGGCATGAAAGCGGGGCCTCCCGTACAGCTCGTGGGTGTCGAATCCAGTCGAGCGACAGGAGGCCCCTGGGGTCACAGTTTTTCGTCTCCGCGATATCGCCGTCCAGCTCCGCGCCCCTGTCGTGTGTTTGCCTCGCTCACCGGTTCGGGAACGCCGGGGACCGGCCGCACGGGCTTCCGAGGTACCCCTCGGTCATGACCGACTCGGACATGACCGACGCGGAGTGGGCGGTCGTGCGCGACGCGATGCCCGTGCCCGCCTGGCTGCAGGGAAGGGGCGGGCAGCCGGAGAGCCACTGCCGCCGACAGCTGGTCGACGCTGTGCGCTACCTGGTTGCGGCGGCATTGCCTGGAGAGCGGTGCCTGCGGAGTTCCCCGCATGGGACCGCGTCTACGCCTTCTTCCGGCACCTCCACCGAAGAGGGGATGGCATAGGGGGCCCTTCGTGCTCGGGGTCGCGTCAGCCCGGTCGGGGACCGGAGGCGTCGTCGTCGGGGTTCACGCCCGTGAACGCAGAGTCGTCCTTCGTGCCGCTGGGACGCTGCGACCGGCCCCTTCGGCCGGTGTCGCGCATGCCCTTCTCCGACGAGCGGCCTCGCTTCTCGCCTCGGGTCGTGTCGCTGTGAACGGTGTCGCCGGGGACGTTCCGTTCCTCCTCCTTGGCAACCTTCCGACCCTTGCCGGGCGGGGGCGCGTGCTTCTCGGGGTGGAAGGAACGCGAAGCGCTCGGATTCTCCTGCTGTCGCGTCTCGTCCACGTCGGGTGACCATCCGTGATGCCCGGCCATACCGTCACGGCTCGGCTCGCCGCGCGAGGGCCTGGAGGACTTCGGTTTCTCGGCCATGAGCCGACCTGCCTCTCGTGCGAGAGGGATGCGTCCGCATACCTGTCGGACTTCGATTTTCCCACGGGACCCATGGCGCGTCTCCCGGACCGCGCCCTGCGGCGACCAGGCCGCCAATCGGTCGGACGCACACCTCGAACGGGTGAGGTGCGGGCTCCGCCACCCCGCTGCCCCGCTCGTGCTGCCCGATGATCGCAGGCGGTTGGTGGACCGCGGTTCCCAGGGCCGCACCGTCCCCCGCGACCCGGAAAGGCCGCCCATGCGCATCCTGCTCGTCGCCAGCAGCTTCAACAGCCTCACCCAGCGCGTCCTGGTGGAGCTGCGCGACCGCGGGCACACCGTCCCCGTGGAGGTCACCCCCGACGGGGCGGCCGTGCGCGAGGCCGTGGCGCGCCACACGCCCGATCTGGTCGTGGCGCCCATGCTGAAGGCCGTCGTGCCCCGCGACGTGTGGGCGGCGCACCGTTGCCTGATCGTGCACCCGGGGCCCGTGGGCGACCGGGGCCCGTCCTCGCTGGACCACGCGATCCACGACGGGGCCGAGGAGTGGGGCGTCACCGTCCTCCAGGCCGACGAAGAGATGGACGCGGGCGACGTCTGGGCGTCCGAGACCTTCCGCGTCCCGGAGGTCGGCAAGAGCGACCTGTACCGCAACGAGCTGTCCGACGCCGCTGTGGCCGCCGTGCTCCTCGCCGTCGAGAGGGTCGCCGCCGGGGCGACACCGCTTCCGCAGACGGGCGAGATCCGCGCCCGTCCCGCCCTCCGCCAGGAGGAGCGCCGTATCTCGTGGAACGAGGACAGCACCGAGACCGTGCTGCGCACCCTGCGGGCCGCCGACTCCCAGCCCGGCGTACCGGACCGGTTGCTCGGTGCCGAGTGGTTCCTGCACGGAGGCCACCCGGAGGACGGTATGAACGGGCGGCCCGGGGCGCTCCTTGCCACCCGGGCGGGCGCGGTGTGCCGTGCCACCGCGGACGGTGCGGTGTGGATCCCCGAGCTCCGCGCCCGCACCGGCCCCGGCAGGCCGCGCGCCTGCAAGCTCCCCGCCACCCTGGCCCTCGCCGGCCGGTTGCCGGAGCTCCCCGAACTGCCGGCCCCCGCCGACCCGGCGCCAGGCCGGCGGACCTGGTCCGACATCCGGTACCGGGAGCGGGGGCCGGTCGGCGTCCTGTCCTTCTCGTTCCCCGGCGGCGCGATGAGCACCGACCAGTGCCGCCGCCTGCTGGCCGCGTACGAGACCGCCCGCGGCCGCCCCACCTCCGTCCTGGTGCTCGGCGGGCAGCGCGACTTCTTCTCCAACGGCATCCATCTGAACGTCATCGAGGCCGCCGCCGACCCCGCCGCCGAGTCATGGGCCAACATCAACGCCATGAACGACCTGGTCGAGGCGGTTCTCACCACGACCGACCGGCTCGTCGTGAGCGCGATCGGCGGCAACGCCGCCGCCGGCGGGGTGATGCTCGCCCTCGCGGCCGACGAGGTCTGGTGCCGTTCGGGGTCGGTGCTCAATCCGCACTACCGGCGCATGGGACTGTACGGATCGGAGTACTGGACCCGCACTCTGCCCGGGAAGGTGGGCGAGGCCCTGGCCGCGCGCCTCGTGGAAGAGGCCCGGCCGGTGTCCGCGGCGGCGTCGCTCGACATGGGTCTCGTCGACCGGGTCGTCGACTGCGGACCCGGGGAGTTCGCCGCCGAGATCACCCGATTGGCCCTCCACCTGGCATCCCGTGACGGTCTCCAGCGGCGGATCGCGGCGAAGAAGGCGGAGCACGAGCGCCTGGAGTGCGTCGCTCCCCTTGCGGCCCACCGGGAGCGGGAGCTCTCCCGGATGCGGTCGATCTTCGATGATCCCGCCGCGACTTACCACGCGCGCCGCCGGGCCTTCGTCCGAAAGGAGGCCCCCGCCGAGCGGCGCTCCCGAACGGCCCAGGTGCGGGCGCGGGCGGATCGGCCGACTGTTAAGCAAGACCCAGGCCCGACATGAGGCCTTCGCCCCATCCCTCCTCAGGAGGCGACGCATGAGCGCAGTACAGCCGGCCCCGGTCGAGGACCAGGGTGCCGCACCCGGCAGCGAAGAGAAGCCGATCCACATCCTCTGGATCAACGCGGGTCTGAGCTGCGACGGAGACTCGGTGGCCCTGACCGCCGCCATGCAGCCCAGCATCGAGGAGATCGCCCTCGCGGGGCTGCCAGGGCTGCCCAGGATCGCGGTCCACTGGCCACTGATCGACTTCGAGTGCGGTCCGGTGGGCGGTGCCGACACGTTCATCGAGTGGTTCTTCAAGGGGGAGCGGGGCGAGATCGACCCCTTCGTGCTGGTCGTCGAGGGATCGATCCCGAACGAGGCCATCAAGCAGGAGGGCTACTGGAGCGGCTTCGGCGACGACCCGGAGACCGGTCAGCCCATCACCACCAGCGAGTGGATCGACCGGCTGGCCCCCAAGGCCCTCGCGGTGGTCGCGATCGGCACCTGCGCCACGTACGGCGGCATCCACGCCATGGCGGGGAACCCGACCGGCGCGATGGGTCTCCCGGACTATCTCGGCTGGGACTGGAAGTCGCACGCCGGGATCCCCATCGTGTGCGTGCCCGGCTGTCCCATCCAGCCGGACAACTTCGCGGAGACCCTGACCTACCTGCTCTATCAGGCGGCCGGCTCCGCGCCCATGATCCCGCTGGACGACAAGCTCCGTCCGACCTGGCTGTTCGGGGCGACCGTGCACGAGGGCTGCGACCGGGCCGGCTATTACGAGCAGGGCCAGTTCGCCTCCACGTACGACTCGCCCAAGTGCCTGGTCAAGCTCGGCTGCTGGGGGCCCGTCGTCAAGTGCAACGTCCCCAAGCGCGGCTGGATGAACGGTATCGGCGGCTGTCCGAACGTCGGCGGCATCTGCATCGCGTGCACCATGCCCGGATTCCCGGACAAGTTCATGCCGTTCATGGACGAACCCCCCGGCGGCAAGGTCTCCAGCACCGCCAGCGGCGTGTACGGCTCCGTCATCCGCCGCCTGCGGACCATCACGGCCAAGACCGTGGACAAGGAGCCGAAGTGGCGGCACACCGGCGAGCGCATCACCACCGGCTACCGGCCGCCCTGGTGACCGTGACGTCATCGCTCCACCCCCGCAGACCCTATCCATCCCACTGTTCGCGTAGTCGAAGAGTTGACGAAGGGCACCACAACGACCATGGCATCTCCGGCGAAGACGACGGGTGACGGCTCCGGACTGGTGGAGATGGCCTGGGATCCCATCACCCGGATCGTGGGCAGCCTCGGCATCCACACGAAGATCGATTTCAAGCAGAAGCGCGTCGCGGAGTGCTACAGCACGTCCTCCGTCTTCCGCGGCTACAGCGTCTTCATGCGGGGCAAGGACCCCCGCGACGCGCACTTCATCACCAGCCGCATCTGCGGCATCTGCGGTGACAACCACGCGACCTGCTCGGTGTACGCGCAGAACATGGCGTACGGCGTGAAGCCCCCGCACCTCGGCGAGTGGATCATCAACCTCGGCGAGTCCGCGGAGTACATGTTCGACCACAACATCTTCCAGGAGAACCTGGTCGGGGTCGACTACTGCGAGAAGATGGTCCGCGAGACCAATCCCGGAGTCCTGGAGCTGGCCGAGCGCACCGAGGCGCCGCACGCCGCCGAGCACGGCTACCGCACGATCGCGGACATCATGCGCTCCCTCAACCCCCTCGAAGGCGAGTTCTACCGGGAAGCGCTCCAGGTCAGCCGCTACACCCGGGAGATGTTCTGTCTCATGGAGGGGCGGCACGTCCACCCCTCCACCCTCTACCCCGGCGGTGTCGGCACGATCGCGTCCGTGCAGCTGTTCACCGACTACATGAGCCGCCTCATGCGCTACGTGGAGTTCATGAAGCGGGTCGTCCCGCTCCACGACGACCTCTTCGACTTCTTCTACGAGGCGCTGCCCGGCTACGAGGAGGTCGGCCGCCGCCGGGTGCTGCTCGGCTGCTGGGGCGCGCTCAACGACCCCGAGCACTGCGACTTCACCTACGCCAACATGACCGACTGGGGCCGGCGGATGTTCGTCACCCCCGGTGTCGTCGTCGACGGCAAGCTGGTGACCAACGACCTCACCGAGATCAACCTCGGCATCCGCATCCTGCTCGGCAGCTCGTACTACGAGGACTGGCAGGGCCAGGAGCAGTTCGTCACCCACGATCCGCTGGGCAACCCGGTCGACCCGCGTCACCCCTGGAACCAGCACACGATCCCGGCCCCGCAGAAGCGGAACTTCGACGACAAGTACAGCTGGGTCATGTCCCCGCGCTGGTTCGACGGCAAGGACCACCTGGCACTCGACACCGGCGGCGGTCCCATCGCGCGCCTGTGGTCCACCGCGCTCTCCGGCCTCGTCGACATCGGCTACGTCAAGGCCACCGGCCACAGCGTCGTCATCAACCTGCCCCGGACGATGACCAAGCCGGAGACCACCTTCGAGTGGAACATCCCGAAGTGGAGCAACGCCCTGGAGCGCAACCGCGCCCGGACCTACTTCCAGGCGTACGCGGCCGCCGTCGCCCTGCACTGCGCCGAGAAGGGCCTGGAGGAGGTCCGCGCCGGACGCACGCAGACGTGGGAGAAGTTCGAGGTGCCGGACGAGTCCATCGGTGTCGGCTTCACCGAGGCCGTACGGGGCGTCCTCTCGCACCACATGGTCATCAGGGACGGCAAGATCGCCAACTACCACCCCTATCCGCCGACGCCGTGGAACGCCTCCACACGGGACACGTTCGGAACCCCCGGTCCGTACGAGGACGCGGTGCAGAACACCCCGATCTTCGAGGAGAACACGCCCGAGAACTTCAAGGGCATCGACATCATGCGCGCCGTGCGCAGCTTCGACCCCTGCCTGCCGTGCGGCGTCCACATGTACACGGGCAACGGCAGGACCGTGAAGCAGATGCACGTGCCCACCGGCCTGAGCGGTCTGGCCGGATGAGCGCGACCACCGCCGAAGAGGCGGGCCGGCGGGTCGAGGAGGTCCTGGACCGGCTGGCCGAGAACGGCGACGCCGAGGCCTGCGCGGCCGCGGAGGAAGTCGTACGCGTCCTCATGGAGTTCTACGGCAGCGGCATCGCCCGCGTCGTCGAGCTCCTCGGGCGCCCCGCCGCCCGCCCGCCCGCCGACCCGCTGGGCCCGCTGCTCGCGGACGAACTCGTCGCAAGCCTCCTCACCCTGCACGGACTGCACCCCGAGGACGCGCCGACCCGCATCGACCGCGCCCTGTCCGCCCTGCCGCAGCCCGTGGAGAACGCCGGATTCGACCCGGCGACGGGCGTGCTGCGGCTGCGGGTCACCGCCTCGACCGGCTGCGGCTGCTCCGGCACCCAGGAGTCCGTACGTCAGGCGGCCGTGGACGCCCTCGCCTGCTTCGCCCCGGAGGTGACCGGCGTGGAGCTGGAGAGCGCCACCCCGCGCGAACCGGCGCTGCTTCAGATCGGCACCCGTCCGTCGCTCACGGGCGCGGACGGCCGCTCATCGGCCGCCCGGTGAACGGGCCGCCGAACAGCGTGGTGCGCCCCCCGGGGCCCATCGGCCTGCGCCGTTTCACCACCCCCCGACCGCCCCGCGAGGAGCGGTGCGAACTGTGCGGCGCCCCGCTGGCGGCCGAGGAGCGCCACCCGCATCTCGTCGACACGGACAAGCGGGCCCTGGTCTGCGCCTGCGGCCCGTGCGCGCAGCTCATGGACCGCTCCGCCGCCTCCCCGGGGCGGTTCCGGGCGGTCCCGGGCCGCTTCCTGAGCGACCCGGGCCACCGGATCGACGACCGGGCCTGGGAATCGTTGCGGATCCCGGTTTCGGTCGCGTTCTTCTTCCGCAACTCCGCCCTCGACAGGCCGGTGGTGCTCTACCCGAGCCCCGCCGGCGCCACCGAGAGCGAACCGGACGAAGAGGCCTGGCGGTCCGTCCTCGACGCCACCCGGCTCGCCGCCCACCTCGAACCCGACGTCGAGGCCCTGCTGCTGCGTCGCCACGAGGGCCGCACCGAGTGCTTCCTCGTGCCGATCGACCTCTGCTACGAACTGGTGGGCCGCATGAGACTGCACTGGCAGGGCTTCGACGGAGGCGCGGAGGCGCGGGCGGACCTCGACGACCTCTTCACCCACGTCCGCGGCCTGGCCCGCGAGCCGCAGGGGAGCCGGCCGTGACCGAGTTCTCCTTCGACTGCACGGACGTCCGCGCCGACGCCTACGCCGCCGGACCCACGCTCGTGTTCCGGCTGCGGATCACCGCCACCGGCGGCACCCGGGTCCACGCCATGGCCCTGCGCTGCCAGATCCGCGTGGAACCCGCCCGGCGCGGTTACGACGACCACGAGGCCGCAGCCCTGGGCGACCTCTTCGGCGAGCGCTCCCGGTGGGGCAGCAGCCTCAACCCGGTCCAGTTCGCCCACGCCTCCGTCATGGTGCCCGGCTTCACCGACGAGATCGAGACCGACCTGGTCGTGCCGTGCACCTACGACACCGACATCGCCGCGTCCCGCTACCTCCGGGCGCTCTCCGACGGCGACGTCCCGCTGCTCCTGCTCTTCTCCGGCACCGCCTTCACCGGCGCCGGCGGCTTCCACGTCGAGCCCGTTCCCTGGGACAAGGAGGTCTCCCACCGCATGCCCGTGAAGGTGTGGCGCGAGATGATCGACCAGCACTTCCCCGGCTGCGGATGGATCCGGCTCCCGGGCGACGCGATGGACGCCCTGCTCGCCTACCGCTCGCGCCGGGCCCTCCCGTCGTGGGAGGCCACCGTCGAGTCCCTGCTCGAAGCGGCGGGGGAGAGGACACGATGACCACCGTCGCCTTCCCTCCCGGCACCGAGGCACGGTTCGCCGTCGCCCGGCACGTCGCCGACGCCGTCCTCTTCGAGGGGTACGTCCTCTATCCGTACCGCGCGTCCGCCGCGAAGAACCGGCTCCGCTGGCAGTTCGGGGTCCTGGTGCCGCCGTCCTGGAGCGCCGCCACCGAGGAGCACGACTTCCAGCTCACCGAGTGCCTCATGGAGCCCAGGACCGGCGCCGAACTCGCCGTGGAGGTCCGTTTCCTGCGGGCCCAGCGGCGTACCGTCGAGGAACTCCGTGAGGACGGGACCTTCGCACCGACCGGCGAACTCCGGCTGGCCGACAGGGTCCTGGTGGCCTGGGACGAGGGCGTCGAGGAGCGCGTCACCCTCGTCGTCCCCGTCGCCGAACTGAGGGGCGACGGCACCGCCCTGCCCTTCGGCCGCCCCGCCGCCGAGGAGACGGAGGAGGTCACCGACACCGACGGACGCGTCCTCGGCCGACTCGTACGCCGCCGCGAGGAGATCCGCGGCACCCTGCGGATCTCGGCGGCCGAACTCGACGGCCCGTACCGCGTCGAGCGACTCTCGGTCACGGTGGAGAACACCAGCGACTGGACTGCCGGGCGGGACACCGACCGCCACGCGGCACTGCCGTACTCCCTCGTCGCCACCCACACGCTGCTCCGTGTCGACGGCGGCTCCTTCCTCTCGATGACCGACCCGCCGGAATGGGCCAAGGGTGCCGTCGCCGCCTGCCGCAACCTGCACACCTGGCCCGTCCTGGCCGGCGAACCCGGCCGCGACGACCTGATGCTCTCCTCACCGATCATCCTGGAGGACCACCCGGCCATCGCGCCCGAGAGTCCGGGAGCCCTCTACGACGCGACCGAGATCGACGAGATCCTGGCCCTGCGCACCGCGGCCCTCACCGACGAGGAGAAGCGCGAGGCCAGAGGGACCGACGCCCGCGCCGCGGCCGTGATCGAGCTGGCGGACACCATGCCGCCCGAAGTCCTGGAGCGTCTGCACGGAGCGGTACGCAGCCTCCAGAGCGTCACCGGGCCGCCGAAACCGGCCGACGACGTCCTCCGGCCGGAGACCCCCTGGTGGGACCCGGGCGGTGACGCCGGTGTCGATCCGGGCAGCGACCACGTCCTCGTCGACGGACGCGAGGTCCGCGCGGGCAGCAGGGTCGTCCTGCGCCCACGGCTGCGCCGCTCGGACGCCCAGGACCTGTTCCTCGACGGGCGCGGCGCCCTGGTCGAAGCGGTCCTCCACGACGTCGACGGCGGAGTCCACATCGCGGTGACCGTGGAGGACGACCCGGGCGCCGACATCCGCCGCGAACAGGGCCGGTTCCTCTACTTCCAGCCCGACGAGGTCGAAGCCCTGGAGGACCTGTGAACGGCCCGGCGCCCGACCCCCGGCCGGCCGGCGAGGCCCGCACCCTCGTGGCCGGGGTGGGCAACATCTTCCTCGGCGACGACGGCTTCGGCGTGGAGGCCCTGCGGCGGCTCGCCCGCGAGGAACTCCCCGCCTCCGTCGAGCTGGCCGACGTCGGGGTCCGGGGCGTCCATCTCGCCTACGAGCTCCTCGACGGCTGGGACACCCTCGTCCTCGTCGACGTCACCGCCCGCGGCGGTGAACCGGGGACGCTCTATCTGATCGACGCCTCGGCGACCGGCGACCGCGCCCGCGGCAGGGAACCCGCCCCGCTCGACGGCCACCGGATGACGCCCGACGCCGTCCTCGCCCTGCTCGACACCCTGTGCGCGGGAACCGGGGTCGCGCCGCCACGGCGGATCCTCGTCGTCGGCTGCGAACCGGCCTGCCTCGACGAGGGCATCGGGCTCAGCCCGCAGGTCGCCGCGGCCGTGCCCGAGGCGGTGCGCATGGTGACCGAACTGGTCCGTCAGGAAGCCGTCGTATGAAGACCGAAACGGAGAGCACCATGCAAAGGAACGTCCTCGGCGCCGCAGCCGCCGCCACCGCCGCCCTGGCCGTCGTGGCCGTCTTCGTCGGAGCCCTCCCCGACCTTCGGCGCTATCTGCGCATCAGGAGGATGTGACGCACCCACGGGGCCGGTGGCGGCGACTGCACCGAACGGACGACACCGCCGTCCGGTCCCGGCGTGCCGGGCGTGCCCCCGCCGCCCCCCGTTCTCTAATGGCGCCCGAGACCCACCCCCGCGCCCAGGACGGAGACCGATGCACGAGATGTCCCTCGCGGTCGCCGTCGTCGACCAGGTCGAGGCCGCGGCGAAGTCCCGCGGGGCCGTCGGCGTCAGCAGCATCGAACTGGACGTGGGCGAGCTGGCCGGCGTCGTCGCCGACGCCCTCGCCTTCTGCTTCGAGCTCGCCTGCGCCGGAACCGTCGTCGAGGGCGCCGAACTGATCACCCGTACCGTCCCGGGCACCGCGCGCTGCGCACCGTGCGCCGAGGACTGGGCGGTCGGCATGCCGCCCCGGCTGCTCTGTCCCGGCTGCGGCGCCGCAGCCGCCGAACTGGTCTCCGGCCGTGAACTCCAGATCCGGGAGGTCCGCTGGGCCGACCCCGAGGTCCGGGCGGGCCGCCGGGCCGACCCCGAGGCGCCGCGCGAAGAGCCTCGCCACCCGATCACCGAGGAGAGCTGAGCATGTGCCGAGCCGTCGACCTCCAGCGCGCCGTCCTCGCCAAGAACGACGCCGCGGCACACATCCTGCGCACCGAGCTGAGCGCCCGCGGCACCACCGTGGTCAACCTGCTCTCCAGCCCCGGCAGCGGCAAGACCGCCCTGCTGGAGCGCGAACTGCGTCTGGCCGGCGAACGGGGCGTCAGCGCCGCCGCGCTCACCGCCGACCTCGCCACCGAGAACGACGCCCGCCGCCTGGCCCGCTCGGGCGTCCCCGTCAAGCAAGTGCTCACGGACGGCCTCTGCCATCTGGAGGCCGACATGGTCGCCCGGCACCTCCACGACTGGCTGCCGGAGTCCACCCGGCTGCTCTTCGTCGAGAACGTCGGCAACCTCGTCTGCCCCGCCGGCTACGACCTCGGAGAGTCGCTCCGCGTCGTACTCGCCTCGGTCACCGAGGGGGAGGACAAGCCGCTCAAGTACCCCACCGCGTTCGGCCTCGCCCAACTGGTGATCGTCACCAAGACCGACATGGCCGGGGCCGCGGAGTTCGACGAGGCGGCCTTCCGCGCCCACGTGCAGCAGGTCAACCCCGGTGTCGAGGTCGTCCTCAGCTCGGTGCGCGACGGCAGGGGAGCCGGCGCGCTCCTCGACCGGGCCCTCGCCACGGCCGAGGGGAACCGCGTCCACACCCCGGTGATGGCCCGGGCCGGCGCGTGACCACGGCGCGGCCCGGAACCGCACCCGTCACAGGCCCGCGGCGCAGCCGTGTGGTCGTCCGCGGGGTCGTACAGGGCGTGGGCTTCCGGCCCTTCGTCTACGCCCTCGCCACCGGGCTGCGCCTGTCCGGCCACGTCACCAACACGGCGGACGGCGTCGTCGCGGAGGTCGAGGGAGACCCCGCGGCCGTCGCGACCTTCTGCGCCCGCCTCGCGCCCGATGCCCCGCCCCTGGCCCGGGTGGAGTCGGTCGAGGCGGCCGAGGTGACCGCGAGCGGCGGCAGCGGATTCACGATCGTGCCCTCCCGGCAGGGCGGCGCCGGCCGCACCCTCGTCCCGCCGGACACGGCCACCTGCGACGACTGCCTCGCGGAGCTCGCGGACCCGGCCGACCGACGGTATCTGCACCCCTTCATCACGTGCACCAACTGCGGCCCGCGGTTCACCATCGTCACGGGACTGCCCTACGACCGGGCCCACACCACCATGGCCGGCTTCCCGATGTGCCCGGACTGCGCCCGGGAGTACGCGGACCCGGCCGACCGGCGCTTCCACGCGCAGCCCGTCGCCTGCCCCCGCTGCGGGCCCCGGCTACGGCTGGTCACGGCGCCGGGCGGCCCCGCCCCCGGCGGTGCCGATCCGGCCTCCGACTCCGACGGGGCCGACCCCGGCCGTGACCCCGGCGATGATCCGGTCACCGCCGCCCGCAGGATGCTCGCCTCCGGCGCGATCCTCGCCGTCAAAGGCCTCGGCGGCTACCACCTGGCCTGCGACGCGACGAACCCCGACGCGGTGGCCGAACTGCGCCGCCGCAAGGCGCGCGGTGACAAACCGTTCGCGATGATGGCCGCGGACCTCGCCGACGTCGAGCCCCTCGTGCACCTCGGCCCCCTCGAACGCGAACTCCTCACCGGCGGCGTCCGGCCCGTCGTCCTGCTGCGCCGCCGCGACGACGCCCGCCCGCGCCACGGGGCCGCGCCCGCGCGGGCGGTGGCGCCGGGCAGCCCGGACCTCGGCTTCATGCTCCCGTACACCCCGGTGCACCATCTCCTCCTCGGCCTCGGCTCGGCGGACCGGGAAGGCCCCCGGTTGCTGGTGATGACCAGCGGCAATCTCGCGGGCGAACCCATCGTCACGGACGACGCGGAGGCCCTGACACGGCTCGCCGGTCTGGCGGACGCCTGGCTGCTGCACGACCGGCCCATCCACGTGCCCTGTGACGACTCGGTCGTCCGCGTCTGCGACGGCGAACAGCTGACGCTGCGCCGCTCCCGGGGCTATGCGCCGCTGCCGGTCGCGCTGCCCGTCGAGGTCGCCCCCGCCCTCGCCGTCGGAGGAGACCTGAAGAACACCTTCTGCCTCGGCGACGGGCGCCAGGCCTGGCTCTCCGCCCACATCGGCGACATGGACGACCTCGCCACCCAGCTCGCCCTCGCCTCCGCCGAGCGGCAGCTGGAGTCCGTCACGGGCGTACGGCCCGGACTGCTCGCCGCCGACCGCCATCCCGCCTACCGGTCCGCCCGCTGGGCCGGCGAACACGCGGCGGGACGGCCCGTCGTCCCCGTACAGCACCACCACGCGCACGTCGCGGCGGCGATGGCCGAGAACGGTCTCGACGGCACGCGTCCGGTGATCGGCGTGGCCTTCGACGGCACCGGCTACGGTCTCGACGGCGCCGTGTGGGGCGGTGAGTTCCTCCTCGCGGACTACACCGGGTTCGAGCGGTTCGCGCACCTGGCCTACGTGCCCCTGCCCGGCGGCGACGCGGCCGTACGGCGACCGTACCGCATGGCGCTGTCCCACCTGAGGGCCGCGGGCCTCGCCGCCGACCGTGCCCTGCCCTGCACACGAGCCTGTGCGCCCGGAGAACTTCCCGTCCTGGAGAGGCAGTTGGCGCGCGGGCTGAACTGCGTGCCCACGTCCAGCATGGGGCGCCTGTTCGATGCCGTCTCGTCCCTCGTGGGGATCTGCCATCACGCGGGATACGAGGCGCAGGCCGCGATCGAGCTGGAGGCCGCGGCCCTGCGCGCCCCCGATGCGGCGGAGGACGGACGCTACGCCTTCCGGCTCGGCCCGCCGCGGGCCGGCGCCCCGCTGGCCGCCGACCCCGCGCCCCTTCTGACGGCGGTGGCCGCCGACGTACTGGAGGGGACTTCCGCGGCCGTCGTCGCGGCGCGGTTCCACCGCGCCGTGGCCCGGCTGGTGCGTACGGTCTGCGCCGCCGCCCGCGGCGAGACCGGCGTGGAGACCGTCGCCCTGACCGGAGGGGTGTTCGCCAACACGGTGCTCTCCTCTGCCTGCGCCGAAGGGCTTCGGGAAGACGGCTTCACCGTGCTGCGCCACCACTCGATCCCGCCGAACGACGGCGGTCTGGCTCTCGGCCAGCTCGTCGTGGCCGCCAGGACCACGGACCGGGCGGCCTCCGGCACGCCACGACGAGAGCGACAGTGAGGAGACACCCATGTGCCTGGCGGTACCCGGAAAAGTGCTGGCCGTCGAGGACCGGGACGGCACCCGCATGGCCACGGTCGACTTCGGCGGCGTGGTCAAGGAGGTGTGCCTTGAGTACCTGCCGGACCTGAAGCCGGGTGAGTACGCCATCGTGCACGTGGGCTTCGCCCTCCAGAGGCTCGACGAGGAGTCGGCCAAGCGGACGCTGGAGCTGTTCGAGACCCTCGGCCTGCTCCAGGAGGAGTTCGGCGACCCGTGGGAGGCCGCCGAGGCCGCGGTGAGCGAGTGGCAGACGCAGGACGACGTTCAGGGAGAGGTGCGGTCGTGAAGTACATCGACGAGTTCCAGAACCCGGACCTGGCGGGCCGGCTGCTCGCCGAGATCCGCGCGACGGTGACCCGCCCCTGGGCCCTGATGGAAGTCTGCGGCGGCCAGACCCACAGCATCATCCGGCACGGCATCGACCAGCTCCTGCCCCCCGAGATCGAGCTGATCCACGGCCCGGGCTGTCCGGTCTGCGTCACCCCGCTGGAGATGATCGACAAGGCCCTGGAGATCGCTTCCCGGCCTGGGGTGATCTTCTGCTCCTTCGGCGACATGCTCCGCGTGCCCGGCACGGGCCGCGACCTGTTCCAGGTCCGCGGGCAGGGCGGCGACGTCAGAGTGGTCTACTCCCCGCTCGACGCGCTGCGCATCGCCGAGCAGAACCCGGACCGGGAGGTGGTCTTCTTCGGCATCGGCTTCGAGACCACGGCGCCGCCCAACGCGATGACGGTCCACCAGGCGCGCAGGCGGAACATCCGTAACTTCAGCCTGCTCGTGTCCCATGTCCGCGTCCCCCCGGCGATCGAGGCGATCATGCGGTCCCCGGACTGCCGCGTCCAGGGCTTCCTCGCCGCCGGCCACGTCTGCAGCGTGATGGGCACGGCCGAGTACCCCGAACTCGCACAGCGCCACCAGGTGCCGATCGTGGTCACCGGATTCGAGCCGCTGGACATCCTGGAAGGCGTACGCAGGACCGTGCTGCAGCTGGAGCGGGGCGAGCACAGGGTCGAGAACGCCTATCAGCGCGCCGTGACGGCCGAGGGCAATCCGGCGGCACAGGCGATGCTGAGCGACGTCTTCGAGATCACCGACCGGGCCTGGCGCGGCATCGGCGTCATCCCGGACAGCGGCTGGCGCCTGTCCGAACGCTACCGTGACCACGACGCCGAGCACCGCTTCTCCGTCGAGGGAATCGACACCCGCGAGCCCGCCGAGTGCCGCAGCGGCGAAGTCCTCCAGGGCCTGCTGAAACCGAACGAGTGCGAGGCCTTCGGCACCACCTGCACGCCCCGCTCCCCGCTCGGCGCCACGATGGTGTCCAGCGAGGGCGCCTGCGCCGCCTACTACCTCTACCGGCGGCTCGACGCGGCGACCCCGGGACAGCGACCTCCCGCGCCGGCCCGCGCGGCCTCCGGCACCCCGTCCCCGGTCACCGCTTCCCTGGAGGGCAGCCCCCTTGCCTGACACCGTCAGCACCACCCCGGCGGTCGACGCCGCGCAGCCGGCACCCGACATGCTCGCCTGGACCTGCCCGGCGCCACTGCGCGACCAGTCACGCATCGTCATGGGCCACGGCGGCGGAGGCACCCTGTCCGCCGAGCTGATCGAGCACGTCTTCGCGCCCGCCTACGGAGGACCGGCCCTCGCACACACCGCCGACGCGGCCGAGATCCGGATCGGCGGCGCCCGCCTCGCGTTCTCCACGGACTCCTTCGTGGTGCGCCCCCTGTTCTTCCCCGGCGGCAGCATCGGCGACCTCGCCGTCAACGGCACCGTGAACGACCTCGCCATGAGCGGCGCCCGGGCGAGCCACCTCTCCTGCGGCTTCATCCTGGAGGAAGGCGTCGAGACCGACGTGGTCGCCCGCGTCGCGCGAGCCCTCGGTGCGGCGGCGCGCACGGCCGGCGTCCAGGTCGTCACCGGTGACACCAAGGTCGTGGAGGCCGGTCACGGCGACGGCGTCTACATCAACACCTCGGGGATCGGGCTGATCCCCGACGGAGTCGACCTGCGCCCGCAACGGGTGGTGCCCGGAGACGTGGTGATCGTCAGCGGCCCGATCGGCATGCACGGCGTGGCGATCATGAGCGTGCGGGAAGGCCTCGAATTCGGAGTCGAGATCAACAGCGACTGCGCACCGCTCGGCGGCCTCGTGGAGGCGATGCTCGCCGTCACGAAGGACCTGCACGTGCTGCGCGACCCCACGCGCGGGGGCCTGGCCGCCTCGCTGAACGAGATCGCTGCGGCGTCGGGCACGGGAGTCGTCATCCAGGAGCGTGCCGTTCCGGTGCCCGAAGCGGTCGGCAATGCCTGCGCGGTGCTCGGACTCGACCCCATGTACGTGGCGAACGAGGGCAAGCTCGTGGCCTTCGTCCCGCGTGACCACGCCGACGCCGTACTGGCCGCGATGCGCGCCCACCCCCTGGGCACCGAAGCGGCGGTGATCGGCGAGGCGGTCGAGACCCACCCGGGCATGGTGGTGGCCCGTACCGGACTCGGGGGCACGCGCGTCGTGGACATGCCGCTCGGAGAGCAGCTGCCGCGGATCTGCTGAGCTCAGGCCCGGCGGCCGCGTCGCGCACGGGAGGTGTCGAGGGTCCACATGTGGGTGCAGTTCGGGCACTGCAGGTGGACCCGGAGCCCGTTGTTCCCGATCAGATAGCGCCAGTGACTCCGGCAGTTCCGGCGGTCCAGACAGGTCCCGCAGTCGCGGGCGTCGTCGCAGCCCGGGCACGCGACCCAGGCCCGCCGAGCCGGGTCGGCGTGGGGATCAAGCGGAAGACGCACGGCCTGGCGCCTCCCCGGGCAGCACACCGGCCGCGACCAGCATCGCGTGAAGCCTCTGCTGCTCCTCGTCCAGGCCCGAGTACAGCAGGGCGTGCGCCGCCTCCTCCTCACGCAGAACGGCGACGGGATCCCAGTCGGGCCCGAGGGCCGCCACGACCCCGGCACGCCGACGCGCCTCCTCGACGGTGAGGTCGATGCTGAAGCCGACCAGGTCGGAACGGGGGTCGGGCTCGTGGTTCATGGGCGGGGCTTTCGGGGGGGAATCGAACGCGTACGCCATCACGTCTACCAGAGCGCACAGCGCGTACGGAAGTGTCCGACCTGCCTTCGACGGCCCCTGTGGCGCACCTCATGCCGACCACGTGGAGGCCGCTGTGGGACGGCACGGCCGCAGCCGTCCGACGGACCCCGCGCATCGAGCCGGAGGACCACGGGATGGGCCGGTCCCGCGGCGGCTCCACCATCAAGATCCATCGATGCCCCTCCGCCCCACCGTGCGCGCAGGGCTCTTCACCCAGCACGTCCGCCCGTCCCGCACCCCGCGTTCCCGGCGGCAGCAGTCGGCCTCGGTGAGGACGGGAAGGGTGCCGGGCAGACGCCCGGCACCCATGACCGACAGCCGCGGTGGGAGTCAGCTCACCGGTGCCGCCCGGCAGCCGCTGCGACGTCGAGAAGACGCTGCACGGCGGCGGAGGTGTTCGTCATCCGGACGCGGCGGTGAGGGCCGGTCCAGCTGTCCAGCAAGGCCAGGAGACCGGAGTCGGCGAAAGTCACGCGGGAGGTGTCCAGAACCAGACCGCGGAAGCCGTGGGCGGCGGCGAGTATCTCGCGAACGGGCGCGACGCTGTAGTGGTCGACCTCACCGGCCAGGTGAACGACCAGCGTGTCACCGACCGGAGCGCAGGAAGGGAGGACTATGGCGCAGGGCGCGGTGTCGGCGCCCGTGTCATGCCGGTCGGTGTCGTGGGCCAGTATCGGGCTGGTAGTCGATGTACTCACGCACCATCAACCGGCGCTCGCCCGGGTCGGGCAACGAGCGATCGCGTTCGTTCACCCCCGGGCGACGCGAAGATCCCCACTGCGGGGGAAATCGGCCACCCATCCGAGCCAATCCGTCGGCCGCGGCCGTACCCCCGTTCACGTCAGGACGGGAGCCACGCCCGCCAGGTGGACTCGTTGTCCTTCACCCATCGGCCGGCCGCCTCCTGCGGCGACAGCCTCTGTTCGGCGATCATCAAGGCGACGTCGTTCTGCATGTCGGTCGTCCACCGGAACCTCTTCAGGAAGACGGCGGCGTCGCCCCCGCCCTCGGCGAAGCGGGCGTTGAAGAACTTCTGCAGCGGCGTGTGCGGGTACGCGCAGGACACCTTCTCCGGGTCGGCGTCACAGCCCTCCTCGTAGGCCGGCAGCTTCACCTCCGTCATCGGGACCTTCTCGAACAGCCACTGGGGTTTGTACCAGTAGGTCAGGAACGGCCTGTGCTCCTTGGCGAACTGCTTGATCTGGGTGATCTGCGCGGCTTCCGAGCCCGCGAACACGACCTGGTAGTCGAGGCCGAGGTTGTCCACGAGCGCCTTGTCGTTCGTGACGTAGGACGGGGAGCCGTCCATCAGCTGGCCCTTGCCGCCGCTTTCCGCGGTGCGGAACGCATCGGCGTACTTGTTCAGGTTCTTCCAGTCGGTGACGTCCGGGTGCTGCTCGGCGAAGTACGTGGGCACGAACCAGCCGATGTGACCGGTCACCCCGAGATCGCCGCCCCGTTCGATCGTCCCCTTGTCGTCGATGTACCGCTTCTCCTGGTCCGGGTGGCCCCAGTCCTCCAGGATGGCGTCGACCCGGCCCTGGCTGAGCGCGTCCCAGGCCGGCACCTCGTCGATCTGGACGGTGTCGACCCGGTAGCCGAGCTCGTGCTCCAGCAGGTACTGGGCGACGGCGACGTTGGCCTGCGCACCCACCCATGACTGTACGGACAGCGTCACCGTGCGGGAGCCTTCGGCGGCGGCGTACGGGGAGGCCTGGCGGGTCATGTCCGCTGCGCCGCAGCCGGTGAGTGCCGTCAGCGCGACGGCGGCCGCGAGAGCGGCGAGACGTGTGCGAGCCATCTCAGGCCCCCTTTCCGGTGAGCTCACGGCGTTCCGTGGGCTGGGTCACCCGGTCCAGCGCCAGACCGAGGCAGACGATCGCCGCACCGGCGACCAGACCGGTCGCCAGGTCGCCCCGGGCGAGACCGAAGACCGCGTCGTAGCCGAGTGCGCCGCCGCCCACGAGGCCGCCGATGACGACCACGGCGAGGACGAGCACGACCCCCTGGTTCACGGCGAGCAGCAGCGCGGGCCGGGCCAGCGGCAGCTGGACCTGGAGGAGCTGCTGACGGCCGGTCGCTCCGAGCGACCGGGCGGACTCCAGGACCGCAGGGTCCACGGCGCGTACGCCCTGGGCGGTGATCCGCACCACCGCGGGCAGCGCGTAGACCACGGCGGCCGCGACCGCCGGGGCGCGGCCCACTCCGAACAGGGCGACCACGGGGATCAGGTACACGAACTGCGGCAGCGTCTGGAAGACGTCGAGCACCGGACGGAGCACGCGCCCCAGCCGGGTGCCACGGGCCGCGGCGACCCCGAGGGCGACGCCGAGCACCAGGGTCACGGCGACGGCCGCCAGGACCTGGGACAGCGTGTCGAGCGCAGGGGTCCAGACCCCGAGCACACCGATCACGCCCATCGCGAGGACGGCGGTCGCCGCGGTGCGCCAGGTGCCGATGAGCAGGGCGAGCGCGCCGACGCCCAGGAGGACCGCCCACCAGGGCAACCACTGGAGCCCGTCCCGCAGCGGGTTGAGGACCCAGGTGGTGAACCGCCCCGCCCAGTCGGCGGTGCCCCCGACGACAGGCACGCCGGAGTAGAGGTGGGCGGTCATCCAGTCCACGGCCCGGTTGGCGGGCTCGGCGACGTCCACCGTCCACGCGGCGGGCCAGGACAGGCGGCCGGACAGGCGCCCGGTGACCGCGACGGCGGCGGTCGCCACGAGGGCGACGGCCCAGCCCAGCCCGGCGCGGGGGACCGGCGGCGCACCGATCCGCGCTCCCGCCGCGGCGGTGACGCGGTCCAGGACGACGGCGAGCAGCACGACCGGCACACCGGCGGTGAGCGCGGCACCGACGTCGACCGAGGCCAGCGCCTGGTACACGCGGTCGCCGAGGCCGCCCGCGCCGATGACGGAAGCGATCACGGCCATGCCGAGGGCCATCATGATCGACTGGTTGACACCGAGCATCAGCTCCTTGCGGGCCAGGGGCAACCGGGCGGTCAGCAGCCGCTGCCTCGCGCCGGCGCCGAGGGACGCGACCGCCTCCATGACACCGGCGTCCGCGCCGCGCAGTCCGAGCGCGGTGAGCCGGGCCATGGGCGGGGCGGCGTAGACGACGGTCGCCAGGACGGCCGCGGGCACGCCGATGCCGAAGACCAGGACGACGGGCAGCAGGTACGCGAAGGCCGGCAGCACCTGCATGGTGTCGAGGACCGGCCGCAGGATCCGGTGCATCCGGTCCGACAGGCCCGCGGCGAGTCCGAGGAGACCACCGAGCAGCACCGACGCTGCGACGGCCACCGCCATCAGTGCGAGCGTCTGCATGGTGGGTACCCACATGCCGAGAAGTCCGCACACGGCGAAGGCGGCGACGGAGGCCAGCGCGAGCCGGACACCGGCGACACGCCAGGCCACCAGGCCGGCGGCCGCGATGACGCCGGCCCACCCGGCGGCCAGCAGCGCCAGGTACACCGCGCGGACCGACACGACCACCAGGTCGCTCACGTGGCCGAGGAAGTAGAGGAACAGCGGGTGGCTGTCGCGGTTGTCGATGATCCAGTCGCTGCCGCGCCCGAGCGGCGCCGACACGTCGACGGTCAGCGCTCCCGGCCAGCCGCCGCCCCCCAGGAGGACGGCGCCGAGGAGCAGGCCGAGGGCCGTGACGACGCCGACCAGGCGGCCGCGGTGCCGTGCGAGCGCGCGCAGCGCGCCGGGCCGGGTGTCACCGGTCGCGGCGCCGCCGGCGCCGGCAGCACCGGTGGCCGTCCGGCCGGAAGGGGTGGGGGTGACGGTCACGGTCATCGCACCCACCGCCCCGGGCCGCGCGTCCGGCCCGCGGGCCGGACGGGACGGCGGCGGCCGGCGTCCCCGCCGGCCGGAGCGACGCCGGCGTGTCCGGCGCCGTGGCCGAAGGACGGGCGGGGGTGTCCGCTGCCGCGGCGCTCTCCCCGGGCGCCGGCACCGGTCGTTCCGCACGGCGGCGGCCAGGTCGTGGGGGAGTACATCAGGCCACCGCCTTCCCCGCCGCGGCCGGTACGCCGGCGACGACACCCAGGAGTCCCGCGTGGTCCACCACGCCGAGGCACCGGCCGTCCTGGACCACCCGCGCGTTCTCGCCCGTCCGGGCGACCGCTTCGATGGCCTCCTGGACGGTGGCGCCGGGGGCGAGCGCCGGGCCGGCCTCGTGTTCCTCCGCGAGCGCGGGGCGCATCGCCGAGCGCACGGTCAGCACCTGCTCGCGCGGCACGTCACGGACGAAGTCCCGGACGTAGTCGTCGGCGGGGGAGCCCACGATCTCCTCCGGCGTACCGAGCTGCACGATCCGGCCGTCTCGCATCAGCGCGATGCGGTCGCCGAGCTTCAGCGCCTCGCTCAGGTCGTGCGTGATGAAGACCATCGTGCGCCCCTCCTCCCGGTGCAGGCGCACGACCTCCTCCTGCATCTCCCGGCGGATGAGCGGGTCCAGCGCGCTGAACGGTTCGTCGAACAGCAGCACTTCGGGGTCCACGGCCAGAGCACGGGCCAGACCGACCCGCTGCTGCTGACCGCCGGACAACTGGCCCGGCCTGCGCTGCTCCATGCCCGCGAGTCCGACCTTGACGACGAACTCCGCCGCGCGCTCGCGCCGTTCGCCGCGCCCCACGCCCTGGATCTCCAGGCCGTACGCGACGTTGTCGAGCACGGTGCGGTGCGGCAGCAGACCGAAGTGCTGGAAGACCATCGCGGCCCGGTGCCGGCGCAGTTCGCGGAGCCGGCCGGGGTCCATGGACAGGACGTCCTCGCCGTCGATGGAGATCGTGCCCGAGGTCGGCTCGATCAGCCTGGTCAAACAGCGGACGAGCGTCGACTTGCCCGAGCCCGACAGGCCCATGACGACGAAGACCTCACCCTTCGCGACGTCGAACGAGACGTCGCGGACGGCGGCGGTGCAGCCGGTGCGCTCACGCAGCTCGGCCGCGTCGAGCCGCGCGAGCTCCTGGTCGCCGGGCACGCGCTCGGCCCTGGGACCGAAGACCTTCCACAGACTGCGCACGGAGAAGACGGACCCGTCGGCCGCCGGGGACGGCGTGGTGGTGCGGGTCGGGGGGCACGGAGCGCTCATCGGGTCGTACCTCCCAGCAGGTCGGCGCATTTCTCGCCGACCATGAGCACGCCGATCATGGGGTTGACGGCGGTCATGGTCGGGAAGACGGACGCGTCGGCGATCCTGATGCCGTCGAGGCCCCGGACCCTCAGGTCAGGTGCGACGACGGCGAGTTCGTCGTCGACGGCACCCATCCGGCAGGTGCCGGCCGGATGGTAGACGGTGTGTGCGACGTGCCGGGCGTAGGCGCTGAGCTCCTCGTCCGAGGTGATCTCCGGCCCCGGGCACACCTCGCGCTTCAGCCAGCCGGCCAGGGGTTCGCTCGCCGCGATCTGCCGGGCGATGCGGATCCCGTCGACGAGGGTCCGGCCGTCGTAGTCGTCCTCGTCGGTGAAGTACCGGAAGTCCAGCGCGGGCTTGACCTCGGGGTCGGCGCTCGTCAGGTACAGCCGGCCGCGGCTGCGCGGCTTGGGGATGTTCGGTGTCATCGACACGCCGTGCGCGGGCCGTTCGTAGCCCAGGCGCTCGGGGTTGTCGGTGAAGGGGATCTGGTAGAAGTGGAACATCAGGTCCGGTCCCTCGGACTCCGGGTCCCGGCGGACGAAGAGACCGGCGTCGGAGTCCATCGCGGAGTTCTCGGGGATCGGGCCGTGGGTCTCCCACACGATGACCGACTCGGGGTGGTCGAGCAGGTTCTCCCCGACGCCCGGCAGGTCGTGCACGACGGGTATGCCGAGCTTCTCGAGATCGGCGCGCGGCCCGACGCCGGAGTGCAGCAGCAGGCGCGGGGTGTCCACGGCGCCCGCGCACACCAGGATCTCGCGCCGGGCGCGCACGAGGTGTTCCGCACCCTCCTTGGTGCGGATGTGCACGCCGGTCGCCCGGGTGCCCTCGAACTCCAGCCGGAACGCCCAGGTCTCCAGGGCGATGTGCAGGTTCGGCCGGTCCAGGAACGGGTGCAGATAGGCGACGGAGGCGGACGACCGCTTGTTGTCCTCCGGGTGGTAGGCGAGGTCGAAGAAGCCGACGCCCTCGTGGAACGGCTCGCGGTTGAAGCCCTCGACGCGGGGCACCCCGAGCGCGGCCTGCGCCGCGTCGACGAAGTCCCGCGCGATCGCGTTCCTGTCGGCCTCGTCGACGGGAACGATGTTGTTGCGCAGCCGGGCGAAGTAGGGGTCCATGGCGGCGGCGCCCCAGCCCTCGGCACCGGCCTCGGCCCACTCGTCCCAGTCGGAGGGAAGGGGCTTGAACGCGATGAGGGTGTTGTGCGAGGAACAGCCGCCCAGCACGCGGGCCCGGCTGTGCCGGATGTACGAGTTGCCACGGGGCTGCTCGGTGGTGGGGTAGTCGTAGTCCAGCTCGCCCCCGAGCAGGCCCATCCAGCGGCGCAGGGTCAGGACGTCGTCGCGGCCGACGTCGCTGGGGCCGCCCTCGATGACGGCGACGGTGACGTCCGGGTCCTCGGTCAGCCGGGAGGCGATCACCGACCCCGCGGTGCCGCCGCCGACGACGACGTAGTCGTACACGTGCCGCTCGTTCATGCCCGGTCCTTCTTCGTCTCGCCCGCGAACCAGCGCACGGGGCGCGGAGCGAGGTTCCGGTAGATGTGCTTGGTCTCGCGGTACTCGGCGAGACCGCTGGGGCCCAGTTCCCGGCCGATGCCGGACTTCCCGAAGCCGCCCCATTCCGCCTGCGGCAGGTACGGGTGGAAGTCGTTGATCCAGACGGTGCCGTGGCGCAGCCGGGCCGCGACGCGCCGGGCGCGGTCCTCGTCCGCAGTCCACACCGCCCCGGCGAGGCCGTACTCGGTGTCGTTGGCGAGGGCGACGGCCTCGTCCTCCGTCTCGAAGGTCTCCACGGTGAGGACGGGCCCGAAGACCTCCTCGCGGACGACCCGCATGCGCCGGTGGCAGCGGTCGAGGACCGTGGGCCGGTAGAAGTAGCCCGCCCCGGACGGTCGCTCACCGCCCGCCCGCAGCACCGCGCCCTCGCCGAGGGCCGAGGCGACGTACTCCTCGGTCCTCGCCAGCTGCGCGGCGGAGATCAGCGGACCGCACTCCACTCCCTCGTCGGTGCCGCGTCCGAGCCTGATGTGGGCGGCACGGCGGGCGAGTTCGGCGACGAAGCGCTCGCGCAGCGACGCCTCGACGATGAGGCGGGAGCCGGCGGAGCAGACCTGGCCACTGTGGACGAACGCGGCGTTGAGCGCCTGGTCGACGGCGGTGTCGAACCCCTCGTGCGTCGAACAGGCGTCGGCGAACACGACGTTGGGATTCTTGCCGCCCAGTTCGAGGGCGACCTTCTTCACGCTGTCGGCAGCCGCCCTGGCGACCTTCGTCCCGCTGACGAGACCGCCCGTGAACGAGACGAGGTCGACGTCGGGGTGTTCGGCGAGCCGCGCGCCGACGGTGTCGCCGGGGCCGGTCACGATGTTGGCCGCGCCGAGGGGCAGTCCGGCCTCCAGGAGCAGTTCGACCAGGACGACGGTGCTCAGCGGGGTGATCTCGCTGGGCTTGATCACGAACGTGTTGCCGGCGGCGAGGGCGGGCGCGATCTTCCAGCTGGCCTGGAGCAACGGGTAGTTCCACGGCGTGATCAGGGCGCAGACCCCGACCGGCTCGTGCACGACGACGCTGTGGATCTCGTCCGATCCGGCGTCGACGACCCGCCCGCCGCCCTCGTTCGCGACGAGGTCGGCGAAGTAGAGGAAGGCGTCGCGGACGCAGTCGACGTCGATGCGGCCCTCCTCCAGCGTCTTGCCCGCGTCCTGGCTCTCCAGGGCGCCGATCCGCTCGCGGTCGCGCTTCAGCAGGTCGGCGACCCGCCGCAGCAGGTCGGCGCGCTCGGCGGCCGGTGTACGGGGCCAGGAGCCGTCGTCGAAGGCGGCCCGCGCCGCGGCCACGGCGTCGTCCGTGTCCCGGACACCGCCCTCGGCCACGACCGCGAAGGCGGTCGCGTCGGCGGGGTCGATGATCTCGCGCGTGGCTCCGGACAGGGCTGCGCGCCACTCTCCGCCCACATGGATGGTCTGTTGTGCTGCCGTCACGTCGCGTCTGGCCTTCCGTTCTCCGAGTCCCCCTGCCGGTGGTCCGGCGATCCGGCCACCTGCCCTGACGCCTGCGATCCATGCGCAATGCCTTACGGAGAGTGACCCGCTTCACTGTCAAGAAGGGGTGAAAAGGGGTACTAGGGTAGATTCGGGCGAGCAAGGCTCGACGGTTCGGCGGGCGCTGCCGCGCCTGCCCGAGGGGGGCGGCAGGGGCGGCAGTCAGGCCGTGGTCAGGGCCCGTAGCCGGCTCCGACCCTCACTGAACGGGTCCCGGCAGCCGACCCAACAGTCCAGCAGGACGTCAGTCAGACCCTGAGCCACGACCACCGGAACCCGCTACGAGTATCAATGTCAGACCCATCCCGTAGAACGGTGCTCATCGCAGTCGAGTCGCGAACCAGGACTCCTTTCCGTGCCGACGGGTAAACGACGGCAAGACCGAAGTCTCGGGGGCGACCTGACGATGCCGTCCTCCGCCGAACTCAGGAGATCGCCCCGCCATGAGCACGATCCTCACGCCGCGCCGCGCGCCGTCCTTCGGAGACCGGATCGCCGATGCGGTCCTGGACGCCGCATACGAGACGCAGCGGCTGTACGGGCACGGTGCGTTCGGTGTTCCCTGCCCCACGTGCGGAGTGCCGGCCGGGACGCTGTGCCTGGCCCGCCGCAGCGTGCACGCCGAGCGGCGCGGGGCATACCGGCAGGCCCTGGAGGGCCGCACGCTCGTCCCGCTGCTTGTCGCGACCGGCCGCTGACATCGCGCAGCACGGTGGTGGTGCGGCCCTGACCAGTGGGCACCACGGCCGTCGACCACGACGGCTACCCGGACCGGACGGACCACCCGAAGCTCGCCGTGCGCGGCACCGGGGCCTACGACCTCGGCATCGAGGCCTGTGAGCTCGGCAAGCAGGGTCTCCGAGGGCAAGGGCAAGCCGGGCTCGTGGTCGGCCGACGAGCGCACCGGTCAGATCCTCTGGCAGACGGCCTCAGGCGCCGTCAACGAACCGCAGCCCGGATCTCGGCCACGCAGGCAGGCCACCGGCGAGCAGCCTCCGTGTGCGCAGAGTGGTTCCCCGTACGGTTGGCGGCCCATCAGGTAAGTCGGCATCCGGTCACACGAGTCGCCGGGCATTCCCGGAGGATCGCCTGGACAGACGTCGGTGACGACGCGAAATCCCAGGTGGGGACCCGTATCGCCTGACTGGAGCGATGTTTTTCGCAAACATCGGACGGGGTGTCGGTGTACGGTCGGGGCCGCCCTTGACCTGCACAAAGCAGGCAGGGAGTCGTCTCAGGGGAGTCCCGAGTGCTGCGTACTCTGTTCAGGTCCAAGATCTGGCTATGTGGCGTCGCCGCAGGTCAGGGGCATTGGCGAGCCGGGCGCCCGTGCGGTGCAGCCGGTTCGGCGTCTTTCTCGGGTGCGCTCGTGTGTGAGCAGGTCCGGTCAGCTGAATGCTGACCTTTTGCCGACTTTGCTGACGAACCATCAGGTGCGTCGTGCGGGGGTCAGTGCCCTCCTCGTCTGACGGTCGTACCGGCGATCTGGCATGCGTGGGCTGCGGCTCAACCATGGCGTCGCAGCCGCGGGCGAGGTCGCGGACCAGGTCCCGACGTCGGGCACCGGCTCGCCGGTCACCGGGACTTACGGTGACGGTCAGGGGTGACCTGTCCGGTCCGCCGCAGAGCCTGCGGTTCGCCCCCGGCCGCCGCGGCCGAGGACGCGGAGGCGGTCGACGGCATCAGCGTGGCGTTGGCGGCCGCCCTGGTGGCGGTGAAAAGCTCCGGGGCCTTGCGCCTGCTGTCGTGCCGCGCTGGTTCGGCCTCGTCGCTCCACCCGTGACGGTAGAGGAGGGGAAGGCCTCGACCTTGCGCCTTAGGTGCGGCTCTCGGCGTGCCGCGGCGCCGTCCGGAGGTCGTCGCTGCCGTGGCCGTTGTCGGGAGGGCCGGCGGGGCGGTTGACCGGTGTGGAGCGGCGGGTCAGGCCGACACCGGCGAGGACGACCACCATCCCGAAGGCGATGCGGAGGCTGAAGTCCTCGTGGAGGACGGCGATGCCCAGTGCCACCGAGACCACGGGCAGCAGGTAGCCCACGGCGGCGGTGTTGGTGGCGCCTTCGGCCGCGATGTTGCGGTACGTGAGGTGGAAGGTGACGCCGGTGGCGACGACGCCGAGGATCACCGTGGCGATCAGCTGCCTCGGGCCGATCTCGATCGGCGTCAGCCCGCCCAGCGCCAGGGTCGGCGCGGTGAGGACGGTCGCGGCGATGAGCTGGGCCGCGGACAGCGCGGTGGTCGGGATGCCCTTGCCGACCAGGTGGCGGCTCATGAACAGGAAGCCGACCGCGTATGCGGCGGCCGCACCGACGATGGCGAGGGTGTCCCAGCCACCCGACTCCCTGGCCTGCCACGGCGCGAAGATCAGCACCACTCCGGTGAATCCGAGCAGCAGCCCGGTGACGCGCCCCGGACGCAGACGGCGTTCGGTGCCCACGGCCGCGCCGAGCAGCAGGGACCACAGGGGGGTCGTGGCGTTCAGGACGCCCGCGACACCCGAGTCGATGCTCTGCTGTCCGAAGCTGAACAGGGCGAAGGGCAGGGCGTTGCAGAAGAAGGCCGCCACGACGACACGGCCCCATATGGCCGGGCTGCGCGGCAGCCGCCGACCGGAGAGCAGGCAGAGGGCGAGCAGGGTGGCCGCCCCGAGGAGGCAGCGGCTGAACGTGACCTGCACGGGGGTCAGTGCCTCCAGGGCCACCTCGATCCACAGGAAGGTCGATCCCCACAGCAAGGCGAGGACGCCGATCCGCGCCCCGCCTCGGCTCCTGCTCTTGACGCCGTTCACCGCTACCTCCTGTTCGGCCCTGGCGTGAACGCTGCCGCAGTCCTGCCGTAAGGACAAGCAAAAGCTTCTGCACTTCGATTAAGCTCTGCTACATGCTCGATGTGAGACGTCTGCAAGTCCTGCGCGCCGTGATCACCAGCGGCTCGGTGACGGCGGCGGCCGCCAACCTCGGCTACACCCCCTCCGCGATCAGCCAGCAGATCTCGGTCTTGGAGAGGGAAGCGGGGAGCGCGTTGCTGGAGCGGGCCGGCCGGGGAGTGCGCCCGACGGCCGCCGGACTGCTGCTCACCCGGTACGCGGCCGTCATCAGCGAGCATCTCGCCGAGGCCGAGACCGCGTTGGCCGATCTGCGGGCCGGCCGCGAGGGCATGCTGACCGTCCGCTACTTCGCCTCCGTCGGACCGACGCTGCTGGCGCCGGCCCTGGCCCGCGTCCTCTCTGAGCACCCGGCGGTCGCGATCGACCCGGGGCTGGCCGATCCCGATGACGCGGTGGCGCAGGTGTACCGGGGTGAGGCCGACCTGGCCGTCGTCGTCCGGCCGCCCACCGACGCGTCCCGGCACGGCGTACGGGTCGTGCACCTGCTCGACGATCCGTACCGAGCGGTCCTCCCCGCCGAACACCCGCTCTCGGCGAAGCGCGTGCTCGACCTCGCGGATCTCGCCGGTGAGCCCTGGGTCGGCAGCGAGCCGCCCGGCCCCTGCCTCACGCCGATCACCGACGGCTGCGCCGCCGCGGGTTTCAGCCCGGACTTCGCTGCCATGTCGCAGGACTACGCCACCGCACAGGGCTTCGTCGCCGCGGGCCTGGGCGTCAGTCTCGTCCCGCGACTGGGGCTGAGCGTCCGTCATCCCGGCGTCGCCGTCCGCCGCATCCGGCGCCCGGAGCCGGTCAGGTCCCTCCACGCCGTCTTCCGGGCCGGATCCCTGGAACAGCCCGTCCTGCGGACACTGCTCGATGCCCTCCGGGCCTCGGCCGAGGCGCAAGGGCAAGGGGCGGCGAAGGGAGAAGAGGGCGACGCACGGGTGTCGTAGGCCGCCGGCCTGCCCCGCTCGTCGAGCAGCTCGTCGGGACGGTATGGAGTGCAGTCGGCTCTCCAGCTGCCGGCGGTGTTCCGGATCGTCCCGGGCCCCGGACAGCGGGACCTGGTGGGAACGCCAGGTGCCTTCGACTGGCAATCCGTCCACCTCCGCCGGGCCGGCCCAGCCCTTTGGCGTGCGCAGGACGATCACAGGTCATCGGGGCCGCCAGTCCAGCCCGCCGGTGCGGGCCTGGCGCTGGATGCGGTGGAGTGTGGGCGAAACCGCGTACGGGGCGCTCACGTGGTGGCCGCCCACGATGGCCGGGCCGCCTTCTACGGCGGTTACGGCGAGGAACGGGGCCGGGTCGCCGACGGAGAGCTCACCGAGACATCGGTCGGGCCGACCGAAGCCGGCCTGCTCACCCTTACCGGGGCAGCCCGAAACGCCGCCGGGTCGTCGGCCGAGGAAGCAGGATCTACGTCCAGGGCGAGCCGTTCACCGCGCGGGGCGCGTTCGACCTCGGCAGCTGAACCGAGGGGCCTGCTGCTGAACACGGATGCCGTGCCGGAACGGTCGGCAGTCCTCTCGCTCGTACCGGCAAAAGCCGGCGACGCCTCGGGGCGAGCACGCGGGCGGCGGCAAGGCTCCGTGTGAGCCGGGGAGCGGCGGTCTCGGTGGCGTGGGCCGTCTGCCCCATGCGAGACCCGCGCGTCCTGGTGGGTCCGTGCGGGGGCTTTTGACGAAGAGAGACGAGGTGCGACGAGTGAACCGATGAAGCCGAAGGCCGACGTTCCGGAGGGTGACGCTCCTGCCGAGCTGACCGTCCGGGATCTGGTCGCCGGGTACGGACCCGAGGTGAAGACGGGCACGGTCGTCAGGGTGCACTACGTCGGGGTGACCTTCGAGACCGGGGAGGAGTCCGACGCCCCGTGGGACCGGGGCGAGCCGTTCGAGTTCGCCCCGGCAGTGGCCGGGTCATCAAGGGCCGGGACCGTGGCGTCAAGGAAACGAGGGTCGGTGGACGGCGCCGGATCATCGTTCCCCCGCGTCTCGGCCACGGCGACCAGTAGCCCTCGCCCTTGATGCCCGCCGGCTCGACCCTGGTCTTCGTGGTGGACCTGCTGGACTCGTACTCGGGCACAGGAGGGTGGAGCAGGGGCGGATGACCCCGGCCGCTCCTCGCCCGTCCGTGCGGCGGTGTGCTCGCCCCTGTCGAGGGCCGTCGACAGGGGCGCACCACCGGCCATGGGGTTCACCCGGCGCCGGCCGTCTCCCCCGTACGGGCCCAGGTGCGTTCGATCTCTTCGACGATGCGGACGGCTTCTGTGAGGGCCGTGCCGTAGACGGGCCACTCGCCCGGAGCGTCGTGTCGCTCCCGGCGTATCGCCACGGTCAGGTCCCGGTAGCGGCGCATGGCGTCCTCGACGCGGGCGCGGAGCTTGTCGGCGTCCTCGGGGCCCTGCGGGGGGTCGAGACACTCCAGGGCGGCGGCGGTAGTGGTCAGCAGCTCCGCGTACGCCCTGAGGCTCCGCATCGCCTCTGGTGCACGCCGGGCGTGGGGGAGGGCGCGGGCGATGGAGCGGATGTGGGTGGCCGTGCGCTCGATCATCCCGATCGTGTCGTGACAGCGTGGGAGGGTGTCGTCGGCGTGGCCCCAGGCGGGGCGGGGGTTGAGTCTGGTGTTCTCCTCCTCCCTGTCGACCGCGGCACGGGTCCGCGCCGCGCGGGCGGCCAGGTCCTCACAGCGGTGAGCCCAGTCCCCCTCCGAGCCGCCCTCGGCGGTGCCGTCCGTCGCTGTGCCGGCCAGGTCCCGCAGAAGGTGTGCGGTACGGGCAGCCAGGTCCGCGGTCAGCTGCCGTGCCGTATCGGTGTGGGGTGAGGGCGCGACCGCGAAATGGGCGACCAGTCCGCAGCCCACGCCGATGGCCGCGGCCGCCACGAGGTGGCCGATGTAGTCGATGTCACCGCCGCCGCCCGCGAACGCGAACAACGCGACGACCGGGACCTGGGCGCCTTGTCGGCCCAGGAGTTCAAGCCGTGCCCCGAGCAGGGCGATGAAGGCGAGGACTCCCACGCTCCAGACGTGGACGCCGGCGGTGCTGCCGAACGCCGCCGCTCCGACTGTTCCCAGCGCCATGGCCCCCAGGTACTGCACGGAGTCCCACAAGGAGCGGTAGAGCGTCGACTGCAGCGACAGCAGCGCGGTGAAGGTGGCGAAGGCCGTCACCGTGGGCGGCAGCAGCCAGGCCGCGAGCCACCAGGCGACCGCGGCGGCAGCGGCTCCCTTGGCCTGCAACAGCAGCGAGTCCCGCTCCTCGCCGGGCCCCCGCGCCGCACGCCGCACGAACTCCCAGCGGGCCTGGACCTGCCGTCGGCACCACTGTCCGGCCGCGCCGATCCGGCTCGGGTTCCCGCCCCGCCCCAGCGCTCGCTCAACCACCGGTGGAGGCGGGGACGGCGGGCAGCGCGTGGGGGCACGGCCCACCGTCGCGCGCCGGGCGGACGCGCATCCGCCGCAGCAGGTCACGTGCGAGCCGGCCGTCGAGCGTCGTGCGCCACCTGACGTCGGGGTGCCGGGAGCGCAGGTTGGCCAGTGCCCTGGTCCCCAGCCCGCTGCCGAGGAAGGGATCGTCGAGCACCACCTCGGTGATCACTCCCTCGGCACACCGCTCGCATGTCCGGTACGTCACCCGGCCCACCACCTTGCGGATGTGCACCAGCAGCAGACACTCAAGGCCGTCGCCGGCGGTGTCGGGGCAGGGCACCAGCCGGACGTCGCGATAGGCCAGGAGCCGCCGATGCCATCTGCCCCACAGCCGCCCGGAGCGCCGGTGCCGCCCCTCGGCGCGACGGTGCGAGGCCCCTGCCCGCCGCACAGGGAACCGGCCGTGCGCGGGGTTCGTTGCGGTCGTCTGGATTCCCATGCGGTCCCGCGTGCCCCGACGGCCGCGACCAATGCCTGCTACCGACGCGTCGTGCTCCCGACGCGGTGGGCCGCATCGCCCAGGGCGATGCGGTCGGGCTCGTCCGCTTCCGAGGCACCCCCCTTCCGGAGACCTCCGGCGAACTGCCGGGTGCTCGTAGGAGAGGACCCCGGGCGTACGTCAGGCTGCCGCCCGACATCGTGGCGACGAGCCGGTGCGGTGCGGCGATATGATCTTCGGCACGGTCCGGACGTCGCGCAGGGGCAGGCGCGCCGACTCGGCGGGGCCGCTGAGTCGGTTCGTGTCCGACCGTTCGGGCGACCCGGTCCTGGAGCGCACAGGCGGTCGCACCCTCCTGCTCCGGGGGAGCCGCCGATTTCGTCTCTGTCCGGGCCACGAGGAAGTGCGAGAGGCGGGGCGGGAACACATGGAGCACATCAGCGACGAGGAACTCGCCGCCTTCGACCGTACGCTCACCCGTCTACGCGCCCTGCCGGTGGACGACCCGGTCCGCCTCCGCGCCGAGCAGGCCGCCGCCGTTTTCACACGCGATGGCCGGACCCGCCGCCGTAAGCGCCTCAAGACCGTACGTGCCGAGGCGGACGCCACCGTGGCGGCGGCCACCGCCACCGGCGCGGTCGCCCGACGCGAGGACGCCCCGCTGACGCCCCGCCAGGCGGGAGCGGGCGGCGTCTACGAGCGCCCCCGGCGGTGCTACGTCTGCAAGTCGTTCTACCGACAGGTCGATGGCTTCTACCACCTGCTCTGCCCCGACTGCGCTGCCGACAACGCCGCCCGCCGCTCTCTGCGTACCGACCTCACCGGCAGGCGCGCCCTGCTCACCGGAGGCCGGGTCAAGATCGGTTTCCAGCTGGCGCTGATGATGCTCCGCGACGGTGCGGAACTCCTCGTCACCACCCGCTTCCCGCACGACACCCTGCGCCGGTTCCGCGCCGAGCCCGGCAGCGAGGTGTGGCTCGACCGGCTCACCGTCGTCGCCGTCGACCTGCGCGACCCGCGCCAGGTGCTCGGCCTGTGCGAGCGGCTCCGCGAGGACGGACAGCCGCTGGACATCCTGGTCAACAACGCCGCCCAGACCGTGCGCCGGTTGCCCGAGGCGTACGCGCTGCTCGCCGCCGGCGAGACCGGAGCCCTGCCGCCCGGCGTCCGGCACGCCCCCGGGTACACGCCCCTGCGCGCGGTGGAGGCTCCGGCCACGGGAGGGGCGCCGGCCCTGGCCCTCGTCCTCGACGGGGCCGACGAGGCGGGCCTGCTGCCCGATCCCGCACCGGACAACTCGTGGTCGGCGAAGCTCGGCTCCCTCGACCCGGCCGAGGTCCTGGAGACCCAGCTCGTGAACGCGCTCGCGCCCGCCCTGCTCGTCGACCGGCTGTTGCCGCTGCTGCTCGCCTCGCCCCGGCGGCACCGGTACGTCGTCAACGTCACCGCGGTGGAGGGGCGGTTCGCCGCCCGCCGCAAGACCGCTGGGCACCCGCACACCAACATGGCGAAGGCCGCGCTCAACATGCTGACGCGCACCAGCGGACCGGAACTGGCCGAGCAGGGCGTCCACATGTGCGCCGTCGACACCGGCTGGATCACCGACGAGAACCCGCTGCCGAAGAAGAACCGCATCGCCGGCACCGGCTTCCGCACGCCGCTCGACGTCGTCGACGGTGCGGCGCGGGTCTACGACCCGATCGTGCGTGGCGAGGCGGGCGCGCCGGTCTCCGGCGTGTTCCTCAAGGACTACCGGGAGGCGGAGTGGTGAGCCGGCCGGGAGAGCGGGGCCCCAGCGTGCGCCCTCAGGGACGTGCCCGGGAGGTGCCGCCGCGGTCCGACGCCGAAGGTGCACCGCTGCCGGCCTGGCCGCGCCCGGGCGTGGCCACCGACCGGCGGCTCCACTCCGCGGCCGACACGGCGATGCCCGGCGGGCGGCTCGGTCTCGGCACGTCGCCCCTCCGCCCCGGAAGCGCCGCCTGACAGCCGAAGGTCTCGGCGTCCGCTTCCAGGCCGCAGGCCGGGGCCCCCGCGACCCCGGCGCCGGGCCCCGGGTGACGGCGGGAGCGTGTCCTCAGTCGGTGGAGAGGGCCTCGAGGAGGTCGCCGACCTGCGGGTCGGGGAGCGCGCGGGCGACATCCGCCTGGGCGACCATGCCGACCAGGCGATGACCGTCGATCACGGGCAGCCGCCGCACCTTGTGCGACGCCATGGTGCGCATGATCTCCCCCGCGTCGTCGTCCGCACCGATCGTGACCGCCTCGCCCTGGGCGAGCTCGCCCGCCTTCACCTGGGCCGGGTCCTTGCCCGCGCCGAGGACCTTCACGACGATGTCGCGGTCGGTGAGCACGCCCTTCAGCCTCTCGTCGGTGCCGCAGATCGGCAGCGCGCCGACGCCCATCTGCGTCATCTTCTTCGCGGCCTCCAGGACCGTCTCCTCGGCGCCGATGCACTCGGCGCCCTCGGTCATGATCTCGCGTGCGGTCGTCATCGCAGTGCCTTCCTGATGTGCGCTTGCAGTCCGTGCCGGCCCACACCCCTCCGGGCACGGACCGTCCACACACGCGTATCCCGCATACCGGCCGCATAACGCCCGCGGAACCTCTTCCACCCCACCGCCGCAAAGCCGGTTTCCCGTGCTGCGAGCACTTCGCCCTCTTCATGTCCGGCCGGGGCGGTCTCGTAGGAGGTGCGATGGTCCAAGGCCTCCAGTCCTACGACACCGTCAGCGCCGCAGGGCCCGGCGTCCCTCGACCGTGACCGGGCCGTGTTCGAGAACTCGCCGACCTGCCTGGTCGGCCGTCCGGGGGAAGCGGCGGGCGGACAACCAGACGGTGAGGTCGCGGACGGAGTGAGCGGTCGGGAACGGGCCGGTCTCGGTTCGTACAGGTCGAGGAAGACGTCGATGCCGCCGGTGTCGATGACGTGCCGGCCCCTCCCTCACGCTTTCGTCCGGCCTTGCCAGGGCATCGAGCTGCCGCATCCACGGTACGGAGAGCTCTTCCGGCCCTGGGTGAAGCCGGCGTTCAAGCCCCTCACCAGCGGTCCGTCGATGCCTCCGGACCCGGTGGCACCACCTCTCGGATCATGAACGACAAGGGGGGGAAGTCCTGCCGGGCCCGAAGGCCGGAGGCCCCATTGCGGAGCCACGAAAGAGGTGACGGGGGACCAGGCATGGCGCGGGCGCCCGCGCATATGCCCCGTGGCTTGCGGAAGTAACTTCCGCTCATGGGCTTGTCGGCCCGAGGTGGGGGCAACTGGTGGCCAGGAGGTTGATGACGATGGTTCCCCTGCTTTTGGTTCTTCTGCTGGCTCTGATCCTGTTCGGTGCGGGTTTCGCGTTGAAGGCGCTGTGGTGGATCGCGGTGATCGTTCTCGTTGTCTGGCTGCTGGGATTCGTCATCCGGCCTGCTGGCAGTGGCGGCCGCAAGGGCCGCTGGTACCGCTGGTAGACAGCACGAGGAGCGCTACGCGCGCGAGGTGAGTGAGGCCCGACCGGATACGGTCGGGCCTCACTCATGGAAGAGGACTCCCCGCCCAGGCGATCGACATGGACCACGTATATCGGGCGTCCCGTGGGGCGCATGAGTGATGCACCGGCCCCGCAGGCTCAGCAGCGGAACCCCGTTGCTCCTGCCTGCGGGGCCGCTGCGCACGGCTTCTGCTCGATTCACCGGCCGGACAGACCCCAGCGGCGGCGGGCGCGGGGTCGAGGCTGCGCGAGGCGGTGCAGAGCGAAACGGGCGAGGGTGCGTAAGCCAGCAGCACGAGCCGCCCCCGGCCGATCTCCTTGGTCGGAATCGACGGATGGCCGCATCCCCTCACACGCAGGCTGGAAGCCTATGGGAACGTCCAGACGTTGATGCTGACCTTTTGCTGACCCCTGCCTGGCATATGGGCTGCTGACCTGCGGTGATGTGGTGTCCACGCGGGTTGCGGTGGAACTTCGTGGGCCGCACGGACGAGGAGATCCGGAAGGCGAGGGAGGACTGGATGACGAGCGACCGCTTCGGCGAGGTGAAGGGCTGCGGCGGCGCCCGCCTGGACGCGCCGGAGGTTCCGGCGACCCAGCTGAAGGCGCGGGGGAGGGTGCGCTGAGCTGGGGTTTTCTCTGCCGGGCCGATGGAGGGTCGGGGGATGCTCGGCCCCTGCCGGCGCCTCCCACCTCCGTGTCGACGCCCGCTCCCACCCCACCGGCGCCTGAGGCTTGATCTTGAAAGTCAGGGCCCTCGCAGTACGCCATGCAGACCACCGCTGTCCTGCGCCATAGCCCGCGCCGATATGGCGTGCGCGGGTGACGCCCGGCGCCCAGGGGTACCCCCGGGGGCAGTACCGTCGGGCTGCCCAAGACAGCACCGCAGGGCCCATTCCCGATGAGGGAACGGGCCCTGCGGTGTCTTCGGTCCAGGCGACTGGATGCACCCACAACCTCAGCCCGGCCCTCCTCGGCAGACCGGCGTCCGGGCAATTCTCCCCATGCAGCGTCGGATGCCCCTCTACCGCCCGAGGTGGAAGTACCTTCCACGACAACTCCCGGCGCGCGCCCTCCTGGCGCCACTGCTCCTCGGTCTGTTGCGTATTGAACCTGCGGATCGTGTGCTCCGTCCGGTCGAGCTACCGCCGCAGCCATTCGCGCAGCGTCTCCTGTTTCTCCGACCGGTTGGCTATCGGCATCCCCACGATGGCCGCCCCTCGCTCACGCGGCGGCCGGCCACAGGCGGTTCTGCCTGTGCTCTACCGCTGATCGGGAGCAGCCATAGGATGGTGCGGGTGGAGATGCGGACAGTGATCGAGGATCTGGCGGAGAAGGCCGAGCGGCTGATCCGTGATCAGGTGTGGGTCTTGACCTCTGCCGACCGTGCTGTGGCCGTAAAGGCAGCAGCCGACTTGCACGCCGCCGTGGGCGACCCCCAAGCCCAACAGGCCCTGACCGTTGTCGAACGGCTGGAACGGCTACGGGAAGCGATCGCCGCTGTGGCGATCGCCCTCGCCCATGTGCATGGGCGCCTGGCCTGGTTCCTCGGCGCCGCCGCCACCGCCCTCACTCCAGTCCTGCACTGGCGCGCCCTGCCCGCCGAAGACGGCCCCACCTTCGGTGCGGTCCCGCCGGCTCCTGAGGAGTACACGGACGCCGAAGACGCGATCCGCCGACTCCAGAGCGCCCTCGATCACATCACGGCCTGACGTCACCCTGCACTGCCCGGGGGCGTCATGGGCACCCGGACGAGACATGGGCGAGCGCCTGGAGAAGGGCACTGGGTGTCGGCCGCCCGACGAACCCGCCCCCGAAGCTCTGCGCGGTTGCTGTGACATCTCAGATGCCATCAGGAGCACAAGCTGTCCGACGACACCCCCATGGTGATGGCCGAGTGGCACCCCACCTTGTAGACCAGGGCCGGCTGCGGTGTGCTTCATTTCCGGGGGCTACGGAGGGCCTGGGCTGTTGTCTCCGGGCGGGGAGGGGCCGGCCTGGCAGTGGGGGCAGGGGATGAGGCCGCGGCCGTCGGGCGCAACGAGGGTGCCCCAGTCGCGGCAGTGCTCGCACCGCAGCATGCGGTGGGCCGGCGGCTGGGGGGAGCGCGGCGCGGGGATGGCTCTCATATCAGAGCAAACAGGACTCGCATGTGCCCTGTTTCCCGTGTGACGACCGCTTTGGATGCAGGTGCGGGAGTCAGTGCGTGAGCCGGCCGTGAGGAGGTGCCGCGAGGTCCCGGAGAAGTTGCCTGCGCTGGGGCCCGGGTGGGACGGAGCGTGGTATGCCGGGTGAGTCCACGGGCCGCGCCACGAACCCGGCTCTCAGGTCCGCGAAGGCTACGCGGCCTGTGCCTGGTGTCGGAGAGCCGGAAGGGGCCGTGTGCAGGATGACTGAGAGGGAAGAGCCCAGTACACGGCCCCCTCGGCTGATGAGGCGATGGGCAAAACTGTAGCGGCCCGGCTTCCTGCGGGACCGGGCCGGCACGCCAGGTACCGGAACCGCGGCCCTTGGCGCCCGCAGCTGTTCCTCCTGCCGCACCGCAGGGCCCGCGGCCCCGGTCTCTCCCCTTCAGAACCGGGCTCGCAGGTCCTGCGGTTTTCCGGGGTGGCTTTATCGATGTCACACGACAACAGTCGTCGACGAACCCGGGAGGCGCTCACCGGGCCCCGGGCTCGATGTCGAGAAGAACGGGAGGCACCCGCCGGCACTCGGTAACGGCGCGGCGCCATCCGCCACCTGCGCCCGTAGCCGGCGCTTTTGCTCCGGGCTCCGGACAAACGGCACACGGCGTCTTGCCGGTCGCTTCTAAGCTGCTGTCCGAAGCCGTCATCATTCGACGCGGGCAATGCCTCCCGAACTGCGCAAGAAACGCTGCTCCTCGTCATCGACAAAACCAGCCGCGCTGCGTCAACTGCATGTCCCGGCCTCGTCGCCGCGCACTACGGAGGGTATCCAATCGACTACCTTCGGGCCTGGCTCCGGGTGCCGACTGGTCCTCGCCCCCGACGCCCCCGCCTGGTCTTCTGCATCCCCAAGCAGGGGACCAGGCGCGTCGCAGACACCTACGGGCTTCTCGTTTCCGCCTACTGGGCAAGCTCGCTTCAAGGGTTGCCCGACACCGGCCCGCGGACCAAGCTGGAGTAAGACAGATCCGCCCGCACGAGAGGCGGTGCAAGCCATGACTCGCGGACACGAAGCTCCAGCAGCCGCTTACTCCTGCCACTGCCGAAGCGACGGCACCGTTCTGTGCCGCATCGCCGGCCAGATCGACATAGAAGCTCGCCCCACGCTCCTGGAGACCTTCCAACGCGCCCTGGAGCTCGCCAAGCCCCGCACGACGATCGTGGTCGATCTCGCCGGTGTGGTCTTCTGTGACTCCACAGGCCTGAATGCCCTCTTGCAGCTGCGCCGCGACGCCGAGAAGGCTGACGTGCTCCTGGTGCTGTCCGACTCAGGACGGCAGATCACCCGGCTCCTGGAGATCACCGGTGCCCAGTCGTTGTTCCGCGTGCACCCGACCCTGGACGAGGCACTCCGCGCCACCCGCCCAGCCGCGATATAGCCGACCGGAGCCACGCTCCCGCGGGGCGTCGCCCACCAAACGAAACCCCGCCGCAACGGCGGGGGTTTCGTCGTTTCAGCCCTGCCGCGGTTCACCCATGCGGGCGGGTTTTGCCCTTGCGTACACGTACGCGACTTGTGGGACAGGCTCCAACTCGCCCTGAAAAAAGGGATATTAAAATAAAAACTGATCTTTCGTCATCCTTCCGGCGTCGCCCGGTGGGCGGGCCGTGCCGCCGTGAGATCGGAGAGACGCGATGCGTGAGACCTATGACGAATCCGAGGCCGCGGGCCGGATGCGGATGCGGATGCGGGTGCCGGTCGCGGCATGGCGCTGGGCCACTGCCTCAGGCGTCGCCCCGGCCGGCGACGCAGATATGCGCCTGTGGTCCCGGACAGCAGTGGAGGCGGCCGACGCGGAAGCGGTCCGCGCCGCCCTGCGCGGCCCGGCTGGTGCGTCGTGGGCGGCGGACCGGCTGACCGAGGCACTGAGGAAGCCCCGCCGCTCTCCACTCGCCGCCCTCACCCCCGAGCCGCAGGGCGGCGGGGCCCGGCTGCTCCTGGCCGGGGTCGCGTGGATCGCCCGCGTCGGTAGGGCCGCGGTGGTCAACTCGCGTCGCCGCCGCCCCGACTTCCCCACCCCCACCGGCGGCACCGACGTGCATCCCGAGTTCGCCCTCCGCGACGTCGTCGTCTGGCTCCTCGCCCACGACAAGATCGCCATTCCCACCAGCGTCCCGGCCGCCACCCTCACCGTCGGCCCGTCCCTCGGCGCAGGCACCCCCGAGCGCCTGCGCATGGACGATCCCCTCCTGGAGCTGACCGACGACCCGCAGGATCAGGACCGGCTGTCCGGCTGGATGACCGACGCCGACGCTGACACCCTCGCCCAGCTCCCCGTCACCGGTGCTGCACTGGTCAAGCTCACCGCCCCCGGCACCGTCCCGCTCGCCGTGCCCGACGGCCTGGAGGTGATCGACCGGTTCAGGGCCGGCTCCGGGGGCCTGCGCGTCACCCTCGCCTGGCCGGCCCGCCTGCGCGGCACCGCCTCGCCCCGCACAGCCGGCACCGCCTCGCCCCGCACAGCCGGCGGCGTCATCCGTCACGGCCTGCCCTGCACCGCCCCCAGCCCCCTCTGCCGGTGCGCACGCCAGACCTGCGGCGCCGTCATCCCCACTCCGCACTGCACCGAACACGGCACCGCCGTCGAACCGGTGACGGAGTGGCACCCCGCCGACGGCATCCGCTGCGCGACACTCACCCGCTGAGACCCCACGCCGAGGGGCTCCCTCCATCCTGCGCGAGGGAGCCCCGGGGGTTACGCGTCACAGTGCAGCGTCAAGAGAGTCCTGCAAGCCGGCCCACGCGGCGGCGTGCGCGGGCCAAGTGCGTCTTCGGGCCGCAGCGCCGAGGGCTCAGGCGGCGAGCGCGCTGGGAAGGCTGCTGTGGCAGTCGATGAAGGCATCGATGCCGACGATGGTGATGACGCGCATCACCGCCTGGTTGGGCGCGGCCAGACGTAGCCACCCCTGTGCGTCGGTGAGGGTGTGGTGGGTGCGGATGAGGGCGTTGATGCCGCTGGAGTCCATGAACGTGACCTGCTTCAGGTCCAGCACAACACGGGGGCGAGTTCCGTCGCAGGCCGCGGCCAGTTCCTCGGTAAGAATGGATCGGGTGGCGTGGTCGACCTCGCCGACCAGGGTCACGATGCGGATGCCCTCGGCGTCGGTGGTGAGGGTGGCCTCAAGGTTTCCAGCCCCGCCCGTGTTCTGATGATTGACACGTTCCGGAACAGACATAAGACGATCCTGGCACACTCCGGAAGCGGTGTGGAGGCCTCCTCGTCTGCTCCGCGACGGCCGGTGGACAATGCCTGCATCGCCGCCGAACTCCAGGTGTGAGGCGCTGAACAAGGGGTACACGTGGTTTTTGGAACGGGGGAACGGGGGTGGGACAGCAGGCCATGAGCGAACCGGAAGCAGGCATGAACGCCGTCGCAGAGATACCCCGCGACCTTCTGTACACGGCGGCGGCTCTGGAGCCCGACGACACGAGCATCGCGCAGGCGCGCCACCTGGCCAAGGACTTCCTCACCCGCGCACGGCCCTGGCACGCCACGGCCGTGACCCGCGAGGCGATCGACGTGACACAGCTGGTCGTCAGCGAACTTGTCACCAACGCCCACAAGTACGCCCGTGGACCGGTTCTGCTGGAGCTGTCGATCGTGGGCTCACTGCTCGAAGTTGTCGTATGGGACTCGGCCCCGGATCTGCCGGTGGCCCGCTCGGCTGACATGGGGCGGGTCGGGCAGCACGGGCTGGAGATCGTGACGGCCGTCGCCCAGAGCTTCGAAGCCCGCCGTGAACCGGTCGGCAAACGGATCACCGTCCGCCTGGCCCTCGACGTGACCTGACCAGGCAGACCACCCACCACGACCTCAGGAAACTCCTACCCCGCCCGCTCAGCCAGCAGCCGCGAGCTGCACTGCTGCGACGACGAGAAAGCGTGCAGACGAGGCGGCGGCCCGGAGCATCCAGCCGACGTCGCGGCGGCGGCCCTCCAGGTCCGATGGTGGCTTCCCAGCCGGTGTTGTGAGTCATGCGCCTCGCCGTCCCCCTGGGGGCCTGACGAGCTGGTGCGTGATAGCGGGTGAGGCGTCCGTGCTGGTGGATGGCATGATCCGGCTGAGGCGATCATGGTCAACCGGGCGGTTCTCGCGCGTCAGTTGTTCACAGGCATCTCCCGGCAGCATCTGGCTTGCTTGGCCGAGGAGTTGGCCTGCCCGTGGCAGGCCGTGGTCGAGGGACGCCGTCACGAAGCACGCGGCGGGACCAGAAAACGCGAGGCAGGGGCAGGTGCCCGGCATCGGCTGGTGTTCGTCGGCCGGCTGGTCGCCACTCTGATCCACCTGCGGCACGATCTCCCGCACTTCGTTCTCGCCCTGCTGTTCGGTGTCGACCGCTCCACCATCACCCGCGCCACCGGAGAGATACGAGGGCTCCTGGCCGAACGCGGATGCGCGGTCCCCGACTGTCCTGGCCTGCGGCTTCGGACCCTGGCGGATGTCTTCGCCTATGCCCCGGCCGAGGGTATCGAGCTACGCCTGGACACCACCGAGGTCCAGGTCCGCGGGCCCTTGGCCGGCCGCGGCGGGCGCCGGGGGTTCGTCTCGGGGAAGAAGAAGCAGAACACGATGAAGGCCACCGTCATCGCCGACCGCCAGGGCCGCACGTTATGGACTGATGCCCTGAGACCAGGGCGGATGCATGACGCGACCGCCATACGCAACGAAGGAATGGGTGTCTGCTTCCAGCACTTCCCTGATGTGGAGTGGAGGTTTTCCTGGACGACGGATATCTGGGCCTCCGCCGCGACCACCCGGGGCAGGCGATCACACCGCCCAGAAAGCCAAACAAGATCGCCCTTCCGCACGTGCACGCAGCCAGAGAAGAAGCCCGGCACAGACACCCATCGAAGCGCATCACCGTCGAGCACGCACTTGCCGACCACAAACGCTGGAAGCAGCTGGCCCGCCGGATCCACCGACGCGAGACTCTGCCCGACACCTACCGGGCCATCGCCGACCTCGTCTCCGACCGCACCGCCAACGCCTGACCACGACCACGACCCCGACCAGACAAACACGCCTCCACCGCTGTCACACACCAGCTCGTAACGAGGAAGGGTTCCCGCCGCATCGTCGTCGACGGCGTCGAGTGCCGCCGGGGGTGAGCAGGAACCGCCGGTTCTGCGCATACCGCCTCGGCACCCTGGGCTACGTGGCGGAGGAAGCTGCCCGCCCCGGGACGACACTCGTCGTGGAGATCGGTCGACCAACCGTCATGGAACCGGCCCCGGTGCCGGCCGAGTTCGTCCTGCCGAGCGAGGTCGCCGCGGGAACCCGGGCCGCGAGGTCGAGCGGCTGGACGGCCCGCTCCGATGGCTGGCCGTTCGAGCTGTGCCTTTCCGCCGCCAGGTGACCGGGACGGAGCGCCGGAGGGTCCGAGAAATGGTTTGCCGACCCGGTGCCTGTGTGTCACCGTTCGGCCTGGACCGGCAGTTGATCATCAGCGGCCGGTCGATGTCGACATGTTGGCGGCCTCTTGGGGATCCACCGGAGAGGTGACGAAACGACGGGAACCGGTGTCGTGGGGAACAGTTACGAGGACGAGTGTCGCCGGTCGTTGGCCGAGGAGCAGGCGAAGAGCCTTGCCGAGACCAACGACTGGGAACATGTGGACAGGGAGCGGGTCCACCAGGACTGGGACTTGCTGTACCGGGAGATCACGGTTTTCCTGGACGACGGCTTCCTGCCCGGAGACCAGCAGATCCAGGAGCTCGTCCGCAGGCACTTCGACATCATCTGCCGGTTCTACACCCCCTCCAGGGAGGCTTACATCGGCATGTCGCTCTTCTACGCCGAGGACGAGGCCATGAGGGCGTTCCACGATTCCTACCACCCCGGGATGGTGGAGTTCATGGGCGCAGCGATCAAGGTGTTCGCCGAGCAGGGGAGCGGATTCGCCCCCAGCGCAGGGGCCGAGACTTCGGCGTAGTCAGGCGACACGGGCCAGTACAACGCACGGGCGGGTGCGCCCGGACCGGGGTCCGGGCGCACCCGCCCAGGGGTGGGGCCAGAGGCCCGGGCCAGTCGCAGTCGGTGGAGACCGCGAGGGTCAGCAGGGTCCAGCGGTCCGCCGCCTCGGGGGTGCGGATGGACGTTCATCACAAACATCGGACGAGGGTGTCGGTGTAAAGTCGATGCCGCCCTTGACCTGCAGAAAGCAGGCAGGGAGCCGTCTCAGAGGAGTCCAAAGTGCTGCGCACTCCGTTCAAGTCCAAGATCTGACTATTTGGCGTTTCCGCAGGTCAGGGGCCTCATGCGCCCCCCTCAGGTCAGCAAACGGTCAGCATGCGTCCCCGACGCGTCCCCGCTTGCTGACCTGCGACCGACAGCACGGCGCCTGAGCAGGTTCTTGGGCTGGAACGGATGGTGCGTCACATGGCCCGACAGCTCGCCCGCGGCATGGAGCCCTTCTTCAAGTACTGCGACTCCGCCAAGCCGACCCGCTGCCCTCACCCGTACTCGATCCGTTCCCGTGACGCGCTCGGCAGGCAGCACGAGGAGTCCGGTTACGGCACCCAGGACGAGGCGATCGAACGCCTCACGCAGCTGTACGCGGAGAAGAAGACCACGGCGCCTTCCGTGGCGGCGGCCCGCCGGGAACTGGGGCAGCTGACGGTCGAGGAGTACGCCAAGCAGTGGCGGCCCCGGCAGTGCAAGATGACGGACTACTCCACGGGGGAGCACGTCGACAGCTCGATCAACGTGCACATCGTCCCGCGCCTGGGATCGCGCAAGCTGAACTCGGTCACCCCGATGGTGGTCGAACGCTTCCTGGATCAGATGGAGGGCGACGGGGTCGGCCGCGGAAACCAGGTGAACATCTTCCGGGTCTTCAAGACCATCCTGCGAGACGCATACGCCAAGGGGGCCATGGCGGACGACCCGGTGAAGGGCGTCCAGGAACCGGAATACGTTCGGGCAATGGTTGCCATTCCGTCTCTCGCCTACGTGACGAAAGCGCTGGCCGTTGCGGATGAGGATCTGGCTCTGGAGATCGTGATGATGGCGGGGTGCGGCCTGCGCAATGGTGAGGCGCGGGCGGTGAACGTCAACAATGTCGTGGCCCAGGACGTCTACCGGGTGCGGGAGCAGATCCACTCCAACACGCTGAGCCCGGCGAAGCTGAAGCACCGCAAGGTAGGGGAGTTCCGGGAGGTGCCGCTGCCGCGATCGGTGCGGGAGGCGATCGAGCGCTACGCGGAGAAGCACGGCACCACGAAGGACGGCTACCTGCTGCGCGGTCCGGGCGGCTACTTCACCGAGGGCATGGAGCGGCGCCGGGTGAGGAAGCTCTTCACGACCCTCCCTCCGGAGGGCGGCGTGGGGATGTACGGCTTCCGGCACTACTTCGCCTCGAACGCTCTCGGCAACGGCATTCCCATCACCGATGTGGCGGAGTGGATGGGCCACAAGTCCATCGAGGAGACGTACCGGACCTACCGGCATCTGATGCCGGGCAGTGTCACCAAGGCCGCCCGGATCCTGGACACCGGCCTATGGGAAGCAGCCTGATTCCTCCGCCGCTGAGGAACAGCAGGTTCTTCGTCTGCTGGTGGTACGGGCGGGATGCCTTTCTGATCAGCAGGAACGATGGTCCGGAGCATCAACGGCGGGGCGCCGGAGCGCACATGGTCCGGATCTCGGTGAAGGGTGGTGACGGTGCAGCCGATGGCGAATAGTCGGAGTAGAGGATCTGGGCTGCGTCTGCAATGCCTGCTCGGACTACGTGAGCCGATCGAAGCCCGTCTGGCAACGGAAGGTGGCGTGCCGCGGGCTCTGTTCCTAGTGCTGCAACGGTGCTTGCCGTGACTGATGGCCAGGTCGGTCGGTGGTGCGGAACCGGGGACGGGGCCGGAAATGCTTGTCCGAGCGTTGCCCGCCAGACCGCGCAGGTGGGCCTCGCCCAGGCACGCCGCATTGTGAGGGTTCGCCAATCCCCGCGCCATACGAAACATGACGGAAACTTCCGTGTACGCATCGCGAAATGCGCCGCCACGAGGCTCTCCCCAACCCGTAGGAGGAGACCTTCGATGCCCCTCGCCGCCGCACTCCGGCTCGACACCGGCGACACCGCCTGGCTGCTCGCCGCCACCGCACTCGTTCTGCTGATGACCCCCGGCTTGGCCCTGTTCTACGGGGGCATGGTCCGCACGAAGAGCGTCCTCAACATGCTGATGATGAGCTTCGTGTCGATCGCCCTCGTCACGGTGGTCTGGCTGGTCGCGGGCTACTCGCTCGCGTTCGACGACGACGCCTTCGCCGGACTGGTCGGCGGCCTGGGCCACCTCGGCCTGGCGGGCATCGGTCCGGACACCCTCACCGGTACGGTTCCCACGTTCCTCTTCAGCACCTTCCAGCTGACGTTCGCGATCATCACGGCGGCGCTGATCAGCGGCGCGGTCGCGGACCGCACCAGGTTCGCGGGCTGGCTCGTCTTCGTGCCGGTGTGGACGCTTCTCGTATACGTCCCCGTGGCGCACTGGGTGTGGGGTCCCGGCGGCTGGATCACGCACTCGCTGGGCGCCCTCGACTTCGCGGGCGGACTCGTCGTCGAGATCGCGTCAGGCGCGTCCGGCCTCGCGATGTGTCTGGTGCTCGGCCCGCGTATCGGCTTCAAGAAGGACGCGATGCGGCCGCACAACCTGCCGATGGTGCTGCTCGGCGCGGGTCTGCTGTGGTTCGGCTGGCTCGGCTTCAACGGCGGCTCGGCGCTCGGCGCGAACGGCCTGGCCGCCGCGTCGCTCCTCAACACCCTCGTTGCCGGGTGCACCGGCCTGCTCGGCTGGCTCTTCGTCGAGCAGCGGCGCGACGGTCACCCGACCACCTTCGGCGCGGCGTCCGGCGCGGTCGCCGGCCTCGTGGCGATCACTCCGGCGTGCGGGGTCGTCGGGATGCCCGGCGCGGCCGTGGTCGGTCTCGCCGCGGGCGTCGTGTGCTCGTACGCGGTCGCCTGGAAGTTCCGCTTCGGCTACGACGACTCCCTCGACGTCGTGGGCGTGCACTTCGCCGGTGGTGTCGTCGGTACGCTGCTGATCGGCCTGTTCGCGACGTCGGTGATGACCGTTGACAAGGAAGGGCTGTTCTACGGTGGTGGGCTCGGCCAGCTCGGCCGGCAGGCCCTCGCCGTGGTGGCCGTGGCGGCGTACACCTTCCTCGTCACCTACGGGATCGGCAAGGTTCTCGACCGGGTGATGGGGCTGCGGGCCTCCGCCGAGGAGGAGCTGACGGGACTCGACCAGACGGTGCACGCGGAGACCGCCTACGATCACGGCGTGCTCGGCCACGGCGGCTCGCCGCTGCACGCCGCGTCCCCCGTCACCTCGCTCGTCAAGGACAGGAAGCCCTCCGCATGAAGCTGATCACCGCGATCGTCAAGCCGTTCCGCCTTGACGAGGTGAAGAACGCGCTCCAGGAGCTCGGCATCAACGGGCTCACGGTCACCGAGGCCAGCGGTTACGGGCGTCAGCGCGGGCACACCGAGGTGTACCGGGGTGCCGAGTACCGGGTGGACCTGGTCCCGAAGGCCCGTATCGAGGTCGTCGTCGAGGACGCCGACGCAGAGCCAGCCATCGACGCCATCGTCCGCGCCGCCCACACGGGCAAGATCGGCGACGGCAAGGTGTGGGCGGTACCCGTGGAAACGGTGGTGCGCGTACGCACGGGGCAGCGCGGCCCCGACGCGCTCTGACGTACGGGCCGCATAGGGCACGGTCCTAAGGGGCGGTGTGCGCACCGCAGTGGGCAATGCGGACCACACCTCATGGTGCGACGCTGGGATTCATGGAGGAGGTGCAATGGTCTCCGTTCGGATCCTCTATGCGTCCGAGCATCACTCCACGCAGGAGATCGCCGACCGGATCGGTGAGCGATTGCGCCTGCACGGACGTCATGTGGAGATCCAGGCGCTGCGCGCGTCCTCCGGGGGACAGCGGTCCTTGCCGGGCGACGCGCTGGTGCTGGGCAGCGCGGTCCACAACGGCGCCTGGCTGCCGACGGCGGAAGGCTTCGTCAAGGACAACGCCGACCGCTGGGACGATCAGCCCACGTGGATGTTCAGCGTCGGCATGGCCGCCGCCTTGCCCGGGCCGTTGCGCCGGCTTGCCGAACGCATGGTGCAGCCGCGTGTCGCCGCTCTCGTCGAGGTCGTCCGTCCTCGGGACCATCGGCGTTTCTCGGGTGTGATCCGGCGTGAACACCTCGACCGGAAGGGTGCCTTGTTGTTCCGGCTGCTCGGTTGCCGCTACGGGGACCACCGGGACTGGGCGGCGATCGACGCCTGGGCGGACGACATCGCCCGGCAGCTCGACGCGTGACGAAGGGATGCTGCGTAAGTGGATCTCGTGACGGAGGCGCTTCACCATCGGGGTCGGTCGGATGGGCCTTGCTGGGGTGCTCGTCATTCGGTGACGCGGACCGCGAGGGCCGGGCGGATGGCGGCCGCGCGCCGGGCCGGCCCGATCGTGGCCAGGAGTGATGCGACGAAGGTGGCTGCGGCCAGGCCGCAGATGCTGGTCCATTCGACCGGGAATCCTCCTTCGAGACCCTCGAACGCGGCGCTGTTGCTGTACATGAGCCAGGTGGTCAGCACGCCGAGGAGCGAGCCGAGCACGATTCCCTCCACGGCGACGAAGGCGCTCTCCCACAGGAAGGACCGCTGGACCGTCCGCGCCCGGAAGCCGAGGGCCCGCAGGATGCCGATGGTGCGCCGGCGTTCGCGTACGGCTCGGACCATGACGACGCCCAGGCCGGTGATGCCCACGCCGAGGCCCAGGACAAGGAAACCTTGCATGAGGTGGAAGAAGGCGGTGCTGGAGTCGAACTGGCGCCGGATGTCCGACTCGATGGGCGTGGCGACCAGGCTGGACGAGAGCTGCTCGCCCTGCAGTCGGGTCGCCAGCGCGTCGGGGGAGGTGCCGGGGCCGGTTCTCACCAGTGCGGAGGCGTTCTGCGCCTGGGTACCGAAGAGCTCGCGCGTCGCCTGTTCACTCATCACCACGGGGTAGGTGGTCGAACTGGCGCCGGTGCCCGGGTAGAAGACCATCCCGTTGCTGAGCACGCCGGCGATGATTTTCTGTTCGCTACGGCCCGTCCGGGGATCCGTCAGGTTGAGGGTGTCCCCGGGGTCGTAGTAGTCGCCCGCCGGGCCGCCGGTGCTGCCGAAGAAGCCGTCGAGAACGACGTACCGGGGGTCGGAGGCGAGGGCCCGCCACACCGCGGGGTCGTCGGCCAGGCCGGGCAGCCGTTCGCGGAACGTGATGCCGGTGATCGCCCCGTCGGGTACGCCGACGACGGCGGTGTCGAGCGGTTGAGGGCTGCGGCCACCCGGGTCGGTGGCCCGCCCGGTGGCGTTGAGCAGCGGTGTCACGGCGGAGATGCCGGCGACCGACGGGCCGCCGCGCAGATCGGAGACGAGTCGGTCTCCTGCGACCTCGGGGTTGTAGTCCAGTCGCAGGGAGTATCCGGCGGTGGCGTCGGCGACGACGCCGTCGACGCCGGCGCGGAGAATGCCCGAGATCTCCGTCAGGAGCACGAGGACGAACACGATCAGGGTGTACATCACCAGCGTCGCACCGGTTCTGAATCTCTTGGCCAAGGGGTACGCGACCGCGAGCCGCGCCGCGAGGCCGCCTTCCGTCGGGCGCTGGAGGAACCGTTGTACGGGGCGGAGCAGTGTCTTCTGGTTGTCGCTGACGAGCACGACGGCGGAGAAGGCGGCCAGGGCGCCTTGTATGACGTACACGGACATCGACGGCGTGTCGAAGATCCGAGGGCGTATGACGGGCGCCAGGAGCGTCCAGGCCAGCACGGCCCCGGCGACCAGGGTGGTGACCGTGTGACGGGGAAGGACGCGCAGCAGCGCCGGAGTGGCGAAGGCGAGGGCAAGCGCCGGCATGAGGTACGTCGCGTCGGGCTGGCTGCGCGCCACGGCCGGGACGGCCACGAACGCGCACAGGAGGGCCAGGGCGGTGGAGACCGCGAGCAGACGGCGGCGTGGCCCTCGTCCGGGCGTGGCGGGGAGGTCGCGGATCGCGGCGATGATGTTGAACCTGCTGATGCGGACGCTGGTCGCGAGGATCGCCGCGAAGGCGATGAGAAGGCCCATGGCCAGTCCGTTGAGGACGCTGGTAGGAGTGATCGCGAACGCGATGCGGATGCTGCTGCCGCCGACCGACCAGCCCTGGAAGATCTGCGCGGCCACCACGGCGACGCCCCAGCCGACGGCGACCCCGATGGCCACGCCCGGCAGCGCGGACAGCAACGCGTACGTGGCCCCTTCGAGGGTGAAGGACCCGACGAGGCGCGAGCGCTTCATCCCGACGGCCCGCACCATGCCCATCTGGGACTTCCGCTCCTCGCCGAGCATCACGAAGATGTTCACCAGCAGCAGGGCGCCCGCGATGATGCTGAAGCTGCCGATCATGAGGAACAGGGCTCCGAGGGAGTCTCCGGCTTGTTTCGCGTCCCGCAGGACGGTGTGTTTCGGAGTGTCGATCGCCGTCTGCGCGGCGAGCGGCCCCAGTGACTGCCGGATGTCGGCCGTCACCCGGTCGGTCAGGGCGTCGCCGCCCTCGACGCCGCCGCGGTTGGAGACGAAGGTGACCGAGCGCGGCTCGGCGCCGACGGCTCGGGCGGCGGAGTCCAGGGACTGCGACGGCAGGAACACGTTGCGGTTCAGCCTGCCACCCAGGCCCGCACCGGCAAGGCCCTGTTCCGGCACCACACGCTCGACCCGGTACGTCTGCGGTGCTCCGAACAGATACACCGTGATCGGATCCCCGGCTTCCACGCTCAGGGACCGGGCCAGCGGCTCGTTGACCACGACCTGGCCGGGCTTCGGGTTCGGTCCGCCGAGACCGGAGTCACCGCCCGGTGCGCCGAAGCGCGCCGCCTTGTCGAAGTCCACCTGCCAGGCCAGGACGCGTGGCTCGGCGACCGTACGGTCGCCGGCACTGCTGACGGCCGATGCCTGGGTGGCCTGGGCGTTCAGGACTCCGTCGACGTCGGGATCGCCGGCCAGGGCGGCCAGCCGTTCGGTGACGACGCGCCCGGCCGGGCCGGGCGGAGCGACGACGCGCTCGTCCACCGGTCCCAGAGTGCGGTACGCCTCCTGTCGTACGGAGAAGTTCAAGGTGTCGCCGACGACCAGGGCCCCGATGACGATGGCCGTGCCGAGCATCGATCCGCCGATCACCAGCGCCGCCTCGGTGCGCCGACGGGCGACCTGCCGAAAGGCCAGCCGCCGTGACACCGGCTGCCGGACGGCGACCAGCACCAGGGCCGCGAGGGCGAGCGCGAGGGCGCTGAGCAGCGGGACGAGGAGGTTCGGGTACATGATCAGCCCATGGGGAAGTCACGGATCGCGGCCGGGGTGACGACGGCTTGGCGGACGTCGTCGACCAGTTGCCCGTCGCGCATCCGGATCAGGCGGGGGACGCGTGCGCCGATGGCACTGTCGTGGGTGACCAGGACGATCGTCTGGCCCTCGTCCCGGTTGAGGCCGCACAACAGGTCCATGACCTGGTCGGCCATCGCGCTGTCGAGGTTGCCCGTCGGTTCGTCCGCCCAGACGATGGCCGGGCGTCCGGCCAAGGCGCGGGCGATGGTCACCCGCTGCTGCTCGCCGCCGGACATCTCGCTCGGTCGGTGCTCGACCCGGTGACCGAGACCCACCCTGTCCAGCATGTCCAGGGCCCTGCGCCGCGCTTCACGCGGCCGGGTGCCTACGAGCAGCAGGGGCAGTTCGACGTTCTCCACCGCGGAGAACACCGGTATCAGGTTGAACGCCTGGAAGACGAAACCCATGGTGTGGGCCCGGTGCTCCGTGCGCGCGGCGTCCGACATGGCGAACAGGTCGTGACCGTCGACCTCCACCCGGCCGCCGTCGATGTCGTCGAGCCCCGACAGACAGTTCAACAGCGTGGTCTTTCCGGAGCCGGACGGTCCCATGACCGCCACCATCTCCCCGTGCCGCACGAGGAGATCCAGGTCGAGCAGGGCCGTGACCTCCACGGAGCCCGTCCGGTAGATCTTGCGCACGCCGGAGGCGACGAGGAGCGTCTGGTCGGTGTTCATGCTTTCCATACCAACCTTCTGAAGGAAGGTGCGGCTACGGCCACCCAGGCCCGGTGGATGGGCCGAAGGACCTAATCGCAGGGTGGCCGCGAGGCCCGCTCGAGCCGCTTCGTGACCGCGGTCAGACGTCCGCGGTCGCCCGGGCGTGTCGGCGGACAGCGGTGGCGGCCAGGGCGCCCGCGGCCGTCGCGGTGACGGCGAGGAGGACGAACCCCCACGTGTAGTCGTGCGCGATGCTGTCGACCGCTCCCATCACGAGGAGCGGGAAGAAGCCTCCGAGGCCGCCCGCCGCCCCGACCACGCCCGTCACCGAGCCGACCCGTTCGGCGGGCACCAGACGCGCGACGAGCGCGAAGAACGCCCCGGACCCGGCGCCCAGGCCGGGGGCCATGCCGAAGAAAGCCGCCGTTCCCAGGGGGACCAGCTCCGCTTCGAACGCCGCGGCCAGGGCGCACGCCGAAACGATCCCGTACGAAACGGTCAGGACGGGGACGGGAGTCGCCGGTCTCTCGCATCGGCGGATCGACCAGGAGGGGGTCGTGCCCTGGCCCTGTCCCGCGCCTGACCAGCTGGGTGAACGCACTCTGTACGCCGTCGAGTTCGCTACTCCCGACGGGCGCGCCCACCTGCCGGCGGCCCTCTGTCTGCCGCCCGGCGAGGAGCCGGACGAGGACTATCCCCTGGTGCTCGTCACAAGGCGCCGATGGGCCCACTACAACTCCGGGAGCATGACCCGGCGCGGCGGCAATCTCCTTCTCGACGCGCAGGACCGCCTGGATCTGCATCCCGAGGACGCCGCACGCCACGGACTGCGGGACGGCGTCCCCGTCATCGTGGAGAGCCGCCACGACAGGCGCGACTCGTCGGCCGCGTCGGAAGGGAACTCGCTCCCGGACAGGTGTTCTATGCGTTCCATTTCCCGGCCAGCGGTGTCAACTCCCTCACCTCGGAGCACGCCGACACCGTGACCTCGTGTCCGGAGTACAAGGTCACGGCGGTACGGCTGCGGCCTGCGGCGTCCGACGGCTGATGGGCTCGGAGGTCAGTCGTGGGGGACGAGGGCGACCGGCGAGCGACTGTGGTGCAGCACCGCGTGGGCCACGCTGCCGATGCGTGTACCCAGTGCCGATCCCCGGGCGCGGCGACCGACGACCACAAGAGCCGCGTCCCCGGCAGTGCGCACCAGCTCCTGGCCGGCCGACCCGATCGCCACTCGCCCGGTCGCCGCCAGGTCGGGGAACTTGGCTCGCCAGGGTTCGAGGAGATCGTCGAGCGAACGCTGGATCTCGGGCGCGACGGTCGGCCGGATGTCCGGGACCATGGGAGGGCCGAGCGTCGCGTAGACAGGCAGTTGCTGCGCGTGGACGACCTGCACCCCGGCGAGTCGCCGTGCCGCCTCCTCGAAGGCGAATCCCAGAACCGTGTCCACGGGTTGCCGCAGGTCCACGCCGACCACGACGGGTCCCTGCGAAGGCGACGTGCCGGGGGCCCGTACGAGGACGACGGGCCGGTCGACGAGACCGGCGACCGTCATCCCGACCGAGCCGATCAGGTATCCGGCCGTGCCGCCCAGGGCGCGCGAGCCGAGGACGAGCAGGTCGCCCTCCTCGGCCGCGGAGACCAGGCTCGCCACGGGTTCCGACGGCAACAGCCTGGTGGTCACCGACAGATTTGGATGACGCTCGCGCAGCCCGGCCGCCGTGCGGGCGAGCAGGTCCTCCGCCCACGGCTCGTCGGGCTCCCGTGCCGCGAACGGCAGCAGGGCGTCCGGCGATGTCTCCTTCACATGTACCAGGCGCACCCCGGTACCGCGCAGCACCGCCTCCTCCGCCGCCCACTGCGCGGCGGCGTTCGCCTGATCCGTGCCGTCCAGGCCGACCACAATGCCCTGCGTCATGATCGTCCACCTCCTTGTTCGGTGTCGTCGATGTCGTAGGTGAGACGGGTCGAGGAGACCGAGACCACTCCGTCGACTGTCGCGCACATGCGCTCGACGGCCGGGATCATGCCGCGGAACGGCAGTTTCCCGGTGAGGTCGACCCGTCCGTCACGCACGTCGACCGTGAGAGAGTCCGGGTCGAGACGCAGAGTGGCACCGAGCACGTCCTCGACGATCTCCCGGCGGATGTCGTCATCCTGACGCAGGAAGATGCCCAACAGGTCACGGCGGCTCACGATGCCCACCAGCCTGTCCTCGTCGTCGACGACGACGAGCCGCTTGATCCCCTGGACCTCCATCAGCCGTGCCGCCTCCGCCACGGTCCAGTCGGGGCGGGCGCACACGGCCGGTGCGGACATCAGCTCCTCCGCGCGTGTCCCCTCGGCCTTCGCACGCTCCCACGCCTGAAGCCCCGGCACGCCCGGCATGTCTCCCGGGACGGCGGCCTGGTCGGCCGTCTTCCGCATCAGATCACTCTCCGACACGACTCCGATCACCCGGTTCTCTCCGTCCACCACCGGCAGCGCGGTGACCCGGTGTTGCGACAACACCTGCACGATCTCCTTGAACGGTGCGTCGCCGCGGACGCTCACCACCTCACGGGTCATCAGCCCGTCGATCCTCCGGTGCCGCATCATCCTCTCCTTCCCTGCGCGGACGTACGTGCCTCGTCCACCGGGCGAGCGGCGCAGCCGTCCCAGGTGTCGAGGGCCGGATGGTCGTCCTCGGTGAGTTCCGTCCCACTGACCACCCACGGGGCGGTCATCGCGGTGGCTCCACGTCGAACGCCAGGTTGTCGTAGGCGTACTCGATCGATTCGTGCAGGGCGACCACTCCGTCGACCGATCGGCAGAGCCGTACGATCACGGGGATGTCGGCGCGCTCGTCGACGCGGCCCGTGAGCCTGACGACTCCGTCGTCGACGGTCACACGGATCGTGCTGGGACCGAGGCGCAGGGTGTCGACCAGGACGTCGTGCTCGATCTCCTCACGGATCGCCGTGTCACCGCGCAGGAAGGGCCGCAGCAGGTCGCTCCGGCTGATGATCCCGACGAGCCGACCGGTCTCGTCGGTGACGGGAAGCCGCTTCACTTTCTTGCGGTGCATCGTCCGGGCCGTCTCGGCGAGGTTCCAGTACGGCTGTGCCGTGACGGCCGGCGAGGTCATCAGCTGGGCGGCCGTCTCCGCGTCGGGCAGCCCACGTTCCTGCGACAGCAGTCGGACGCCTGCCCAACGTCCCTCCAGGTCGGGGAGCTCGGCCGTGGACCGCAGCAGGTCGGCCTCCGAGACCACGCCGAGCAGGCGTCGGTCGGGGCCCACGACCGGGACCGCGGAGACGTCGTTCTCGGCGAAGAGCCGGGCGATCTGCTTGAACGGGGTCTGTGGGGCGGCTGTGACCACGTTGTGGGTCATCACCTCGGAAACCGTACGGTGCTGCATGACGGTCCTCCTTCACGGCACGCGGCGGCCCCGGTAGATCTCACCCTGCTGCGCGGAGCCGGCCCTCGGGCAGTGCCGAATGGTCCCCTTCCGGGACGGTCGGCCCCATGACGAGCGGCCGATCGGGACGCATGGTGGAGGCGTGAGCACCGGTCTCGGGAGGGCCGCGGCCGGTCACTCGGGCCGGGAGGCGAGGACCATGGCTGCGCCTGGAACACGGCAGGGCCAGGAGACGTCCCGCGCAGGGTTGTGGGCCCGCGTCGGCGACCGTCTGATCGTGGGCGGTTCCACGGTCGGGGACGAGGGGCGTGACGGTGAGATCATCGGTCTGCACCACGCGGACGGCACTCCCCCCTTCGACGTCCGATGGTCGGACACAGGCCGGGTCACTCTGGTGTTCCCCGGTCCGGACGCGCGGGTCCAGCACTTTCCGCCACGTGACACGCCCCATGACACCAAGGCCGCTACGCGGTCGTGAACTCCGCCGCCGCGTCCACCACGCCGGGCACCGCCCGGGTGAGCCGCAGGGCCAGATCCGCGGGTACGGACCGTGGCAGGCGTCCGGAGAGCGTCACCGCCCCGTCCGTGACCCGTACGGTGAGTGCGGCGTCGCCCTCGGCGATCAGGTGCGTGAGGAGTTCGTGCCTCACGTCCTCGGCGAGTTCGGCGTCGGAGCGCAGGTAGACCTTGAGCAGGTCGCCCCGGCTGACGACACCGACCGGGCGGCCGTCCTCGTCCACCACGGGAAGACGCTTGAGACGCCCACGCCCCATCAGCCGCGCCGCCCCCGCGATCGTGGCGCCGCGTGGCACGGTGACGGCCGGTGCCGACATCAAGCTGCCCGCCGTCACCGGACCCGAGTCGTCGTGGTCCTCTCCCGGAACCTTGCCGAGTACGTCCGCCTCGGACACCACGCCGACCACCCGCCCCTCGGCCGACAGCACGGGAACCGCGCTCACACCCCAGCGCCGCATCGACCGCACGATCTCCTTGACCGGTGCGTCGAGCCTGGCGGAGACCACCGCGTGGGTCATCACGTCGTCGACGGTACGTGGGTGCTTCACGACCGGCCTCCCGTACTTCCGCGGCCCGAGTCCTGTTGCTGCGAGGGTGTCGCCGCCGGGCGGCGGACGACAAGGGCCGGAAGGGGCACGTCGGGGCCCGGACGGCCCTGGCCCGGACCGTCGACCGGTGCTTTCGTGAAAGTGAGGAGGGGCCCGCTCCAGGGACGCGGGGAAGCGGCTTCGAGCCGTGCACCGCGCGATCAGGATCCGCGAGAAGCGGATGGGCCCCTCCTCCCGGCGTGTCGCCGTGTTGCCTCCGTAGGTGTCCCGGGCGGGCCGCGACCGGGACCGACCGGCCCTACCCGGCTCCTCCCGCCCGGTGCGAGCGTGGCAGCAGGCCACCACATCATGCGGAAAGGCGGGTGGACGCGATGGAATCGCCTCTGGTGGTAGGAGTCGACGGGTCCGACGCCAGTCTCACGGCCCTGGACTGGGCGGTCGACGAAGCCGTACGGCACGGGCTTCCCCTGCGGATCGTCCATGCCTCGCTGTGGGAACGGTACGAAGGAGTCGTGCCGACCTGGGCCACGGACCGGCCCTCGGGCCAGATCCTCGCCGAGAACATCGTCGGCACCGCGGCCGAACGCGCCCGGCGCCGCGCACCCGACCTCCCCCTCACCACGGACGTTCTGGCCGAGGACGCGTCCACCGCGCTGCTCAGGGAGGCGCAGGAGGGAGCGATCCTCGTCGTCGGATCGCGCGGGCGCGGCGAGTTCGCCGACCTCATGCTCGGCTCTGTCGGCCTCGTCGTGGCCGCCCGGGCCCACTGCCCGGTCGTCGTCGTGAGAGGGGACCGGCACGCCTTGGAGGCACGCCACGGACGCGTGCTGCTCGGCGTCGGAGAGCACGACATCGACTCGCCCGCCGTGCGTTTCGCCTTCCGTGAGGCGGCGGCCCGGGACGCGGAGCTCGACGTCGTCCGCACCTGGCGGCGGCCGGTCCATGAACCGGTCGACCACCCGCTGCTGAGTGGCGACGGAGGAATCCACCTTGCGGAACGGTCCTCCGAACTGCTCGACAAGGCCCTGGAGGCCGCGGCGTCCGAACATTCCGGAGTGCGCCTGCGCAGGACCACCGTCGAGGGTCCCGCCCACAAGGTGCTGACCGAGCGCTCCGCCGCCGCCGACCTGCTGGTCGTCGGGGCCCGGCGCCGGGACGGGATCGTCGGTCTGGAACTCGGCAGGGTCGCCCACCGCGCCCTGCACCACGCCACGTGCCCGGTCGCCGTCGTACCCCACCGGCGTCCCGAGAGCACGGAAGGAGCGTCGTGATGAACATGGCCGGTGAACCCCACACCCCGCATGCCACGAGCGACCTCGGCCGCCGCGTCGCGGCCAGGCGCGCACAGCTCGGCCTGTCCCGGGAGGAGCTGGCCGAACGGTCCGGCTCCGCGCCCGGCTTCATCGCCTATGTGGAGGAGCGGGTTCCCGCTCCGGGGATCGAGTTCCTGGTCCGGCTCGCGAACGCCCTGGAGACCACCGTGCAGGATCTCACCGGATCCACGGCGGACCTCGCGCCGGGCGGAGCCCGTGCCGGATACCGGGCACGCATGGAGGAGATCGACGAGACGGAATGCTGGGAGCTGCTCGACGACCACGGCGTCGGCCGGATCGCCCTCGAAGGAGGGGACGGGCTCATGGTGGTCCCCGTGAACTACCAGGTCGTCGACCGGGAGATCGTCTTCATGACCGCCGCGGACTCGTCCCTCGCGCGCAGCGCGGCGTCCGGTGCGGAAGTCGCCTTCGAAGAGGACCGCCTGGACGAGGCCTTCAGCCAGGGCTGGAGCGTGCTCCTCGTCGGTCCGGCACGCACGGTGTCGGACGAGACCTCGGCACGGAGGATCAGGGACGCCGTCCACTCGGAGCCGTGGGCCGGGGACGGGCGGAACGCCGTGGTGACGCTCTCGCCGCGCCGGGTGACCGGCCGCCGCATCCGGGTGCCGGGCGCGCCCGACACGCCGCCCGGGTCCGCCGACCGGGACCGTCCTGTCAGTGATCTCTGACTGTGGGGCCGGCTCGTATTCGCTGTGGCGGGCGTGCCCGGACGCCCGTACGCATGGACGTGGGGCACACTGCCGGTATGACCGAGGACAAGGCGCAGGTCAACCCACCTGAGTCGCTGTTGCAGTTGATCGACAACCTCGCGCGGTTCCATCGCGAGCATGAGGAGTACTACGCACAGGCGCCGTTGCGGCAGGTCGGCGACCTGCAGGCGCGGTCTCGTGCACTGAAGGCGCTGGCCGACCGGTGGAGCGTGATCGGCGTGGGAGAGCGCCGGTCGGAGATCGCGTTCGCCGGAACGGAGGACCTGAACGCCCCCGGGCTCGTCGCGGAGTCGGGGATTCTCTTCATGGAGGGGGAGGGCGAGCCGGCCGAAGTGCGCAGGCTGAAGCGTGAGGTCGGGCTGCTGGCGGACGACCTTGAGCAGACGAGTGTCTGGCTGGCCGAGGCTATGGAGCAGGCGTGGGAGATGGCGGGTGGCTTGGCCGCCTATTCCGCGTTGGCCGACCTGCTGGGGGAGCGACACCGGATCATCGCCAACGACTGGCAGTCGGCGGGTCTGCAGGCACTGGTCGCGCGGCTGCTGCGGCACGCCCTTGACCTGCTGGCCCGCGTCGACTTCGCTCCGGCGGCGCTGCGGGCCGACCTGAGTGGCGGGCGGAGGGCCCCTTCCTACCTCTATTCGGCTTCCGAACTGCTTGACCGGGCGGCAGATCTGATGGCGGAGTCGGCGATGCTGGTGCACGACAACGAACGACGCTGGCGCGTCTTCCGCGCCCGGGTTCGTGAATTGCGGTCCGCGTAGGTCGAGCCTGGCGGTTCTCCGCCCGCGGCCACGTCGTCCGCCAGGCTCGCGAACAACGCGCCCTGCGGGTCATGGCCGTGAAGGAAGGCCGCGATGCCTGGCAGCTCTGAAGCACGTCCGGTGCGCGGCTGACAGCAGAGTCGCCGCCGTTCGCTCACATCAGGGGGACGATGGCGACCGGCGCGGGGCTGTGGTGGATCACCGCGTGGGCGACATGGCCGAGATGCGTGCCGAGGGGGACTTTCCGGCTTCGACGCCCGACGATGACGAGCTGCGCGTTCTGTGATGCCTCGACCAGCTGGTACGCAGGGGAGCCCACCACCGCCGTGGCCGCCGCGTCCACACCGGCGTACCGCTTCCGCCACGGTTCCAGCAGGCCGTCCAGCTCTCCGAGGAGGCGACCGCCCAGCTCCTCGCCGATCCCCGGGTCGATGACGGCCGCGTAGCCGTACGAGGCGGGGAGCGTCCAGCTGTGCAGGAACCTCAGCGGCGTGCCCCTGCGGGCGGCTTCATTGAACGAGAACGCCAGCAGGGCTTCGCACGGGTGACGGATGTCGACGCCCACCACGATCCCACCTCCAGGAGCCACGGGGGCGCCCTCTGCGCGCACGAGGGCGACCGGCTGACGCGCCGCGCCGACGACGGCAAGGGAGACCGAACCCACGATGAAGCCCCGGACACCACCGAGCCCACGCGATCCGAGCACGGTCAGATCCGCCTCGTTCGCGGCGGCTGTCAGTTCCTCGGCCGCCCGGCCGCGCGCACGCTCCGTGAGGACCTCGAGGTCGGGATGTTCCTTCCGTACGCGGTCCGACTCGTCCCTCAGGAGACTCTCGGCCCGCTCGGCCAAGGTCCGGGCGTACGCCAGGGGTATCTCAGGGGTGTTCGGCCACTCCTCCACGTGCACCAGCCGGAGGGGTGCTTCGCGCAGCACCGCTGCCGTCGCGGCCCAGTTCACGGCGATGAGGCTTTCCTTCGAGCTGTCGAGACCGACGGTGACCTGGGCCGTCATGACATGCCTCCTCAGTCGTGTCCGCCCCGTTCCGTGCGTGGTCAGGATCGGGTAGGACATCCCGGACTTCATGCTGGTGGTCCCGGCCTCCCGGCAGCAGGGCCGGGCAGGTCTCGATCGGGGCCGAACGGCCCATCCCCGAGAGGGCCGCCACGGTGTCAGCGTGGAGGTGTCGCCCCTCGTGACGTGCCCCGAGCGCCAAGCGGGCTTCGGAGGAGGAACCATGACCAGCGAGATCCCCGCCCGACCGGAGCTCGGCAATGTCGTCGTGGGAGTCGACGGGTCTCCCTCCGGGCGCACGGCCGTCCTCTGGGCCGCCGCCGAGGCGGACCGACGGGGGCGGACCCTGCATCTCGTCCACGCCGCTGACACCGACCGGCGGGTCCTCTTCGCCGACGCCGAGACGATCCAGGCAGTACGCGAAGTGGGCCGCGACCTGCTGACCGAGACCGCGAGGACGGTCCAGGAGCGCTTTCCGGACCTTGCCGTCACCAGGGAACTGAGCCACCAGGAGCCGGTCTCCGGGCGGCTGCCGGCCACCGGGGCACGATCGTGGTGGGCAATCGGGGGCTCGGTGGTTTCTCGACCCTCATGCTCGGCTCCGTCGGTCTGGGAGTGGCAGCCCGCGCCGAGGCGCCCGTGATCGTCGTCCGTGGTGACAGCGACCGCCCCGAGTCGGGCTCGGTGACGGCAGCCGTGCACGGCGCCTCGGACGTCGGCTGGTTGCTCGTCGCAGCGGCTGAGGCGGACGCCCGCAAGGCGGTGTTGCGACTGGTGAGCGTCTGGAACGTGTTCACCCACATCGGCAGCGTCGCGACCATGTTGGACGACCTGGACGGGATCGCGCGGCAGCGCGTGCACGAGATCAAGGCGCTCGCCGACCGCGTGCGTGACTTCTACCCCGGGCTCAACGTCAGCCATCACGTCGAGACGGGCACGAGCACGCCCGGGATCCTGGTGGAGGTGACCGCCCACACCGATCTGCTCGTGATGGGCAGAGAACACCGTGTTCTGGGCGCGGGCCCGTCCCTGGGGCGGGTCGCCCACGTTCTGGTCCACCACGCCGACTGCCCGGTGGAGATCGTCCCACCCGCCTTCGCCACCCGGGTCGAGGAGACGTGAACGACATCCTCCTCGGAGTCGACCCCCGGGAGCAGTCGGTCCCCGCTCTCGTCTGGGCCGCCGACGAGGCCGTACGAAGAGGGCTGGCGCTGCGTCTGGTCGTTGCCGTACCACCCGCCCACGAGGGGCTCCGGTACGACGCGCTCGCCCACCAGAACGCCCTGCGCATCCGCGGGGAATCGGCGATCGCCCATGCGGAGGACGTCGTACGGGAACTCCACGGCGGTCTGCGGATCGCGACGGAACGCGTGAACGGCGTGCCGGCGACCGTCCTGCGCGACATGGCGGCGCACGCCGCACTCGTCGTCGTCGGCTCGCGCCGTCTCGGCAGGGCGGCCGAGGTGTTCAGCGAGAACTCCGTGGTCGTCCCGCTCGCCGCCCGCGCAGCCTGCCCCGTCGTCGTGGTCCGCGCACCCGAGCACACCACCGTGCACCCGCCGACCCTCGTCGTAGGCGTGGACGGAAGCGAGTCCGCGCTGGCCGCGGTCGCCTTCGCCGTCGAAGAGGCGAGCCTGCGCGGGGCACGACTGCGGGCCGTCCGGGTCCGGCCCCCTTCCGTCCTCGCCCGTGACGATCTCGACGAGGGCGTGGCCGAATGCCGAAGGCTGCTGGCCGAGTCGGTGGCGGGGTGGGAGGAGAGGTATCCGGACGTCGCCGTCTCCCACGAGGTGCTTCGGGGACACCCCGTCGAGCAACTCGCCCTGGTGTCCCAGGAGGCCCTCGCCCTGATCGTCGGTCGAAGAGGTCGTGGCGGGTATTCCGGCATGCGGCTGGGGTCCACGGTCCACGGCTTGCTGCACCGCGCCATGTGTCCGGTGATCACCGTCCCCCTCCCACAACGCGAGGGGCGGACCGGCGACCGGCCATGGGCCGATCGGCACCGTTCCCGTACGACCGGCCGCCCTTGGCCCGCCAGCCCGCTCGACGCTGGGGCGCCACGGGGGACGGTGGGGCGAGAGGACGAACCCGGTCCGTCCGCCGGTTTCCCGGAGAGGTGAACACCATGCAGCGCATCCGGATCAGCCCCCGGCCCCGACAGCCTTGCAGGCCGAGCCCTCTCGATCTGCGCACGGCAGGTGGCCCGGGCGGAGGCGGCGCTCGAGAGCGGCGCCGGACGAAGGGAGGAGTGAGCATGCCCAGGAAGACACGGCACCGAGGCACCCGGAACCCCCAGCCGTCGGCCGAGCCCGGTCGACAGGCGGCCACGGATACGCGGCGCGGTCGCCCCAGGAATCACCAGCTGCCCGCGGAGGGGGCGAACGGGCGTCCCTAGCGCCCGGTGCACACCGTCAGGGTGTCGACGCTCTTGCTCTGAACCGAGGGCGAAGCGGCCGGATAGCGAGCAGGGGGTCTGAAAGGAGGACGCGGCCATGACGACCGCAAGGGAAATCATGCACACCGGTGCGAGCTGCGTGCAGGAGAACGAGACCCTGATGGACGCCGCACGGCGGATGAGTGAACTCGACGTCGGGGCGCTGCCCATCTGCGGGCCGGACAACAGGCTCCACGGCATCATCACCGACCGGGACATCGTGGTGAAGTGCCTCGCCAAGGGCAAGGACCCCCACCACATGACGGCCGGACTCCTCGCTCAGGGCAAGCCGATCACGGTCGACGCGGACGCCGACAGCGAGCAGGTGCTCCGCACCATGCAGGACCACCGCATCCGCCGCGTACCCGTGATCGACGACCACCGCCTGGTCGGCATGATCAGCGAGGCGGACCTGGCGAAGCACCTGCCGGAGGAACGGGTGGGCCACTTCGTCGAGGAGATCTGCCGCTGACAGCGCCGGAGCCGTGGCGCCATGGGCCGGTCGGTCCGGGTGCGACCCGTTCGGCCCCGTCGGACAGCCCCCTTGGACGCTGCGCCGCATGACCTCTGCGGGCGGACGATGGGGTTACGGAATCGGACCGGTCCCATGACCCGGTACACCGCCCGTCCGCACCGACTCGGGTCCAAGACGACCGTCCTGGGGCCCCGAAACGAGGAGCAGAACAATGGCCGGAGGCAAGGTGGAACGCAGGCACAGCCTCTTCCCCGACTTCAACGACTGGTTCAACCGGGAGTTCCCGGGGCTGCCCGGTTGGCGGCCCGCGACGGCTGCTCACTCCATTCCCGTGGAGGTGTCCAGCGACGCCGCCGGGTACGTGCTGCGGGCCGAACTGCCCGGAATGGACCCGGACGACTTCACCATCACCGTCGACGACAACCTGATCACGTTGAGCGCGGAGCACAGCGAGAGCGAGGAGGACAAGGAGCACTCGGAGTTCCGCTACGGATCGTTCCGCCGGACCGTACGTCTCCCGGCCACGATCCCGGCCGACGACGTCGAGGCGTCATACGCGGACGGCATCCTCACCCTCCGGGTCCCGGTGCCCGAGGAGGAGAGCAGCGCCCCACGCACCATCCCGGTGAAGCGAGGCGGTACCCCACCCGAAAAATCCACGTCGTGAACCCCGAGCGGGCCCTGGTCGCCCACGGCGGCAGGCACGGCGCGACTCCGCCCGGAGGTGCGACATGGACCACCACAAGCGCTCGGAGCCGCGACTCACGCCGTCCGGACCGGGACCTGGCGGCCGCGCCGCACTGATCCTCGTCCTGATGGCCGCCCTGATCTGCGGTGCCGTGGCCGCCGGGAGCTTGTGGAACAGCGGAGCCAAGGCCGACCGTGAACTCGCCTCCCACCGTCACCAGGTGAAGGCGACCACCACCGGACCGGCCAAGGACGGGCCCGCCGCCGCCCGGTACGGCGCGAAGCCGCAGGCCGTCGCACCCGCAGTCTGGGAACAGCCCGACCACGTCCGTCGATCCGGCACCGTCCACGTCCCGCCCCGGACGCCCCGGGGCCGCACGGTGACGATCTGGGTGGACGACACCGGTACCCCCGCCCGCCCACCGGGCAGCGCCGTCGACCGCGCGCTCACCTCTCTTTCGGGCGGGAGCGTCGCCGCGGCCTCCGTCGGAGCGATCGGGGCCGGCACTCTCCTCCTCGTACGACGGCAGACCGAAGCACGTCGGCTCGTGGCCTGGGAGCAGGAGTGGGAACGGGTCGAACCCGTGTGGTCCGGTCGGCTCCGCCGGGGGAGTGCCCCGGGGACCGACGATGACTGACCGCGCCGCCACGGAGCGGGCCGCCGCACCCACCGAGGCGCTGCCCTTCGACCCCAGCGAGCCCCTGCCCAGGCTGCGCCGGGAACTCGCCACCGGACCGGACGGGCTGTCCGCCCGCGAGGCCGCTCGCCGCCTCGCGGTCCACGGGCCCAACGAGGTGCGGTGCAAGGCCCGCTCCTCCTTCGTGCGGGAGCTGGTCGGGCAGATGGTCCACCCCCTCGCCCTGCTGCTCTGGGCCGCCGCCGCACTGGCCTTCGTCGCGGATCTCGGGGTGCTCGGCTGGGCGATCCTGGCGGTCATCGCCGTCAACGCGGCCTTCGCGCTGCTCCAGGAACGGCAGGCCGAACGGGCGGTGGAGACCCTCGCGCGCTACCTGCCCGAGCACGCCCTCGCCGTCCGTGACGGCCGACCCCTCACCGTGGAGGCCCGCGACCTGGTGCCGGGGGACGTGATCCTCTTGGAAGAGGGCGACAAGGTCCCTGCCGACGCGCGCGTCACCGAAGGCGGAGTGGAAGTCGATCTGTCGATGCTCACGGGGGAGTCCCTCCCCGCCGAACGCATGGCTGCGGCCGGTCTCCTCGGCGCCCCGCTGCTGGAGGAGCCGAACCTCGTCTTCAGCGGGACGACCTGTGTCGAGGGACAGGCTCGGGCCATCGTGTTCGCCACCGGCAACCACACCGAGCTCGGCCGGATCGCCGCCCTCAGCCAGCGGACCCGGCGCGAGGCCAGCCCGTTGGAACGACAGGTCAGGAAGGTCGCCTGGCTCATCGCCGGCGTCGCCACCGGCATGGGGGCCGTGTTCCTCATCCTGGGGGTGGCCGTCGGACTGCCGGTGACCGACTCCCTCATGTTCGCCATCGGGCTCCTCGTCGCCAATGTCCCCGAGGGTCTGCTTCCGACCATCACGCTGGCCCTCGCCGTGGGCGTCCGTGCGCTGGCCCGCGAGGGTGCCCTGGTGAAACGACTCAGCGCCGTGGAGACGCTCGGCTCCACGAACGTCATCTGCACGGACAAGACCGGCACGCTGACCCGCAACCGCATGCGCCTGAGAGCCCTCTGGACCGCGGGGCACGGAGCGGAACCCGGACCCTGGGCACAGGAGCTGGTGCGGGCGAGCGCTCTGTGCACCACCGTCACCCGCGAGGAGGAGGGCGAGCTGCACGGCGATCCGACCGAGGCCGCCCTCGTCACCGGAGCCGCCGACCACGGGGCCCCGGTGGACCTCGCCCGGCGCGACGCGGAACGGCGGGGACTGTTCCGCTTCGATCCGCGGCTGCGGCTGATGTCGGTCGTGCAGGAAGACGAGGCGACGCGTCACCTGCGGATCGTCGCCAAGGGAGCGCCTGAAGCGGTCCTGGCACGCGTCCTTCCCGGCTCCGCCACGGACGCCGCTCGCGCGGCGGCGGAGGAACTGGCCCGGGGCGGCATGCGGGTCCTCGCCGTCGCCGCGCGCGACCTGCCGCCGGGCGCTCGGCCGCCGGCACAACGCCCGGACGCCGAATCGGGACTGACGCTGCTCGGTCTGGTCGGGCTGTACGACCCGCCGCGCCCCGAGGTGGCGGAGGCCGTCCGCCGCTGCCACGAGGCTGGGATCCGGGTCCACGTCGTGACGGGGGACAGCGGAGCCACCGCCGCGGCCGTCGCCCGGGAGGTGGGCATCGGAGTCCCCAGCCTGCACGTGGTCGCGGCTTCCGAGTCGCTGGGCGACGACGAGCTCGACCGGCTGCTCGTGGAGGGCCACGACGAGATCGTCTTCGCCCGCTCCTCGCCCGAGACGAAACTCAAGGTGGCCGACACTCTGCGGGACCATGGCCGGATCGTCGCCATGACAGGCGACGGCGTCAACGACGCCCCCGCACTGCACCGTGCCCACATCGGGGTGGCCATGGGGCGCTCCGGCACCGACGTGGCCCGCGAGGCCGCCACCATGGTCCTCACCGACGACGACTTCGCCACCATCGTGACCGCCGTCGAGTCCGGGCGCCGCGTCTACGACAACGTCCGCAAGTTCATCGTCTACATCTTCGCCCACGCCACCCCGGAGATCGTGCCCTTCCTCGTCTTCGCGCTCTCCGCCGGCGCCGTCCCGCTTCCGCTCACCGTCCTGCAGATCCTCGCCATCGACCTCGGCACCGAGACCCTGCCCGCCCTCGCCCTCGGCCGGGAGCGCTCCGAGCCCGGCATCATGCAGCGGCCGCCCCGGCCACGGCACCAGGGCGTGATCTCCCGCGACATGCTCGTCCGCAGCTGGGGGTACCTGGGCCTGGTCTCGGCGGCCCTCGTCATGGCCGGCTACTTCTACGTGCTCTGGCGCGCGGGCTGGCGTCCGGGCGATCCCACGGGCACGGGCAGCCCCCTGCACCACGCCTACGTGACGGCCACCACGGCCACCTTCGCCGGCATCGTCACCTGCCAGGTCGGTACGGCCTTCGCGGCCCGCACCGACCACGCGGCACTCCGCGACATCGGGGTGTTCTCGAATCCGCTGCTGCTCGCCGGCATCGCCTTCGAGCTCGCGTTCACCGCCGCCCTCGTCTACGCGCCCCCGCTCCAGCGCCTCTTCGGCACGGCTGCCCTGCCCCTGGACGTCATCCTGCTCGTCGCGACCTTCCCGGTCCTGGTGTGGGGCACGGACGAGCTGCGGCGCGCCAGGCGGCGCCGTCAGCGCGCGGCACCCCTGTCCGGCTCGTGACCACCCTGGTCGAGGCGGAAGGGCGGATAGGTGTCCGTCATGAGGCTCGCGTAGGCGGCGACGCGCAGGACCCAGCGGTTCAGCCCGACGATCAGGGCGAACAGGTCGCGCGGATACCGGTCGGTGAAGGCCACGGCGAAGCCCGCGATGAGGGTCAGCAGGGTGATCAGGCCGCCGCTCCACCAGCCGGCGCGCATGCCGCCGGTGAAGAAGGCGATCACCAGGTAGTGGGGGATGGCGAGCAGCCACCACTTGACCAGGACCATTGAGCGGGAGAGCCGCTCCGGGTAGGCGATGTCGAGCCGGGCCGGGTAGTCGGGCTCGGGGCCCAGGCTGAAAGGCGGGTAGCGGTCGGTGCCGAGTGCGCCGTACGAGTAGTACGACACGCGCCAGGACCAGCGGAGCACGCCGAGGTTGAAGTCGAACAGGCCGCGCGGGAAGCGCTCGGTGAACAGGATGGCGAAGAACGCGATCACCGTCACGACGAGGAAGGCGATCCAGAGGAAGAACAGCACGATCCAGTGGGGGATCACCAGGATCCATTTGACCAGCCACAGCCAGCGGGACAGCCGACTGTCGAGTTCGGCCGTCACCGTCACGGGAGCATGCGAGGTGCCGGGAATGCTCATGATCGTCCCTCCTTCGGCAGGTCGTCGTCCTCGTACGTGAGCCGGTCGACGACCCCCACGACACCGTCGACGCTGTTGCAGAGCCTGAGGAGCACCGGCACGAGGCTCCGGCGCCGTACCGTGCCGCTGAGCGTGACCCGGCCGTCCGCCACCTCGACCGACAGGGCGGACGGGCTCAGCCCCAGGGTGTGGGTGACCACGTCCTCGACGATCTCCCCCTGGATCGCACGGTCCCTGCGCAGAAAAAGCTGTACAAGGTCGCTGCGGCTGAGGACGCCCACGAGCTGCCCTTCGGCGTCGACCACGGGCAGGCGCTTGACCCCGGCCCGGTCCATCACACGGGCGGCCCGCACCACGCTCCACTCGGGCCGGGCGACGACGGCGGGGCTCGACATGAGCGCGCCTGCCGTGTCGAGCACGGCCCCTGCGGCACGGCGGCGTACCAGGTCCGCCTCCGAGACCACGCCCAGAGGCCGGTTCGACTCGTCCACCACGCACACCGCGGTGATGTCGAACTCGTCCAGGAGCCGGGCGATCTCCTTGAACGTCGTGCCTGGGACGACGCTGACCGCCGTGGGCGTCATCAGATCCGCGACGCTGCGGTGCCTCATCGGCCGTCACCTTCCCAAGCCTGTGCCTGGATCCGGTGTCGTACGACTGCGGTCAAGGCCGCCAGCCGCGCTGATACCGCAGGCAGCGGTGGCACTGGATGTTCGATGCTCCTGGCCTCTTCCGGCAGCGCCGCGACGTCGGCCTCGAAGCGGGCCTGGGCGGCGGCCAAGGTGTCGGGCGGCTCCGTACGCAGACCGTGGCGCATCACGGTCCGCAGCAGGGGCTCCGTACCCTCGGGAGACTCCTCCTTCACCAGGCCGATGACGTCCCGCAGGCCGGGACCGCGGAAGACCTGCTTCGGAGCCGGCGCCGTCACCTTCGCCGAGGAGAGCTTCATGACGGGCCGCCCGTCGTACTCGACCAGTTTGTACGCCGCGTCCATGTACGGCGCGTCGGCGGCCGTGCCGACCTTCGTCCCCACGGCGAACACGTCGATCGGCGCCCCCTTCCGCACGAGCCGGGCGACGCCGTATTCGTCCAGACCGCCGCTCGCGATGATCTGCACGTCCCCCAGGCCCGCCTCGTCGAGGGCCGCGCGGGCCCGGTGAGCCAGCGCGCCCAGGTCTCCGCTGTCGAGGCGTATCCCGCACCCCGGGCCCAGTCCGAGGTCCCTGAGCACGCGTGCCGCCGTCGCGACACCACGGCCTGTGTCGAAGGTGTCGACCAGGAAGGTCACCGGGCCGGGATGGGTGCGGGCGAAGGCCCGGAACGCCTGCTCCTCGGAGGCGAAGGCCTCGATGTACGAGTGAGCCATCGTGCCGACGGCAGGGATGCCGTACCGGTGGGCGGCGGCGACGTTGCTGGTGCCGGCGAAGCCGACGAGCGCGCAGAGGCGGGCCGCCTGCATGCCTGCCTCGGGGCCGTGTGTGCGGCGCAGGGAGAAGTCCACGAGGGGCCGCCCGGCGGCAGCGAGAACGCACCGCGCCGCCTTGGACGCGACGGCCGTCTGATGGCAGAGGAGCCACAGCAGGTACGTCTCCACGAGCTGGGCCTGTGGCAGCGGCGCGGTGACCTCCAGGAGCGGCTCACCGGCGAGGACCAGCCGGCCTTCGGGCACGGCGCGGACCTGCCCGTCGAACGACAGCCCGTGCAGCGGTTCGAGGTCCTCGACCGGCCGCCGCAGCGTCTCGGCGAACTCTTTGACGTCGGTGCCGCCCACCCGGAAGCGGGAGAGGTGGTCGAGGGCCGGTTCCAGCCCTGCGGCGACGAGGAACCCGCGGCCCGGCGGTAGGTCACGGACGAAGAGGCTGAAGGTGGCAGGGGCCCGCATGTCCTCCCGCGGGTACGAGAGCGCCATCGTGACCTCGTACAGGTCGGTGGCGGTCACCTCGGACATGGCTACGTCCGGCCCTCGGCGGTGAGTTCGCACCGTACGTCCACCACGCCCTCGACCCCGCGGGCAAGCCGGGCGGCGAGCGGGATGAGCGTGCTGTCGCGGACCTCGCCGGACAACGTCACGACTCCGGCGTCGACACGGACCTCGACCCGGCGGTGAGAGAGCGGGAACAGGTGCTCGACGACGTCGTGGCGTACTTCGGCGGCGAGGTGCTCGTCCGGGCGGAGGAAGACCTTGAGGAGGTCGGACCGGCTCACGATCCCCTGGATGACGCCGCTCGCGTCGACGACCGGTAGCCGTTTCACGCGATGGGCGGCCATGAGGCGTGCGGCCTGGGGCAGGGACGCACCAGGAGCGACGGTGACGGCGGGCGAGGTCATCAGGTCTTCGGCCCGGCGAGAACCCGCCTTGGCCGTGGCGTCGAGACGCCGCATCTGTTCCATGAGACCGAGGCGGTGGTCGTGGAACTCCTCCTTGAGGAGCAGATCGGCCTCGGAGACCACGCCGACGACGCGGCCCTCGCCCTCGACGACCGGTACGGCGGTGACCTTCCACCGCTCCATGGCGGCGACGATCTCCTTGAACTCCGCGCCGGGCCGGACGGCGACGACCTTCTTGGTCATCATATCGGCGACGGTGAACGGCTGGGGTGCCATCGCTCTTTCCTTACCTGAGGAGTCGGCGTGCCGATGCTGCCGCAGGGACCCGCCCGGATCCGATGATCCGGAAGCGGTCGGCACGCTGTCGCTAGCGGAAGGTACGCGGGTCCACGCAGAACCGGACCGGGCGAGCCGGCCCGCCGCAGGAGCTGGTCCCGCCGACTCCGAAGGGAGTTCGTCCAGCTGCATGCTCATGGTGTGCCTCCAGCCCTTCCTCCACAGACTTCCGCGTGGCGGCGGCCACAGGGAGGGCCGCACAGGTCACACCCGGGGGCCGAAGGACCCCGTCACCGGACCAGGACGGCCTCGCCCGAGCGGGGCACGACGGCCGTCCAGCCCAGTTCGCGGTCGATGCGGTCGCGCAACGCCTGGGACGCGGCCGGTTCGCCGTGGACGAGGTAGGTGGTGTGCGGGGCGGGGGCGCCGCGCAGCCAGTCGATGATCTGGTCGGCGTCGGCGTGTGCCGAGAAGTGGGGAACGTCGGCGACCTCGGCGCGTACGGGCACGTACTCACCGAACATCTTCAGCACGCGGGCGCCGTCCACCAGGTCCCGTGCCCGGGTGCCGGCCGCGGCGAAGCCGACCACGACGACCGCGTTGCGCGGGTCGGGGAGCAGCCGGTGCAGGTGGTGCAGGACACGGCCGCCGGTGGCCATGCCGGCCGAGGAGACGATGACGGCGGGGCCGCCGACCTCGTTGATCTCGATGGATTCCTGGACGGTCCGCGCGGCGAGGAACGGCTCCGGGCTCAGCGCGGCGGCTCCCTCGGCGAGGATCTCCGGCCGCAGCTCGGGGGAGCGCTCGCGTACCGCGTCTCGGTAGACGTCGAGGGTGGCCAGGGCCATGGGGCTGTCCACGTACACGGGCACCGGCCGGGGCAGGACGCCCGTCTCGCGCAGCAGGGTCAGTTCGTGCAGGACGACCTCGGTGCGGTCGATGGCGAAGGCGGGGATGACGACGGTGCCGTTCCGGGCGAGGGTCCGGGCGATCACGGCGGCGAACTCCGATCGGGCGGACTCCTGGTCGTGGCGGCGGTCGCCGTACGTGGACTCCACCAGCAGCACGTCGGCGTCGGAGAAGGGCTCGGGCGGCAGCAGCAGCGGGTGTCCGGGCCGTCCCAGGTCCCCGGACACGGCCAGGGTGTGCCCGTCCTCCAGCGTCAGGTGCGCCCAGGCCGACCCCAGGATGTGCCCGCCGTGGCGCAGCGTCAGCCGTGTGCTGGCCATGACCTCCACGTCCTCGCCGACCGGGACCGGGTCGAAGAAGGACAGCGTCTTCTCCACGTCGGAGTCGTCGTACAGCGGCTTGGCGGGACGGTGCTTGGACCAGCCGTGCTCGTCGGCGTGCCGGGCGGCCTCCATCTGGAGACGGGCGCTGTCGCGCAGCACGATCCCGGCGAGCCGGGCCGTGTGAGCGCTGGTGAGGATCGGTCCTCGAAAGCCCTGCCGGACCAGGCGCGGCAGGTAGCCGCAGTGGTCCAGGTGGGCATGGGTGACGACCACGGCGTCGATGTCCGCGGCGTCGCGGGCGAACCGCTCCCAGTTGCGGCGCCGCAAGGTCGCGAAACCCTGGAAGAGACCGCAGTCGAGGAGGATCCGAGCATGGTCGCTCTCGACCAGGAACTTGCTTCCGGTGACCGTCCCCACACCCCCCAGGAAACTGAGCAGGGCGGGTCGCGGAGCGGTGGGGGCGGCGTGCGGGGCTGCCTCGGACATGGTCAGCCCTCCTTCGGAGTGGACCGTCTCCACCCTCGCATCCGGACAGGCCGGGTCCGGAGGGTCCGAGCGGCCCCATTCGAGGGCCGACCGGCTCATGCGCCGCTGGAGGGTTCCCGGGAGCCTGGTGGACGAGGACCGCAGCGCCGTGCGACAGGAAGCAGGTGGACACCATGAAGGCACTCGTCTTCCATGGGCCGGGTCGGATCGCCTGGCAGGACGTGCCCGACCCGGGCATCGAGGACCCCGCCGACGCGATCGTCCGGGTCGACGTCGTCACCATCTGCGGCACGGACCTGCACATCCTCAAGGGGGACGTGCCGGAGGTGACGCCCGGCCGGGTCCTCGGACACGAGGCGGTGGGCACCGTGGTCGAGACCGGAAGCGACGTCCGCACGGTGCGACCGGGAGACCGCGTCCTGGTCTCCTGCATCTCCGCGTGCGGCAGGTGCCGCTTCTGCCGGGAGAACCGTTACGGGCAGTGCCGTGGCGGAGGCGGCTGGATCCTCGGCCACACCGTCGACGGCACCCAGGCCGAGTACGTCCGCGTGCCCTTCGCCGACCTGTCCGTCCACCCGCTGCCGGATACCGTCGAAGGCTCCGACGCGGTCCTGCTCGCCGACATCTTCCCCACGTCCTACGAGGTCGGAGTCCTGAACGGCGCCGTGCGACCCGCCGACACGGTGGTCGTCGTCGGTGCGGGCCCCATCGGTCTCGCCGCCATCGTTACGGCCGGCTTCTACAGTCCGGGCCGGATCGTCGCCGTCGACCTGGCCGAGTCGCGGCTGGCCGCCGCCCGTGCCCTCGGCGCGGACGCCACCGTGAACGCGGAAGAAGACCCGGAACAGCTGGTCGCGGATCTGACCGAAGGCCTCGGCGCCGACGTCGTCATGGAGGCCGTCGGCGTTCCGGAGGCGTTCGAGATGTGCACCCGGATGGTCCGCCCCGGCGGCAGGGTCGCCAACATCGGAGTCCACGGCAAGCCGGCGGTCCTCCACCTCGAAGACCTGTGGATCAGGGACGTCACGATCACCACCGGCCTGGTGGACACCTCGTCCACGCCCATGCTGCTGCGCATGATGGCCGCCGGGCGGCTGCCGTCGGCGGAACTGGTCACCCATCGGTTCGAGCTGGGGCAGATGGAGGAGGCGTACGAGGTCTTCGGCCGGGCGGCCGAGACCGGCGCCTTGAAGGTCGCGCTGGGCGGCCCGCAACACACGGCCGTCAGCCTCCCCGACGCGTCGGTGGACTGATGAACGGCCGAGACCCGGGTTCTCGGCCGCCGGCGGGTGTCGTCCTCGACACCGACGGCGTACTGCTCGACTCCGCCGTCGTGCACGCGGCGGCGTGGAAGACCGCGTTCGACGCCTGCCTCGAACGACTGGCGCCCGACAGTGGGACACAGCCGCCCTTCGACGCGGACGCCGAGTACCGCCGGCTCGTCGACGGCAGGTCCCGGTACGACGGCGCCGCGGCCTTCCTCACCGCCCGCGGCCTCCACCTCCCGAAGGGAGGACCGCACGACGCCCCCGGCTGCGGCACGGTCTGGGGCGTCGCCGCACACAAGGAACAAGCTTTCGTCGATCTGCTTCGTACGGAAGGCGTCACGGCCTTCGCCGACGTCCGGCCCGCTCTCGCGGCTCTGCGCGCGGCGGGCGTGGCGTGCGCCGCAGTGTCCGCCTCGCGGCACGCCCGAGCCCTGATCCGTGCCGCGGGGCTCGCCGGTCTCCTCGCGGAGATCGTGGACGGCGAGGACGCCGCCCGGCTCGGCCTCGCCGGCAAGCCGGACCCCGCGCTCTTCCTTCGGGCGGCTGCCCTTCTCGGCAGCTACCCGGGAGAGACCGCGGTCGCCGAGGACGCACTCGCCGGAGTCCAGGCGGCGCGTCGCGGCGGTTTCGGTCTCGTCGTCGGAGTCGATCGCACCCCGTCTCGGCGCACCACCGACCTCCTACGAAAGCAGGGCGCCGACCTGGTGGTCCCCGATCTCACGACGCTGGTCCGGAGCGTGTGGGGTGGGAGCGGATGACCGCCGACTGGACGTGGGGGTACGACCGTTACGACCCGGGGCGCGAGGCGCTGGTCGAAGCGCTCTGCACGCTCGGCAACGGCCGGTTCGCCACCCGGGGCTCCGCTCCCGAGTGTCCTGCCGGAGGCCCGCACTATCCGGGGACCTACCTGGCCGGCTGCTACGACCGGCGCACCTCGGTCGTCGCCGGCGAGCGGGTCGACAACGAGGACCTCGTCAACCTTCCGAACTGGACGCTGCTGCACTACCGCCGCCTGCCGACCGACGGGCCGCCCGGCGACTGGCTGACGCCCGACTCCGGGGAGCTGCGCCACTACGACGTCCGTCTCGACCTGCGCGCGGGTGTGCTCACCCGACGCCTGTTCTTCGAGGACGCCGCCGGGCGGGGCCTGCGCGTCAGCCACATCCGCGTCGTGCACATGGGGAACTCCGGCCTTGCGGCCCAGCGCACCCTGTTCCGCGCCTACGGCTGGAGCGGCTCCGTCGAGGTGCGGTCAGTCCTCGACGGCTCCGTCACCAACGCCGGAGTGGAACGCTACCGGCACCTTGACGGGCGTCATCTGACGGACCACCGGGCCGGGTTCGAGCCCGACGGCGTCGCCTGGATCTCCTGCCGTACCGTCGATCCGGGCATCAGGATTGCCATGGCCGTGCGCACGGTCGCCTGCCCCGCACGGCCCGCGTGGGAGGCGGCCACCGGGGCCGGCACCACGCAGACGTACCACCTGCCGGTCGGTCCCGGCCGCTCCGCGATGGTCGTGAAGACTCTGGCACTGCACACCTCGACGGACTGGCCGGCCGTCGACCCGCTCTCCGCGGCCACCGAAGCGATCGCCCACGCTCCCGCGTTCCCGCGGCTGCTCTCCGCCCACAAGGCGGCCTGGCTGCGCGTCTGGGAACAGGGCGAGTTGCACGTGCCCGGGGAAGCGGGCCGCATCCTGCGGCTGCACGTGTTCCACCTGCTGCAGACGCTCTCGCCGCACACGGCGGGCCTCGACGTGGGCGTGCCCGCCCGAGGGCTGCACGGGGAGGCGTACCGGGGGCACGTCTTCTGGGACGAGCTCTTCGTCCTGCCCTATCTCGATCTCCACTTCCCCGAGGTGGCCCGGGCGCTGCTCATGTACCGGCACCGTCGACTGCCGGCCGCCCGCGAGGCAGCCCGGCTCGCCGGTCAGCACGGGGCCATGTACCCCTGGCAGAGCGCGAGTTCGGGCCGGGAGGAGACCCAGGCCCTGCACCTCAACCCGCGTTCGGGCCGCTGGCTGGCCGACCACTCACGGCTCCAGCGCCATGTGGGCTCGGCCGTCGCGTACAACGTCTGGCGGCACGCGCAGGCGACCGGCGACCGCGGATTCCTCCACTCCGCAGGCGCGGAGATCCTCCTGGAGGTCGCCCGCTACTGGGCCGGCGCCGCCACGTTCGACCCGGCAATCGGCCGCTACCGCATCCGCGGAGTCGTGGGACCCGACGAGTACCATGACGCCTACCCCGATGCCACGACCCCGGGGATCGACGACAACGCCTACACCAACGCGACCGCCGCCTGGGTGCTCGCCCGCGGCCTCGACCTGCTCGGTGAACTGCCCGGGGCCCGCCGCTCGGAACTCTCGGAACGGCTCTCCCTGGACGAGGACGAGATCGCCCGCTGGGAGGGTGTCTCCCGACGCCTGTACGTGCCGTTCCACCAGGGCGTGGTGAGCCAGTTCGAGGGATACGGCGAGCTGGCGGAACTCGACTGGGAGGCGTATCGCGCCCGCTACGGCGACATCCGCCGCCTCGACCGGATCCTGGAGGCCGAGGGCGACACGGTCAACCGCTACCAGGCGTCGAAGCAGGCCGACACCCTCATGCTCGGTTACCTCTTCCGGCCCGATGAGCTTCACGGCTTGTTCGGCCGGCTCGGTTACGCGCTGGACGACGAGGTGTGGCGGGCGACCGTCTCGTACTACCTGCGGCGCACCAGTCACGGATCGACGCTCAGCAGCCTCGTCCACGGGTGGGTGCTCGCCCGGCAGAAGGGCGCCGACGCCTGGCGGTACTGTGAGGAGGCCCTGCTCGCCGACGTGGCCGACGTCCAGGGAGGGACGACCGGCGAGGGCATCCACCTCGGCGCGATGGCCGGCACGGTCGACCTCGTTGAACGCGGGATCACCGGCCTGGAGACGGGCCCGGAGGGCCTTCGCGTGGCTCCGGTGCCGCTGGCGGAGATCCCCAGGTTCGCCTTCACCCTGTGCGTCGGCCGTCATCGAGGAGTACGCCTGCGGATGCTTCCCGGTCGGCTGGCCGTCCGGGTACCCGCCTCGCCCGCGGGCCCGCTCGCCGTCGTCCTCCCCGGCGACCGGAGAGTCACTGTCGCACCCGGCCAGGAGCGTTGGTTCCGGCTGTGAGAAGCGGCTCCGTCCGTGCGAGGCGGTTCAGTCGAAAGCGAGCACCTCGGAGACCGGACGGCGCGGCGTGGCACGGCCCCCGGGGCCGTAGCCCAGGCGGAACACCATGTGGACGAAGCCCATCGTCGAGCCGGGATCGCGTGCGTCGGAACGGAGTTCGGGCCATTCCAGGGGCTGGGACATGAGGGAGGTGGCAAGGCCGTCGAGGGTGGCCTGGAGCAGGATCCGCTGCATGGCCTGGCCGGCCTTCAGCCAATCCTCCCGGGTGTCGCCGACCGTGCCGAGCAGCGCGATCTGCGGCGTCTTCTCGAACCGCGCCGAGGCACGGCCGGCCACCTGGCGGGGGGCGCCGAAGTCCCTGACGGGGGAGGTCACGTCGTACTGTCGCGGGCCGAAGGCGTACGAGGGGATGCCCTCGGTGCCGGGGCCTTCCCCGGCCGCACCCGTGCGTGTCCAGACGGCGATCTCCGTGCGTACGGCCTCGTCCGCCGCCTCGAACAGCTCGGAGGCGTGAACGAGATCCATGACGGTGTCGGTGTGCCACGCTCCGGGCACGACGAGTCGGCAGCCCTCCAGGAGGGCCGCGGTACGGAGCCCGTCGATCACCTCGGACGGGATCCGCTCCTCGGTGAAGGGGAAACGGCTGGTGTGCCGACGCGACAGGGCGCCATGGAGTGTGCCCAGTTCGCTGTCGGCGTCGTCGGGGCCGTCGAGGCGCACGTCGGCGAGGTGCCAGGGATCGTCGGGACGGGGCAGCAACCGGACCACGGGACGCAGGCCCCGGTGCACGGCGGCGACGCGCAGGCCGAACAGGGCGGCGCCGCAACCGAGGTGGAGGGCTCGGTGGTCCGGGTCCTCGCGCGGCATGCCGCGCAGCGGATCCCCGTGCAGCTCGATGATTCCGGGGCCCGTCCTGTGGACGAACTTCCAGGGCTGTGCGTTGTGCATGGAGGGAGCCGTGACGGCGTCTTCGATCAGCGACATCACGAGTGGTCGGGTCAGGGCGGTGGTAGACACGGTTCGTCCTGTCTGCGATGGGTTACCAGGAGATGTCGTGGGGAGTCCGGGCGGGGGACGCGGGTCGTGTGTCGTCCTCTGTGAAGGACAGCCGGTCCACAACGGCGACGACGCCGTCGACGCGCTCGGCGAGTCCGACGAGCATCCGCGCCTGGCTCCGCTGCCGGACGTGGCCCCCCAGCGTCACCACGCCGTCGAGGACGTGCACGTCCACCGCGTACTCGGGGAGGCCCATGGTGTCCGAGAGGACGTCCTCACAGATGCGGCGCCGTATCTCCGCGTCCGGACGCAGGTAGACACCGAGCAGATCGCGGCGGGTCACGATGCCCACCAGCCGTTCCTCCTCGTCGACGACGGGAAGGCGCTCGACTCCGCGGCGCACCATCAGCCGTGCCGCGTCCGCCACCGTCTCCTCGGCGTGCACCGTGACGGCCGGCGTGGTCATCAGGTCCCGCGCGGTCAGCTCGTGGCGAGCCAGGAGGTCGCTCTCGGAGACGACTCCGACGACATGGTCGTCGTCGTCCACGACGGGGACCCCGCTGATCTCGTGCTCGGCGAGCGACTTCGCCACCTCCCTGAACGACATCGTGGGGACGGCGGAGACCACGTCGTCGGTCATCAGACCGCCGACCTTCATGTGCTTCATCGCCGCGCCTCCTGTTCGAGGGTTCGGACGGTGCTCCCCGCGTGACCACTCTCCGACGCGCGCCCGAGTCGTACGAGGGCCGAATGGTCCACCCTCAGGACCGAACGGGCTCGTCACGGCGTCTCCGCGCCCTGCCCGGCCGGGGGTGGGGACCCTTTTGGCCCCGTCATTGCCCCCAGCGGCCCTCCGGCAGCCCGAAGCCGGCTGTCAGGGTGGAAAGGAAGTCCCTCGGACCCTGGGAGGGGTCATGAACGGAACCACAGCCCGTTTCGGTCCGGGCAGGGTCGTCGTCGGCGTCGACGGATCACCGTCCGCGCACACGGCGGTGATGTGGGCGGCAGCGGAGGCGGCCCTGCGGGGCAGCACCCTCTGTCTCGTTCATGCGGCGGACACGGACGCATCGACCCCGTTCCTGTCCGAGGCGGAGATCGTCAGGGGTCGGCAAGCAGGGCGTGAGTTGCTCGACCGGACCGCCGAGGCGGTCACGGAGCGACATCCCGAGCTGGCGGTCGTCGAGGAACTCGCCGATGGCCCGGCTCCCGGCAGCCTGCGGCGGGCCGCCGCCCTGACCGGCACGATCGTCGTCGGACACCGGGGTCTTGGCGGGTTCTCGTCCCTGTTGCTCGGATCGGTCGGTCTTGAGGTCGCGGCCGGTGCCACCACGCCCGTGGTCGTGGTGCGAGGGGCCACGGAGCCCGTCGAGACCGGCGCGGTCCTCGCAGTGGTCCGGGACGAGGCCGACGTGGGCTGCGCCCGTGCGGCGGCCCGCGAAGCCCTGCTGCGAAAGGTGCCCTTGTGGCTCCTGCACATCTGGAACGTGGGGCCGGCCATCGGCTCACGAGCCGCGTCGAGCGACGGCGGCGACGGAAGCGCCCGTCCTCACGCACGAGTACTGTCCGCGGTCTCGGACCGGATCCGGGAGGAGTTCCCGAACCTGACCGTGCAGGCCGAGGGCCGGAAGAGCCACAGCGTGCCCGGAGCTCTCGTCGACGCGTCGCACCACGCCGACCTTCTGGTCGTCGGCGGTCGACGATCGCCCGGCTACCTGGGACCGACGCTCGGGCGGATCACGCTGACCCTGCTGCAGCACGCCCACTGCCCCGTGGAGCTCATCCCGCGGCAAGGACCCGGACATGGGAGCACGTCATGACCAGCACCACGGATCACAGCGACATCGTCGTCGGTATCGACCCGGTCAGGAACTGGCACATGGCCCTTGCCTGGGCCGCGGACGAGGCTCACCTGCGAGGCCGAGGACTGCGCCTGGTGGTCGCGGTACCACCGCAGCACGACACCCAACACGTCGACGACACCCCCCGCCACCAGGCACAGCGGCAGGCCGGCACGGAAGCCCTGCGTACCGCGCTCGCCTGGGCGCACGCCCGGCAGCCGGCCGTCAAGGCCACCTCCTCCCTGCTCGACGGGTTCCCGGCGGGAGCCCTGGCCGGTCTGTCACACGAGGCCCACATGATCGTGCTGGGCTCCAGGCACCTCAGCCGCACCGAGGAGTTCCTGAGCGCCGGCTCCCTGGTCGTCCCGGTCACCGCGAAGGCGCACTGTCCGGTGGTCGTCGTCGGCGACGCGGAACACGTCACGCAGGAGACGCCCTACCTCGTGGTCGGCGTCGACGGCAGCGAGGCCTCACGAGCAGCCCTGGCCTGGGCCTTCGAGGAAGCCGACCTCCGGCGCTGCGCACTGCGTGCCGCCGCCGTCTGGCAACCCCCCGTTTTCTCCCCGCACAGCGCCGGCACGCTGTTCCACGCCGAGCGCCGCCTCCTCTCGGAGACCACCGCGGGCTGGGCGGAGAAGTACCCCGACGTCCGGCTCACCCACGAGGTTCCCATCGGTTCCCCGGTGGAGACGCTCGCGGACGCGGCCGAGCACGCCCTTGCCGTCGTCGTCGGCCGTCGAGGCCGGGGCGGCTACACCGGGATGCGGGTCGGCTCCGTCGCCCATGGGCTGCTGCACCGGGCCCACTGCCCGGTGATCACCGTCCCCGCCGGGTGAGCGGGCCATGACGACGTCGGCATCGGACCAGGCCTCTACGCCGGTGCGGGAGACGACGGGACTCACCCAGGAGGAGGCCGCCCGGCGGTTCGCCGACGCAGCCCCCAACGAGGTGGCCGCGAGAAAGCCCGTGCGCCTCCACAAGCGGGTCCTGGCCCAGCTGACCGACCCCCTGATCATGGTGCTCCTCGGGGCCGTCGTGCTGACCTTCGCGATCGGCGACCATCCCGACGCGATCGTCATCGGGCTGGTCGTCCTCGTGAACACGACCGTCGGCGTGGCGCAGGAGATCCGGGCCGACAATGCCGTCGCCGCCCTCTCTGCCCTCACCGCGCCGCACGCGCGCGTGCGGCGCGACGGTGCCGTCTGCGACCTCCCGGTGGTGTCGATCGTCCCGGACGATGTCCTCCTGGTGGGTGAGGGCGACATCGTCGCGGCCGACGCCGAGCTCGCCGAGGCGTCCGCCGTACTGGTGGACGAGTCCATGCTCACCGGAGAGTCCGTGCCGGTCGACAAGGAAGCCGGTGCGACGCTGAGCGCGGGCACGGTCGTCGTGCGCGGCCGGGGTGTGGCAGTGGTCAAGGCGACCGGTGCAGGCAGCGCCCTCGGCCGCATCGCGGCTCTTCTCGACGAACGTCGCGAGCCGACCCCGCTGCAGCGCCGACTCGCCGCCCTCGGGCGCGTCCTCGCGGCCGTGACGCTCGCCTTGTGCGTCCTGGTCTTCGCCCTCGGCCTGGTGCGGGGGATCCCGCTCGGCACGATGGCCGTCACCGCCATCAGCCTGGCCGTGGCGGCAGTCCCCGAGTCCCTTCCCGCCGTCGTCACCCTGGCACTCGCGCTGGGGGCCCGACGCATGGTCGCCCGGCACGCCTTGGTGCGGCGGCTGCCCGCGGTGGAGACGCTCGGCTCGGTGTCCGTCCTCGCCACCGACAAGACCGGCACCCTGACCGAGGGCCGCATGGTCGTCCAGCACGTCTGGACACCACGGATGAGCGCCGAACTCTCGGGCATGGGGTACGAACCCGTGGGCGAGGTCCTGATCGCCGGACGGCCCGCGGAAGCGGACGAGCTCGAACCCCTGACGGAGCTCCTGACCGTGACCGCCCTGTGCAACGACGCCACGCTGCGCCCGGCGGACGACGGGACCTCCGACGGCCGCTGGACAGCCCTGGGCGACCCCATGGAAGCCGCTCTGCTCACGGCCGCGGCCAAGGCGGGCTGCCCGGATTCCGCAGAACTGGCGACGATCCGTCTCCGGCTCGCAGAAGCACCCTTCGACAGCCTCCGCAGACGCATGACCACGCTGCACGCGACCGGGGAGGGCCGGGTCTCCGTCTGTCTGAAGGGTGCCCCCGAAGCCGTACTCGACCCGGCCGTCCTGCTCGACCCTCCGGAGACGCTCGCGGCGGCCTGCCAGGAGGTCGCGAGCCTGGCCGCCCAGGGGCACCGTGTGCTCGCCGTGGCATCGGGCGTGCGGAACGACGTCCCGAGCCCGGTCACCGCGGCGGAGTCGGGACTCACGCTCCTCGGCCTCGTCGCGCTCGACGACCCGCCCAAGCCACATGCCGCAGCGACCCTCGCCTCCTGCCGGGCGGCCGGCATCACCCCCGTCCTCATCACCGGGGACCATCCGGCGACGGCTCGGGCGGTCGCGTCCCACGTCGCGCTCATGGGCGACGGCGGCGAGACGGAAGGCCACGTCGTCACGGGGGCGGACGTGGCCGCAGGTCGCGTTGCCGATCTCACCGCGGTGCGGGTCTTCGCCCGTACGGACCCCCAACAGAAGCTGGACATCGTCGAGACGTGGCGCGCCGGGGGAGCGGTGACCGCGATGACCGGCGACGGGGTCAACGACGGCCCCGCCCTGCACCGCGCCGACATCGGCGTCGCCATGGGCGCGCGCGGCACGGAGGGCGCGCGCCAGGCCGCCGACCTCGTCCTCACCGACGACGAGCTCTCGACGGTCGTGGCGGCCGTCGACGAGGGACGGCGCGTCTACGACAACATCCGCCGTTTCCTGATCTACGGGATGGCAGGCGGCGCCGCCGAGATCCTCGTCATGCTGCTCGGCCCGCTGCTCGGGCTGCCCCTTCCCCTGCGAGCGGGCCAGATCCTGTGGGGCAACCTCCTCACGCACGGCCTCACCGGCGTCGCCATGGGCGCGGAACCAGCCTCCCCGGGAGCGATGCGACGACCACCACGTCCGTCGGACCAGCACATCCTCGGTGGAGGTGCCTGGCAGCGCCTGCTCGTCCTGGCCGCCGTCGTCACGGCCGCTTCACTCGGCGCGGGGCTCGCCGCCCAGACACTGGACCTGGCCTGGCAGAGCGTCCTCTTCCTCGCCCTCCTCGCCGCGCAGCTCGGCGTCGTCCTGGGGCTGCGTACCCGGCTGCTCACCAGGAAGAACCCGTTCCTTCCCCTGTCCGTCCTCGCCTCCACGCTGCTGGCCGCGGCAGCGCTGTACGTGCCCTTCCTGAGCTCGGTCCTGGAGACGGAACCGCTCGGCTGGGCAGGCATCGGCATCGCTGTCGCCTGTGCACCCGCGGGATTCCTTGCCGCACGACTCGTCCGGAGCGCCTTCCGGGGAACGAGCCCGACAGGAACTGTCGGAGCACCGGGACTACCGTGAAGGCCGGGCGCCACGGGTGCCGCCCATGCGCCTGACGTGACCGGAGGTCTTGATGAGCCGGGAGGACTCCCCATCCGCGGACACGCGGATGCCACGGCTGAGACTGGACGAGCTGCTCGACGAACTTCAGGCACGTATCGACGAGGTGCGAGGCACGAGGGACCGGTTGAACGGGCTCCTCGAGGCCGTCATGTCCGTGGGCCGGGAACTGGACCTGCCCCAGGTACTGCGGGGCATCGTTGAGGCCGCCGTGACCCTTGTGGACGCCGAGTACGGGGCCTTGGGCGTCATCGGGGAGGACCGGAGGCTCTCCGAGTTCGTCCCCGTCGGCATCGACGACGACGTCTGGGAGCGGATCGGGGATCTGCCCTCCGGGCACGGCATCCTCGGCGAACTGATCCGCAACCCCCAGCCGCTGCGCCTCTCCGAGTTGTCCGAGCACCCGGCCTCGTACGGCTTCCCGCCGCACCACCCGCCGATGCACACGTTTCTCGGCGTCCCGATCCGCATCCGCGACGAGGTGTTCGGCAACCTCTACCTCACCGAGAAGCGGGGCGGGGCGGACTTCGACACCGAGGACGAGGCCGTGGTCACGACCCTGGCGGTCGCGGCCGGCATCGCGATCGAGAACGCCCGCCTCTACGAGGAGGGCCGACTGCGGCAGCGGTGGTTGGCCGCGAGCGCCGACCTCACCAGTGCCCTGCTGTCGGGCTCGGAGGAGACCCTGGTGCTCGACGGGATGCTGGAGCAGGCCGTGGACATCGCGGGCGCCGACATGGGGGTCTTCTATCTGGTGGGCCCGGAGGGCGAGCTACGGGGGTCATTGGCGCGCGGTGCGGGGGCCGACGCGCATCGGGGCGTGGTCCTGCCGAGCAGCGAGGGAACCCTGGCAGCCGCCGCCCTTGAGGAGGAGGACGGACTGGTCACGCTGGCGGACGTGGAGAGCGATGAGCGGGTGACGGTGCAGCCGGAGCGCTGGAGGGGCTTCGGGCCGGCGGTGGCGGTGACGGTCGGCACGAAGGAGCGGCTGAGCGGCGTACTGATCCTCGCCCGGCGTCGAGCGCGGCCGCCCTTCGCGGGCGCCGAGATCACGGCTCTCCCGGGGTTCGCCGGGCAGGCGGCCCTGGCGCTCGAACTGGCCGACCGGCGCCGTGACGCCGAGCAGGTGAGCCTTCTGGAAGATCGCGACCGGATCGCAAGAGATCTGCACGACCTGGCCATTCAGCGCCTGTTCGCCACGGGGATGACGCTGCAGAGCGCGCGGCGGTTCGTCGAGCACCCGGAGGCCGTGGAGCGGCTGACGCGGGCCGTCGACGACCTGGACGCCACGATCAAGATCATCCGATCGACCATCTTCGGGCTCCGGGAACACGACACCCCTGGAAGTGCCCCGAAACTCAGGAACCGTGTCGTCAAAGCGGTGGAATCGGCCGCGTCGACGCTCGGATTCGCTCCGGCGCTGCGGATGGAAGGCCTGCTGGACACGGACGTGCCGCCGGAAGCGGCCGAGGAAGCGCTCGCCGTTCTCGGGGAGGCCCTCACCAACGTGGCACGGCACGCCCGGGCCCGGAGGGTGGAGGTGGCGGTTGCCGCCGAGGAGGGCGTCCTGGCGGTGACGGTGAGTGACGATGGCGTGGGCATACCGCAGGGCGGCAGGCGCAGTGGACTGCGGAACATGTCCGAACGGGCCGAGCGGCTGGGCGGCACCCTGTCGGTCCGCGCGCGGGCGGAACCCGGCAGCGGCACGGTACTCGAGTGGCGGGTTCCGCTGTCGAACGAGGACCTTTGACCGCGCTACTTCTCCTCGGCGTCGTGTTCGTGGACCTGCGCGGCGATGACGGCGGCCTGGACCCGGCGCTCGACGCCGAGCTTGCCCAGCAGCCGTGAGATGTGGTTCTTGACCGTCTTCTCCGAGAGATAGAGGCGTTTGGCGATCTGCCGGTTGGTGAGTCCCTCCCCGATGAGTTCGAGGACCGATCGCTCCCTCTCGGACAGGACCGCGAGCCGCTCGTCCTCCGGCGGCTTCGCCGCCCCGGGGTCGCGCAGGGAGCGCATCAGCCGGGCGGTGGTGGCAGGATCGAGCATCGACTGGCCCGTGGCCACGCTCCGTACCGCCGACACCAGATCGGCCCCCTTGATCTGCTTGAGGACGTATCCGGCCGCACCGGCCATGATCGCGTCGAGGAGCGCGTCCTCGTCGTCGAACGATGTCAGCATCAGACAGGCCAGCTCGGGCATCCGGGAGCGCAGTTCCCGGCACACGGAGATGCCGTCGCCGTCGGGCAGCCGTACGTCGAGCACCGCCACGTCCGGCCGGAGCGCGGGCCCCCTGGCCAGCGCCTGCTCGGCCGTCGACGCCTCGCCGACCACCTCCATGTCGGGCTCGTCGTCGATCAGGTCACGAAGGCCCCGGCGGACGACCTCGTGATCATCGACGAGGAACACCCGCGTCGGTGCGGTGGCTGCCGGCAGATCGTTCATGGCGACCTCTGTGGTCGGTCGGTGGACACCCGCCCTCACAAGGATTGTCCGTCATGGAGCGCCTCAAGGGGCGACGGCGAGATCCATTCGGACGTCGACCACGCCCTCCACGGCCCGCACGGCGCGGGCGACCAGCGGCACCAGGGATCTGTCCGAGAGCGCCCCACTGATCGTGGCCACACCGTCCGCGACCACGACGTCGAGTCCCACGGGGGTGGCCGGTTCGGCGAGCACGGAGTGGCGGATGTCCTCCTCGATCTCGGCGTCCGTACGGAGGAACACCTTCAGCAGATCGCTCCGGCTGACCACCCCCTCCAGCATGCCGACGCCGTCGACCACGGGCAGGCGCTTCACCCGCCGCGTCGCCATGATCCGCGCCGCTTCGGCGAGCGTCGCGTCGGGATGGACGGTCACGGCCGGGCTGGACATGAGTTCCCCGGCTCGTACGGCTCCGGCCTTGGACGCCGCGGCGAACTCGTCCGGACGGGGCTCGTCGGTGCGGAACTCCTCCTTCGGCAGCAGATCGGCCTCCGAGACGACCCCGATCACCCGCCCCTCGCCCTCCAGGACGGGCAAGGCACTCACCTTCCAGTGGTCCATGAGCTCGACGATCTCCTTGTACGGCGCGTCACGCCCGATGGCGATGGCGGTGTGGGTCATGACGTCGCTGACGGTGTAGCGCGAGGCGGTCATTTCGTTCTCCCAGAGGAGTGAAGACCTACGGTGTCCACTCCGAGTCTGGCCGCGTCCTGCGAGAGGGGAGGAGGGCCGGATGGCCCCTCTGGGACCCTGGTCGGCCCGTGCGAGCCTGTCCCACCTGTCCCGGGCGGAGCGGAAAGCGAGGCGGCCGGGATGCGCGGACCCGATCCTCACCTCACCGGCTGCTGTCGCCATGGGTCTCAAGGCTCACGTCCAGCCGATCCTCGGCTCCGGCCGCTCGGTCGAGACCTCCACGAGAAGGAGCTCACACGGCCCTTGCGCGGCGGTCTCTGCTACAGAAGGGGCCTGCTCGACGTGCTCTCGCCCTCGCCGATGGCTCCCGTGCGGATCGGTCAGGCAACCTGGAGAGACGCCCCCCATGCCCTGGCACGATCCCGCTCGTCCTCGCGCAGCGGGCCTTCGGTGTCCTCGATGACGAAGCCCTCCGGCTCCGCGACGAGTTCATAGCCGTGGCTGCGCAGCCGGCGGGCGATGCCGCCGGCGGCGGCGCCGGCCAGGCGCATGTCCGCCCTGGTGTCGAAGGCCGCGGCGGCGTGGGTGCCGGTGTGGGCCTTCGGAAGCGTGTCGTGGAACCAGTCGCGGACTCCAGGGCCCTCGGCGCCCTCCTCGGGAGAGAAGGGACGTTCCTCCTTCTCGGCCTCCTGCTGCTCGGCCTTCAGCCCCATCTTCCGGCTCATCCCGGTGGTCATGCCCCGCATGTGGGTCGGCCCGCCGACGACCAGCAGGTCGGTGGGGCCGATGCGCTCCGGCAGCGCGTCGACCACTGCCACGCACTCGACCTCGGCGACCGGGTGTGCCTCCTTCAGACCTTCGCCGATCGCGTCAGCGATCTCGCGCGTGTTGCCGAACAGGCTCTCGTACACGATCACAGCACGCATCACGCCTCATCTCCTCATGTGCTTCGTTCCCAGGCTTCCGCAGCCGCTTCGACCGCGCGCGGCACGATGCCGACGCCTGGGGAAACCAGCGCTCGGTAGCGGCCGGACCATGCGGCGGAAATCGGGTCGGTGCAAGCGGTACGCGCTTCGCAGACAAAAGGGACCGCCGTGCTGAACAACATGTCCAGATCACGGGTCGCGCCGTGCACGACGTCCGGTGCGGTGGCGACCACGGCGCACTCCAGGCGGGAGAGCCGGGACCCGGGCAGAGCCGCGTCGAGCAAAAGGGACTCGGCTGTCGTGGCGACGCTCGGCTGGGCACTCATGGAGGCCTCCCGGATCCGACGTCACCAGTCTGGTCCCCAGGACGGGAATCCCGCTGGGGCCGAACGGCCCCGTACCGTCGCCGATGTCTTCGTCCGCCCCACGACGGCGACGGCCTCCGCGCCGAGCTCCCTGGTGACGGCCTTCGCTGTCCTCCGAACTTTTCGCCGGTCTTGAGCACGCGCAGCAGGTGCACCGCGTCGGCCGCGGTCCAAAGGTCCTGACAAGAGAGTGGGACGTGTCGGCGGGTGATCAGGCAGGTTGTGAGGCGGAGGAAGGCTTCGTGGAGGTCGTCACGTCGTTCCCGGCGGATGCGGAGCCGGCGGAAGCAGTGGAGCCGGGCGATGGTCCGTTCCACTATCCACCGGTGGACGCCGAGGCCGGAGGCGTGTGGGTCTCCGAGGCGGGCGATCAGGGGTTTGACGCCGGTTGCCCAGACCATGGGGCAGCACTGCCTGAAGCAGGGGATGAGCTGGGCCACATCGCCACAGATGCGTCACCCGGGGGTGGCGAACCCACGATGCCGTCGCCGGAAGTGCTGTGGCGCGGGTACTTGCGTGCGATCGGGCCACCACTGCTGGGACGTGGCGAGAAGTGAAGGGGTTGCGATGCGGCGGCAGGTTCGTTCCCTGCTGATGGTCCCGCCGTAGTGCCACCGCCTGGAGCGCTGGGTCGGTCATCGGAACATCCTCTGGTGGTCGGTGATTGGTCCCGCGGCGTTTCCTGCGGACGCCCGAGCAGCTCCGTGACGGCTGGATGGTGCGGCACGTCGTCGTAGGTTCCGCGCTCGCATCGCAGGTAGGCCCGCATCCTGTCGAACACGTCGCCCATCGACGCCCGGAGCGCCTCGTCGTCGAGGTACGGCACGGTCTCGCCCAGCACCTCGGAGAAGAGGGCGGCGCCACGACGTTCTCGTCGCTCGCCATGTCCGGGGGTACGCCGAGCAGCCCTCATGGCCGTTGGCGGAAAGACCCTGGCACGCGTATGTCGATCGTCTGCACACTGCGCCCGGGCGCACTACGCGTTCTCGTGCCCCGCGACCGACCGACGAATGTGGCACCCCACCCGTCCGTGAAGCCGATGAAATCGGCATCGAGGTCCTGGGATGCATCCGGGTGCTGCTGAGGGCGATGCTCGTGCTGGCCGCGCTCCTGTTCGGCGGCCGTCTGGCGTCAGGGATGCTGCGAGGTACCGACCGGCTGCTTGTTGCCACAGGAGAGACCGACCGGACCTATTCGCCCGTCCTGCTGGCTTCGTGGGTCGTCAACTCCTGTGGCACGGCGTTGGCTGCTCCGCTTCGCGAGTGGGCACAGCTGCTGTTCTCGGTGTCGGCGAATGGGACGATCGAGCGTTGACCGGACGATGGCCAAAGAGACCGTCTTCCACGAACTGGAGCGATGTCGGTGCCCGACAGGGATGCCCGGCAGAACGGTGACGCGTGGACGCACGTCGTCCGTGTGCGCAGAGGGGTCTCCCGCATGCGTGACGGCTCATCAGGAAAGTCAGCATTCAGTCAGCATGAGCCGCAGCGCGTTCCCAGAGAATTGCCCGAACAGCCGCCGGTGACGGCGTGAAAGCCCAGGTGGGGGCCGTATCGCCTAGGCAGAGCGATGTTCCTCACAAACATCGTTCGGCGCGTGCCGGTGTACAGTCGAGACCGCCCTTGACCTGCAGAAAGCAGGCAGGGAGCCGTACCAGAGGAGTCCCAAGTGCTGCGTACTCTGTTCAAGTCCAAGATCCACCGGGCGACCGTGACCCAGGCGGACCTCCACTACGTCGGTTCCGTGACTGTCGACGCGGAGCTGATGGAGGCGGCCGATCTTCTGCCCGGCGAGTTGGTGCACATCGTCGACATCGACAACGGGGCGCGTCTCGAGACGTATGTCATCGAGGGGGAGCGCGGTTCCGGCGTGATAGGGATCAACGGTGCGGCCGCGCACCTCGTGCACCCCGGGGACCTGGTCATCCTCATCAGCTATGCCCAGGTCGACGACGCGGAGGCGCGGACGTTCGTGCCGAGGGTGGTGCACGTCGACGCGGACAACCGGATCGTGGAGCTGGGCGCGGACGCGTCCGCGCCCGTGCCGGGGAGTGACACGGTGCGGGCCCCGCACGCGGTGCCCGGTGCGGGGGAGCCCGCGGCCGTGCCCGTGCGGGTCTGAGCGACGCGCGAAGCTCCGGGCGACGGGGGTCACGGAACCCGAAGGGCGGGGTCCGGCGGGCGCGGGTGCGTCAGCCGGGCCACCCTGGGTAGGGGGAACCCGTCGACAGAGAGGTCCGTGATGACGCAACCGCCCTACCCCGAGCCGCAGCCGCCCTCGCCGATCCCGCCGTCGCCGCCTCCGGTGCCGCCGCCGAACCCGATCCCGGTGCCGCCGGACCCCGCGCCGCCGGCGCCGCCGCAGCCCGGCGGGCCCGTACCGGAGCCCGAGCCTCAGCCCCAGCCGGGCCCGGCGGGTCTGGGGCGGGCGTCAACACAGAGGTGACACAGGAGCCTTGAGGTTCCGCGAAGCCCTTGTCACGGAGCGTGCGCCACCCCTAACTTGGACGGCTGCTGCTGTGTTCAAGGGGGGCCCATGGCCGTACGCGGACGTCACCGCCGCCACCAGCCGAGCCGGATCAACCGCGCCTCGCTCACCGTCACCGCGGGAAGCGCCGGAATGGCGCTGCCGCTCATCGGGGCGGGCGCGGTACAGGCGGCCTCGCTCGACGTGTGGGAGAAGGTCGCGGCCTGCGAGTCCTCCTCCAGCTGGCGCATCAACACGGGCAACGGCTACTTCGGCGGCCTGCAGTTCAGCCAGTCCACCTGGGAGCGGTACGGCGGGACGCACTACGCGCCGCGCGCCGACCTCGCGTCCAAGGACCAGCAGATCGCCATCGCCGAGCGCGTCCTCAAGGGCCAGGGGCCCGGCGCCTGGCCGTCCTGCGGGCCGCGGGCGGGCCTCGCCCGGGGCGGAGAGGTCCCGGAGACCTCCCCCGGGCGCGGCACGGCACAGCAGCCGTCCCGTGCGGGGAACGCGCCCCTGACCGCGTCCCTGCCCGGGCAACGCGCCTTACCGGAGCAGCCCGCCGGGAACGCCGGCCCCACCGCCGTGCCGACCGTCCGCGAGATGTACACCGTGACTCCCGGCGACTCGCTGTCGGCGATCGCCCGCGACGAGCACGTCCAAGGCGGCTGGAAGCGCCTCTACGAGGCCAACCGGCGGGTCGTCGGAGACGACCCCGACCTCATCCACCCCGGCCAGCGCCTCACCCTCCGCATCGCCGCCCCCCGCAAGGCGGACACCGGGGAGGAGCGGAAGCCGGCCACGGCGACCCCGCCCCCGAAGCCGACCCCGTCGGCCGGGTCCGCCGCCCCGGCGGCGAAGGCGGCGGGGCAGACCGCCCGGCCCGCCCCGCCCGCCGGAGCCACACGTCCCGGGACGCAGCCGTCCAAGACCCCCGCCACGCGCCCCACCGCGCCGCGACCGGCGCCGACGGCCTCGACGAGACCGGCCCCGGGACCGGTGACGAAGCCCGTCCCGGGGCCCGCCCCGAGACCCGCGGCGAAGAAGCCGGCCCCGAAGCCCGCGACGGCCAAGCCGAAGCCGAAACCGGTCCCCCAGCAGACGCCACGGCCCCGGCCCGCGGCCGAGCCCGACGAGGACCGCTACTCGGCACCCGTCTCCGCGGGCATCGGCACCCGCTACGGCAAGCCGGGCAGCTCCTGGTCCAGCGGCTACCACACCGGCGTGGACTTCCCCGTGCCCACGGGGACCTCGGTCAAGGCCGTGGCCGCCGGGCGGATCGTCTCCGCCGGGTGGGCGGGGGCGTACGGCTACCAGATCGTCCTGCGGCACGACGACGGCCGCTACAGCCAGTACGCGCACCTCTCCGCGCTCAGTGTCCGTGACGGCCAACGGGTGAGCGCCGGTCAGCGCATCGCGCGCTCAGGATCGACCGGCAACAGCACGGGACCGCATCTCCACTTCGAGGTGCGGACGGGTCCCGGGTACGGGTCCGACATCGACCCGCTGGCCTACCTCAGGGCCCGGGGCGTCGCCCTCTGACCGCCGGGTGACGGACTCCCGGCGGACCGCCGGCTCCCGGACCTCGGACGGCCCCCGGGCCGCCCCGGACGCCGGAGGCGATGCCGGCGATGACACCGCCGGCGCGTCCGGGGGCACGGTCATCCGGTCCAGCATGAGCTGGACGAGTCCGCCCGCGGCCACGGCGCCGCAGATCAGGGCGGCCACGGTGCCGGCGGTGCCGTACCGGAAGCTCTCGCCGAACAGGGTCAGGCCCACGGCCGCGGCGACCACCGGGTTGACCACGGTGACGGTGGCCAGCGGGGCGGCGAGCCCGGCGCCCCGGTACGAGGCCTGGGAGAGGAGGAGCCCGGTCACGGCGAGGGCCGACAGGACCAGCAGCGTCGTCCACTCGGCGAGCGGCGTGCGGGGCGCCCACTCCTCGGCGACCGCCTTGGTGAAGACCGACGCGATGCCGAACGAGACGCCCGCCGCGGCGGCCAGCACGATGCTGCGCAGCACCGAGCGGCCCACCAGGCGCGCCACCGTGAACAGGACGGCCACCGCGCCGAACGTCGCCGCCGCGAGCAGCCAGCGCTCGTCGTCGGTCAGCCCCCGCGCCTCGGCGCCGCTGGTCAGGCTCAGCAGCCCGGCGAGGCCCGCGGTGGCCATGACGGCCCCGCGCCAGGCCCGCCGCCCGGCCGCGCGGCCGACGAACAGGGCCGCCAAGGGCAGCGCGAAGACGATCGTGAGCGCGCCCAGCGGCTGGACCAGGCTGAGCGGCCCGTACGCGAGGGCGGCGACGTGCAGCGCCGCGCCGACGCCGTTGAGCAGGACGGAACCCCACCAGGCCGGGCTGCGCAGCGGCGCGTAGCGCGGACCCGTGGCGGAGGCCGCGACCCGCTCCTGCACGATCGCCGCGGACGCGTAGGCGACCGCGGAGACCAGGGCCAGGAGGACGGACACCATGAGAGGGCTCATACCTTCCACGATCTCTCTTCCCGGCCGATCCCGTCGTCGTACCAGGGGACGTCTTCGCACGTACCACCGGCGCAGTACGCGGGTCCCGCGTACACCTTGAGACGTACGCCTTCGCAGGTCGGATGGGGTGGAAAGCCGCTTTCCGGCCCCCGGGGCGAGTGCCCGGCCGACGCCGGAACGGGGGTGCGAGAAAGCCCGGGCTACGGTGGGCGGCGAGCCCGCGGCAGGGCTCCGTCCGGGCTGCCAGGCCCGGGGCGGGACGGACGGCGACGGACCGGGGGCGCAGGCGCGTGGATCTCGTGGAGAGCGGAGCGGTGGGCGGGTTCTTCGCCCTGCGGACCAGCCCGCCGGAGGACGGCGGGGCGCACCGCCCGCTCGACCGGCTGTACGCGGGGGAGGACGACCCCCTCACCGCGCGCGTGGACCGGGTCGCCGCCCGGCTCGGCACCCCCGAGCGGCGCGTCGCGGCCTCGATCGCCCACCTCGGACTCGCCGCCCGCCTCTGGTCGACCGCCCTGGGACCGGCCGCGCTGTACGGCCGCTTCCCGGACCTGGCCCCCGGCGAGCTGCACTGGGACGGGGCCCTCACCTCCCCCGACGACCTGTGGTGGTCGGGCTCCGCCACCCGCCCCGCCACCGTGGACGAGCTCGCCGAGGTGGTCCTCGAGGCCCACCTCGGCCCACTGCACGCGGCGCTGCGCCGGGACGGGGGGATCTCGGCCCGGCTGCTGTGGGGCAACGCGGGCTCGGCGCTGGCCGGCGCGCTGCGGGAGCTGAGCCGGTGGGCGGCCGTCCACCGGCGGCCGGACGCGGCCGAGCGGGCCACCGCCCTGGTCTCCGGGCTCCTCGCCCGTCCCGGACTCGCGGGCACGGTCCGCGGACCCCGGCTGCGCCGGTCCAGCTGCTGCCTCTACTACCGCTGCCCCGGCGGCGGTCTGTGCGGCGACTGTGTCTTCGACCACGCTCCCCGTACGGGTTTGGAGGCGCGGCCCCCCGCTCCGTAAAGTTGCTTCTTTGAAAGCCCCTGAGCGGTGAGACGCACGAGCGAACGAGGAACCCGAAGGCCATGACGGTGACCGAAGAAACCCAGGACTACGGGCCGGGCGTCGACCCCGAGCGCCTGGCCGTCTGCCTGAGCGTCCTCGACGAGCTCGACAAGCTCGACGTCGACCACCCGGACGCCATCCGCGTCCGGCGCGCCACCGCCGGGATCTACCGGACCGTGAAGCAGCGCCGCCGCCAGGAGCGCCGGGCCGCGAAGACCGCCAACGACAAGGCGGTCACCGAGGCCACGGCCACCGGCTCCGCGCAGCGCATCGACGACGAGACAGAGGGCCTCCTGCCCTCCTCCGTCACCGAGGAAGGCCGGATCGCCGGGATACTCCAGCGCCCGCGCTCCTGCTACGTCTGCAAGACGCGGTTCGTCGAGGTCGACTACTTCTACCACCAGCTCTGCCAGCCGTGCGCCGCCGAGAACCGGGCCAAGCGGGACGCCCGCGCCGACCTCACCGGCAAGCGCGCGCTGCTCACCGGCGGCCGGGCGAAGATCGGCATGTACATCGCGCTGCGGCTGCTGCGCGACGGTGCCCACACCACCGTCACCACGCGTTTCCCCAAGGACGCCATCCGCCGCTTCAAGGCGATGGAGGACTCCGCGGACTGGATGCACCGCCTCGAGGTCGTCGGCATCGACCTGCGCGACCCGGCGCAGGTCGTGGCCCTCGCCGACCAGATGACCGAGGCCGGGCCGCTGGACATCCTCATCAACAACGCGACGCAGACCGTGCGCCGGCTGCCGTCCGCGTACGCCGCCCTGGTCGACGGGGAGAACGCCCCGCTGCCGGCCGGTGAGCTCCCCGCCCACCACGTCATCGGTGCCTTCAACTCCGGCGCGGTCGGCGAGCTGGTGAGCGGCTCGTCGCTGCCCGCCGGGGTGAGCGGCCTCGACGCGCAGCAGGTGGCGGACCTCGCCCTGGTCGCGGGCAACGCCTCCATCGCCCGGCACCTCGACGGCACCGCCATCGACGCCGGCGGCCTGGTGCCGGACGTCGTCGACACCAACACCTGGGTGCAGAGCATCGAGCAGATCTCCCCGGTGGAGCTGCTCGAGACCCAGCTGTGCAACTACACCGCGCCGTTCATCCTGATCAGCAAGCTGCGGCCGGTGATGGCCGAGGCCGCGAGGAAGGCCGCCAGCGGCCGTTCCTACGTCGTGAACGTGTCCGCGATGGAGGGTGTCTTCAGCCGCGGCTACAAGGGAGCGGGTCACCCGAACACCAACGCGGCCAAGGCCGCGATGAACATGGTGACGCGCACCAGCGGTGAGGAGATGTTCAGGACGGACGGCATCCTCATGACCTCCGTCGACACCGGCTGGATCACGGACGAGCGCCCGCACTTCGACAAGCTGCGGCTGGCCGAGGCCGGTTTCCACGCCCCGCTCGACCTGGTCGACGGCGCCGCCCGGGTGTACGACCCGGTCGTGCGCGGCGAGGCCGGCGAGGACCTGTACGGCTGCTTCCTGAAGGACTACGCCCCCGCCAACTGGTAGGCCCGCCCGGCCGCGGAGGCCCGTCGACTGAAATGAGCGTTCTACCCATCGGTAGGGCGCTCATTCGACTTGTGTCACCCGATCGCGTCACACTTTGGAGCCCGGTAGAGCGCGGATCCGCTCATTTGGTTAGTCTGATGCTCACGGTCGGCCACCGAGGAGCCACACCTTCCTCACAGCCGGCCCGGGGACTGGCCTGCCACCAAGGCCGCGGTCCCGCCCGACGAACGGCGCCACCGCGACCGACCGGCACTTGTCCTACAGGTACGCGACACAGAGGAGTGCGCGGTGACACCCGAACTGACGAAGCAGGATCCGCGACCGGCCGAACCCATCGACCGGCCCCGCCGCAAGGGCGAGCTGGGAAACCTGGAAGTGTGGGCCCGCTCGGCCCCGATCCGGCTCGCGGGCTACGAGGACGACCTCGCCGAGCCCCACATCCTGCCCGGCATCGACTGAGCCGGTGCCCTGGCGTAGCACTGATCCGCCCTGTGCCCCCGGTCGCCGGAACCCATGTGTTCCGGCTGCCGGGGGCACAGGTGTGTCCGCGGGCCCGCGCCGCTCACCGGCCGTCCACGGGCGCGCGTAGCCGGGTCGGCGGCAGGTACTCCCGCACCAGCGTCCGGTGCCACCACGCACCGGTCGTGCGCAGCTCGCGCCAGGTCGTGTACCGGTACCGGTAGAGCCGGGCGCGGACATGGGTGGGCGGCGCGTCGGGGAACGGGTTGTGGGCGAGCAGCCGCAGGGTGTCCCGGTCGCCGTCGAGCAGCCGCTCGACGAAGGGGCCGAACCAGTCGCGCGCGTACCCGGGGGAGAGGGCCGCGAACCACATCAGCCAGTCGAGCCGCAGGTGGTACGGGGCGAACTGCCGGGGCAGCCGGCGGAGGTCGCCGGGCTTGCCCTTGAAGCCGTACTCACGCCAGACCGTGCCCGGGTGCGGAGCCGGGTCGTCGGTGCCCTCGACGACGATCTCGTCCCGGATCCGGCCGACGGTGCCGAACGCGCCGTAGGTGTTGACCAGGTGGAACGGGTCGTACGAGCGGTTCATCGCCTGGTGCCGGGACAGCAGGTTCCGGACCGGGCGGTAGCTCCGTACCAGGACGAAGGCGGTCACGAGGACGACGAGCACCACGTACCAGAGCGGCGGGTCCGGCTGGGGGTGGGCGCCGGTGAGCGGCGAGGCGTCCACGGCGGACAGGGCGAGGACGATGGTGAGCCAGTTGAGCCAGGCGAAGTTGCCGGAGAGCACCAGCCACAGCTGGGTCGCGATCATCAGGGCGGCCGCGACCGTGGCGACCGGCTGCGGGGTGAACAGCAGGAAGGGCACGAGGAGCTGGACGACGTGGTTGGCCGCGACCTCCACCCGGTGCAGCGGGCGCGGGAGGTGGTGGAAGAACCAGCTCAGCGGGCCGGGCATCGGCTGCGTCTCGTGGTGGTGGTAGAGGCAGGTCAGGTTCCGCCAGCAGGCGTCACCGCGGATCTTGATGAGCCCGGCGCCGAACTCGACCCGGAAGAGCAGCCAGCGCAGCAGGAAGAGGACGAGGACGGGCGGGCCCGTGTCGTCGTTGCCCAGGAAGACGGCGAGGAAACCGGTCTCCAGGAGCAGTGACTCCCAGCCGAAGGAGTACCAGGTCTGGCCCACGTTCACGATCGACAGGTACAGCGCCCAGAGCACGAACCACAGGAGCATCGACACGGCCAGCGGGACCGCGTCGCCGACGCCGGCCACCAGCGCGAGCGCCAGCGCGGCGCCGGACCAGGCGACCGTCGCGAACAGCCGGTCGGAGTAGCGCCAGTGGAACAGCGAGGGGGTGTGACGGGGGCGGGTCCGGTGCACGTACTCGGGCACAGGGAGCATGCCGCGCTCGCCGATCAGCGCCCGGAACTGGAGGGCGGCCGACAGGAACGCCACGCAGTACAGCCCGGCGAGGCCCCGCTGGAAGACGATCCGGCTCAGCCAGTGGTCGGGTGCGGTGAACCACTCCATCGCTTCCAGTATCGGCCCCCGGTCACCTCCTGACGAGGCGCCGCAGGGTCCGGCCCAGGCGCCGCGCGTACGCCAGCTGGAGCCGTGGGATCAGGGGACCGCCCAGACGGGTGTACCAGGTGGCGGGCCGGCTGAAGGCGGTGACCGTGAACCGGACGGCGCCGCCGGGTTCCAGCGAGACGACGAACGACTCCTCGCCGCACTCCGGGTGCCCGGTCAGGGTGCCGTAGGCGAAGCCCACGCGGTTCTGCTCGTACGCCGTCCAGATCACCGAACAGGGCGCGCCGAGCCGCACCCGCCCGACGCCCACCGACACCTCCAGGCAGACCCCGGGCTCCGCGCGCCGCGCCTCGCTGCGGACCGTCGCTCCCGAGGCCCGGTGCATCCGCCACGTGGTGACGGCGGCACCCGCGGCCTCGAAGGCGGCGCGGCCGCTGCCCACGACCACGCTGTGGCGCAGGTGGAGGTATCCGTCGGGCAGCGCCTGCGGAGTGCCGGTCGCCCCGACCTCCCGGTAGGTGAGGGTCCGGCGCGGTCGCGCCGGACGTGCGAGGCCGCTGGTGAGTCGGGTCATGCCGGAATCCCCCTTCGGCGGTTGAACGCGTTCAACTGACGAGTTGAGAGTAGGACGTTTCTTGAACGCGTTCAAGTAGAGGTGTGGTGGCGTACCGGTCGGGCGGGGGTCGAGACGGAGGGAGGGCGCGTGCCGTCCGGCCGACCGGGTGTCCGCCGACCCGGTCGGCGGCCCTCCGCTTGCGGCCCGCCACGGGCTGCGACACATATGGAGGACTGGCCGGAACCGGGCCGCGGAGCCCGGGAAGAGAAAGCGGGAGAACCAGGTGCGCACCCCCTTGCGCCGGACACGGCGCGCCCCCGCCGCCGACGGGACGGCCCGGTCGGCCGCGACCGACCGCCCGGGCCGGACGGCCACGTCCGCCCCGGTCCGGACCACCCCGTCCGTCTCCGACCGGACCGCCCCGCCCGCCCCAGGCCGGACCGCCCCCGGTCTGACAGCCCCGCCCCTCGCCGGACGGGGGGCCCCGCCCGCCCCCGGTCCGACCGCCCCGCCCCTCCCTGGGCGGGGGGCCTCGCCCGTCGGCGCCCGCTCCGCGGTCGCGGCGCTGGCGTCGGTGCTGCTGCTGGCGGGTTGTTCCGCCGGGGAGGAGGGGGCGGGAGGCAGCGGTGTCGAGGCCGCGACCGCCGTCGCGCGGGACATCGTCCTCCAGCCGGTGGGCGCCCAGGGGCCGGACCCGTTCACCGCGTCCACCGCGCGGATCAGCCGGCTCGCGGTCGCACCGGACCGGGAGCCGGGAGACGGGTCCGGGCAGATCCGCGAGATCGCCGGCTCCACCCCCGGCCTGTACGGCGGGACGCGCGCGGAGGCCAGCTGCGACGTCGAGCAGCAGGCCGCCCTCCTCGCCGCGGACCCGGGCAAGACCCGCGCGTTCGCCGAAGCGGCGGGCATCCCCGAGCGCAACGTGGGCGACTGGCTGCGCGGACTGACACCGGTCGTCCTGCGCGCCGACGCGCGGGTCACGAACCACGGGTACCGCGAGGGCCGTGCGACGGCCTTCCAGTCCGTGCTGCAGACCGGCACGGCGGTCCTCGTCGACCAGTACGGCTCCCCGCGCGTCCGCTGCGCCTGCGGCAACCCGCTGCGCACCCCGGTCGCGGTCCGGGAGGGCGTCCACCAGGGCGACCCGTGGGACGGCTTCGACCCCGACCGCGTCATCGTCGTCCGGCCGACCAGCACCGTCGTCACCAGCCTCGTCATCGTGAACGCCGCCGACAGCAGCTGGATCGAGCGGCGGACCGGCAGTGACGGGGACGCGGACCGCAAGCCGGACGTCGCACCCGCCTGCGACCCGGACAAGTGCGCCCTGGCCGACGCCGCCACCCCCGACGCGGCCACGCCCGTTCCGCCCTCCCCGGACCGCCGTACCTCGCCGGACCCGGTCCCCGTCCCGTCCGCCCCGACGACTCCCGCCCCCGACCTCTCCGCCCCCGACCCCTCCGGGACCGGCGGCACCGGATCCGAACCGCCCGCCCCGACCCCGGAGCCGTATCCCGACCCGTACACCGACCCCGGCACGGAGCCCCACCCCGACCCGTACGCCGACCCCCGGACCGAGCCGTACCCCGACCCGCAGGACGTGCCGCCCCCCGCGCCGGACGGGGAGCTGCCCCCGGAGGAGCTCTTCCCGGCCGGGCCGATGCCGGATCGGCCGGAGACCTTCGAAGGGTGAATCCGATCTTCCTGGTGCGCGGGGGCGGTGCTGCGCCTAGCGTGGCCCCATGAACGCGGGCAGAGGGGGCGGGGAGGCGGTCGAGCGGCTCCGCGGTGCGCCGGAGGAGCCGGCCGGCGGGGCCCGGATCCTGCACGAGTACGGCTCCGCCTTCCGGATGGGCGGCTTCGACTGGGACCTGGTCAGCGGTGTCATGATCATGGACGACGCCGCACTGGAGGTCTTCGACATGGACCGTGCGGAGTACGACGACCGTCCCGAGTCCCTCGGCTCGCGGGTCCTGCCGGACGAGAGCCGGCGCCTGGACACCCTGGTGGCGCAGGCCCTCAAGGAGGGCAGCGACCAGTACGGGGCGTACTTCAGGATCCGCCGCCGCGACGGCAGGCACCAGTGGACCCACACCCAGGGGCTCGTCCACCGCGACACCACGGGACGGCCCGTGCGGATCGTCGGCGTCCTGCGCGACGCGACCCACGAACTCACCGAGTCCGCCGCCCGGCTCGGCCTCGACGAAGGGCGCCGGCAGCGCGCCGGCGTCGTCGAGGGGACCACGGCGGCCCTCGCCTACGCCCGGACCGTGCAGGACGTCATCGACCTGCTCAACGACTCGCACGCCCTGGAGCACTTCGGGGCCGCGAGCCTCGTCATGGGCCTCCTGGACGCCGGCCGCATCCACCTCGTCGCCGAGGGGCCGGCCGGCGCCTTCGTGCCGGGCACCCGGTTCACCCGGGTGGACGAGCCGTACCCGATGAGCGAGGTGATCCGCACCCTGCGACCGCGCTTCATCGACTCGGCCCGGGACTTCGCGGACTCCTTCCCGGTGCTCTGGCCGCACATCAGCGGGCTGGGCATCACCGCCGCCGTGTATCTGCCGCTCATCGCGCAGGCCCGGCCCATCGGCGCGCTCGGGTTGCTCTACAGCGACAAGACCGGCTTCAGCGAGGACGAGCGGACCCTCCTCGTCGCCCTCGGCAGCAGCATCGCCCAGAGCCTCCAGCGGGCGATGCTCTACGAGCAGGAGCACGACCTCGCCGAAGGGCTCCAGCAGGCGATGCTGCCGCGCCGCATCCCCGAGGTGCCCGGCGCGCAGACCGCCGTCCGCTACCGCTCGGCGCGGCTCGGCCGGGACATCGGCGGCGACTGGTACGACATCATCCCGCTGCCGGGCGGGCGGGTCGGCGCCGTCATCGGCGACGTCCAGGGGCACGACACCCACGCGGCGGCCGTCATGGGCCAGCTGCGGATCGTGCTGCGCGCGTACGCCGCCGAGGGGCACCCCCCTGCCACGGTGATGGCCCGGGCCTCCGTCTTCCTGCACGAGCTGGACACCGAGCGCTTCGCGACCTGCACCTACGCCGAGGTCGACCTGGCCACCGGGGTCGTCCAGGTGGTCCGGGCCGGCCACGTCGACCCGCTGGTGCGGGAGACCGACGGAAGCTGCCGCAGGATCCCGGTCGAGGGCGGGCTGCCGCTCGGCCTCTCGGCGGAGTTCGGCCGCCTCGACTACCCGGTGACGACCCTGGACCTGGACCCCGGCCAGACCCTGATGCTCTACACCGACGGCCTGGTGGAGAAGCCCGGCGCCGACCTCGACGAGGGCTTCCAGTGGCTCACCTCCCTGGTCCGGCGCGGCCCCGGCGACCTCCAGCAGCTCGCCGACCACCTCTGCGACGTGGTCGCCGACCGCGGCGGCGAGGACGACGTGGCGATCCTGCTGCTGCGCCGCGACGGCGGGTTCGCGGTGCCCGCCGGACGGTTCCGGCAGCACGTGGCCCAGAGCGACCCGGAGGCCCTGAGCTCGGCCCGGCACATGGTCAGGGCCGCCGTGCGGGCCTGGGGCGCGGGGGAGCGCGCCGACGAGATCGAGCTGGTCGCCGACGAGCTGATGACCAACGCGCTGATGCACACGGACGGCGGGGCGATCGTGACCCTGCGGATCCTGGCCGGGCCCGTGCGACGGCTGCGGGTCGAGGTGGAGGATCGTTCCAGCGCCCTGCCCCGGCGCCGGGAGGCGGGGGAGGCGGGAGTGTCCGGCCGGGGGCTGCTCCTCGTCGACCAAATCTCCGACGTGTGGGGCGTGGAGCCGCGGGGCGGAGGCAAGTGCGTGTGGTGCGAGTTCACCCTGGAACGCTGAGGCGGCCGACGGGGCGGTGGCTGACGGGGCGGTGGTCGACCGAGCTGTGGTCGACTGAGCGATGGTCGAACGAGTGGTGGTCGAACGGGGTAGTGGCCGACCGAGTGGTGGTCGAACGGACTGGTGGCCGACCGAGTGGTGGTCGAACCGAGTGGCGGCCAACCGGGCAGTTGTTAACTGAGCGTGAACCGATCGTACTTGACCGTAACTGTCGGTACGCGATTGACTGCCTTCTTCCGCCCCTCCGCGCAGGACGTGAGGCCCCCATGAGCAGCAGCGAGCTACTGGCCCCCGGACCCCGGGTCTCCGGGCGGGCCGCCCCCGACCGCCCGACGCCGGGGCGGACGGCCGCCGAGCCTCCTGAGACCGGACCACCGACCCCCGAGCCCCCGGCCCCGGAGCTCCAGGCCCCCGAGCTTCTGGCCCCGGAGCTCCAGGCCCCCGAGCTTCTGGCCCCGCTCGACCTGGCCTTCTGGCACCTGGAATCCACCGACCACCCGCTGCACCTCGGCGCGCTCGCCCACTTCGGCCCCGCGCCCGCCCCCGCGGGCCACGAGCCGCCGGACGTCCTGGACCTGCTCGCCCGTCGCGCCGCCGCCGTCCCCCGGCTGCGGATGCGCGTCCGGGACGTCCTCATCCCGGTCGGCGGCGCCGCCTGGAGCGCCGATCCCGGCTTCGACGTGCGCCGCCACGTCCGCGAGATCGTCCTGCCCGGCGCCGACTTCGCCGCCGAGAGCGCCCGGATCGCCGCCGAACTGATGGAACGTCCCGTCGAGCGCGGCCTGCCCCCGTGGGAGATGTACCTCCTCACCGGCGCCCCCGACGGCTCGTTCGCCGTGCTCGTCAAGCTCCACCACGCCCTCGCCGACGGCATGAGGGCCGTCGCCATCGGCGCCGGCATCTTCGACGAGATCGCCGCCGTCCGCCGCCCCGCCGGCCGCCCCCGGCCCGTGCCCCCTCGCTCCTGGCTGCCCGGCCCCGGCCGGCTCCTCGGCATCGCCCGGGACCTCCTCGGCGACCTCGGCCGGACGGTCGAGGTCGGCGCCTCGGTCGTCGGCTCCTCCGTCGTCCGGGCGGCCCGCCCCGCCGAGGCACTCGCCGCCCACTCCAGCGGCACCCGCAGGATCGCCACCGCCACCCTGGACCTCGAACGGATCCAGCGGATCCGCCGCGCCACCGGCGGCACGGCCAACGACATCCTCCTCGCCGTCACCGCCGGAGCCCTCCGCCGCTGGTTCGACGGCCGAGGACTGTCCCTCCCCGTCGCCGACCCGCGGGCCCTCGTCCCCGTCTCCCGCCGCCGCCCCGGCGCCCCGCCCGGCCCCGGCAACAGCCTCTCCGGCTACCTCCTCGACCTGCCGGTCACCGAACCCGAACCGGCCGCCCGACTCGCCGCCGTCCGGCACGCCATGGACCGCAACAAGGCCGCGGGCCCCTTCAAGGGCGCGGGCGCCGTCGCCCTCCTCGCCGACCGGCTGCCCCCGCTCGCCCACCGCATCGGCGCGCCGCTCGCCTCCGGCGCCGCCCGGCTCCTGTTCGACGTGCTGATCACCCAGGTGCCGCTGCCCCGCACCGCCCTCTCCCTCGGCGGCGCCCCGCTGCGCGCCCTCTTCCCGATGGCTCCGCTCGCCCGCGGCCAGTCCCTCGCCGTCGCCATGTCCCCGTACGGCGGCCGGGTCCACATCGGCCTCGTCGCCGACGGCGAGGCGGTCCCCGACCTCGACGCGCTCGCCGCCGCGCTCGGCGCCGAACTCGACCTGCTCGACCCCCCGGGAGCCGCCGTCCCGGAAAGCGCCCCGTCCTGACGCCCCCGGGTCCTGACGCGCGCCCCGCCCGGCCGTGCGGCAGGGTGGAGCCATGCCCGAACTCCCCGAGGTGGAAGCGCTGCGCGAGTTCCTCGACGCGCACCTGGTGGGCAAGGAGATCGCCCGCGTCCTGCCCGTGGCGATCAGCGTCCTCAAGACCTACGACCCGCCCCTGAACGCCGTCGAGGGCGCCGGGGTCACCGCGGTCGCCCGGCACGGGAAGTTCCTCGACCTCACCACCGGCGGACCGGCGGGCGAACTCCACCTCCTGTTCCACCTGGCCCGCGCGGGCTGGCTGCGCTGGCAGGACCCGCTCCCCTCGGGTCCGCCGAAACCCGGCAAGGGCCCGCTGGCCCTGCGGACCGCGCTCACCGGTGGCGACGGCTTCGACCTCACCGAGGCCGGCACCACCAAGCGCCTCGCCGTCCACCTGGTCCGCGACCCGCAGGACGTGCCGGGCGTCGCCCGCCTCGGACCCGACCCGCTCGCCGAGGACTTCGGCCCCGGCGCCTTCGCCGCGCTCCTCACCGGCGAACGGCGGCAGATCAAGGGCGCCCTGCGCGACCAGAGCCTCATCGCGGGCATCGGCAACGCCTACAGCGACGAGATCCTCCACGCCGCCAGGATGTCGCCGTTCAAACCGACCCAGAACCTCACCCCGGAGGAGACCACCGCCCTCCACACAGCGATGCGCACCACCCTCCGCGAGGCCGTCGAACGCTCCCACGGCCTCGCCGCCGGCCGGCTCAAGGCCGAGAAGAAGAGCGGCCTGCGCGTCCACGGCCGCACCGGCGAACCCTGCCCCGTCTGCGGCGACACCATCCGCGGCGTCTCCTTCGGCGACTCCTCCCTCCAGTACTGCCCGACCTGCCAGACCGGCGGCAAGCCGCTCGCCGACCGGCGCCTGTCGAAGCTGCTCAAGTAGCCTCCCGAACCGGCCGTTACACTCCGCCGCATGCTGCGCGTACTGGCCGTCGACGACGAGGAACCCGCCCTCGGGGAGCTGCTCTACCTGCTGCGCGCCGACCCCCGGGTGCGGACGGCGGAGGGCGCGGGCGACGCGACCGCCGCCCTGCGCCGCATCGGGCGGGCCCTGGAGGCGGGGCCGGAGGGGGACGAGGGCGTCGACGTCGTCTTCCTCGACATCCACATGCCGGGGCTCACCGGACTCGACGTGGCCAGGCTGCTCGCCGGCTTCGCGCGCCCGCCGCTGGTCGTGTTCGTCACCGCACACGAGGGCTTCGCGCTCCAGGCGTTCGACCTGAAGGCCGTCGACTACGTCCTGAAGCCGGTCCGCCGCGAGCGCCTCGCCGAGGCGGTGCGGCGCGTCCACGACCTGGTGCACGCGACCGCGGCCCCCGCGCCGGTGGCGCCCGAGCAGATCCCCGTCGAACTCGGCGGCGTCACGCGCTTCCTCGCCGTCGACGACATCGCGTACGTGGAGGCCCACGGCGACTACGCCCGCCTCCACACGGACCACGGCAGCCACCTCGTCCGCATCCCGCTGTCCACCCTGGAGGAGCGGTGGGCCGCCCGGGGCTTCGTCCGCATCCACCGCAGCCATCTCGTGGCCCTCGCCCGGATCGACGAGCTCCGGCTCGACGGCGGCGCCACCTCCGTCCGGGTCGGCGCCACCGACCTCGCCGTCAGCCGCCGCCACGCCCGCCACCTGCGGGACCTCCTGATGCGGCGGGCCGGCGGCTGACCGCCCGTACGTCTACCGCGGCCGGAGCGCGCTGCGTAGACTCCACGCGTCCGCCGGGCCGGTGCCGCCGCCCGCGCGGCCCGTCGGAAGTCGTCGAGAGAGCCGGGAGCGGACCCCGATGTCCGAGCACCACCCCCCGCGCAGACCCCGGCGCGAGACCGTCACCTACGCGTCCGCCCACGGCGGCGCGACCGCGCCCCGGCCTGCCGGACGCCGTCCCGCGCACCCGCCGGCCCGCTCCGAGATCGACGAGCAGACCACCCTGGGCCACACCTACGTCCGGTCCCTGATGCGCAGCCAGCTCCGCGCCGCGCTCACCGCCCTCGGAGCGCTCGCCCTGCTCGTCGGCTCCCTGCCGCTGCTGCTCGCGCTGCCCGCGCCGGAGGCGTTCGTCTGGGCCACCCTGGGCATCGGCGCGTACCCGGTCATCTGGGGCATCGCGCACTGGTACGTCCGCCGGGCCGAGCGCAACGAACGCGACTTCAGCGGCCTCGTCGAGCACTGAGAGCGGTGGAGCGCCCCGTATGAACCAGACCTACGCGGTGGCCGCCGTCACCGCCGTCGTCCTCGCCACCGTCCTCATCGGGGCCCTCGGCCTGCGGATCTCCCGTACCACCTCCGACTTCTACGTCGCCTCGCGGACCGTCCGCCCGGGCCTCAACGCCGCCGCCATCAGCGGCGAGTACCTCTCCGCGGCCTCCTTCCTGGGCATCGCCGGCCTCGTCCTCGTCCAGGGCCCCGCCATGCTCTGGTACCCGGTCGGCTACACCGCCGGATACCTCGTGCTGCTCGTCCTCGTGGCCGCCCCGCTGCGCCGCTCCGGGGCGTACACCCTCTCCGACTTCGCCGAGGCCCGGCTCGAGTCCCCGCAGGCCCGCAGGCTCGCCAGCCTCTTCGTCGTCGGCATCGGCTGGCTCTACCTGCTGCCACAGCTCCAGGGCGCCGGACTCACCCTGGAGATCCTGACCGGCGCCCCCGACTGGGTCGGCGGGCTGCTCGTCGCCCTCGTCGTCACCGGCACCGTCGCGGCGGGCGGCATGCGCAGCATCACCTTCGTCCAGGCCTTCCAGTACTGGCTGAAACTCACCGCCCTGCTCGTCCCCGCGCTCTTCCTGCTCGCCGCCTGGTACGGGGACGGGGCGCCCAGGGCCCGCTTCGACGCCCCCGCCGTCCTGCGCGACCACACCGCCGTCCGGGTCGCCGACACCGTACGGATCGGGCTCGACGCCCCCCTCACCGTCACCGTCACCGGCAGCGTCGACTCCGTCCCGTACGCCGACCGGACCGTCACCCTGGCCCCCGGCACCCACCACGTCCTCGGCGGCACCACCCTGGCCTTCGCACCGGGCGCCCCCCTGCCCGAACGGGCCGTCACCGGCTCCGACCCCCTCGGCTGGTCGCAGCCGCTCGCCGGAGGCCGCGACGGACACCAGCTGTACGCCACGTACGGCCTGATCCTCGCGACCTTCCTCGGCACCATGGGGCTGCCCCACGTCGCCGTCCGCTTCTACACCAGCCCGCACGGCCGCGCCGCCCGCCGCACCACCCTCGTCGTGCTCGGCCTGGTCGGCGCCTTCTACCTGCTGCCCCCGCTCTACGGTGCCCTCGGCCGGGTCTACGCCCCCGAACTCGCCCTCACCGGCTCGGCCGACGCCGCCGTCCTCGTGCTGCCCGACCGGATCCTCGGCGGACTCCTCGGCGACCTCCTGGGGGCGCTCCTGGCGGGCGGTGCCTTCGCCGCCTTCCTCTCCACGGCGTCCGGGCTCACCATGTCCGTCGCCGGGGTCCTCACCCAGGACGTGCTGCCCTCCCGGGGCGTACGGCACTTCCGGCTCGCGACCCTGCTCGCCACCGCCGTGCCGCTGGCCGTCGGGGTGGTCGCCTCCAAGGTGCCGGTGGCCGACGCCGTCGGTCTCGCCTTCGCCGTCTCCGCCTCCTCCTTCTGCCCACTGCTCGTCCTCGGCATCTGGTGGCGGCGGCTCACCCCGCCCGGCGCCATGGCGGGACTCCTCCTCGGCGGCGGCTCCGCCCTCGTCGCCGTGATGGCGACCCGCGCAGGACTCGCCCCCGGAGGCTGGCCGCACACCCTCATGGCCTGGCCCGCCGTATGGTCGGTCCCCCTCGGCTTCCTCAGCATGGTGCTGGTCTCGCTCGCCACGCCCCGCCGCGTCCCGCCCGGCACCCCGGCCATCCTCGCGCGGCTCCACCTCCCGGAGGAGTTCACCGGACGCCCGGAGGACTTCACCGGCACCGTCCCCGCCCAGGAGGCCCGCCGATGAGCGGAGCCGGTTCCGCCCAGGAGGCCCGCCGATGACCCGAGCAGTCCCCGCCCGGGCGGCCCGCCGATGAGCGGGATCGCCCTCGCCGCGGCGGCCGCCGCGGGAGCCGTGCTCCTCGCCGCGGGCTTCGTCCTCGGGCGGTTCGCCGCCCGGCGCGGCGGCCGCGCCGCGCACCCCGGTCTCGGCACCCCGGTCGAGCGGGCGACCTTCCACACGCTGCACACCGCCTCGCTCGCCGCGCCGCCGCTGCGCGCCGGCCTCACCGAGGAGACCGCGCGCAGGGCGGCCGGCACGCTGCGCTCGCTGCTCGGCACCGAGGCGCTCTGCCTCATCGACCGGGGCGCGGTCCTGGCCTGGGACGGCCCCGGCGAGGACCACCACCGCGCGCACGTGCCGGAACAGGCGGCCGAGACGCTGGAGACCGGCCGCAGCCGCTCCGCGCCGACCGGCTGCGCCGACCCCGCCTGCCCGCTGCGCTGGGCGGTGATCGCCCCGCTCACCGGGGAGGACGGAGTGCTCGGCGCGCTGGTCGCCTACGGTTCGCGGGAGTCGGCCGTCCTGGTGCGGGCCGCCACGGAGGTCGCCCGCTGGGCCTCGGTGCAGCTGGAGCTGGCCGAGCTCGACCGGTCGCGCACCAGGATCGTGGAGGCCGAGATCCGGGCCCTGCGCGCCCAGATCTCGCCGCACTTCATCTTCAACTCCCTGGCGGCCATCGCCTCCTTCGTGCGCACCGACCCCGAACGGGCCAGGGAACTCCTCCTCGAATTTGCCGACTTCACCCGCTACTCCTTCCGCAGGCACGGGGAGTTCGCCCAGCTGGCCGACGAACTGCGGTCCATCGAGCAGTACTTGGCCCTGGCCGGGGCCCGCTTCGGCGACCGTCTCAAGGTGACCCTCCAGATCGCCCCCGAGGTGCTGCCCGTGACCCTGCCGTTCCTCTGTCTGCAGCCGCTGGTGGAGAACGCGGTGAAACACGGGCTCCAGGAGCGGGAGCGGGGCTGCCGCGTCACCATAGCCGCCCGGGACGCGGGCGCCGAGGCAGTGGTGACCGTCGAGGACGACGGCGTGGGCATGGACCCGGAGGTGCTGCGCGCCGTCCTGCGCGGTGAGCACCCGGCCGGCTCCGGCATCGGCCTGTCCAACGTGGACGAGCGGCTGCGCCAGGTGTACGGGACGGAGTACGGCCTGGTCATCGAGACGGGGCTCGGCGCCGGGATGAAGGTGACGGTACGCGTCCCCAAGTACCGTCCGGGTGTGCACCGTTCGCCGCCCTAGAAGCCCTGGAAGCCCTGGAAGCCCTAGAAGCCCTAGAAGCCGTGGAAGCCGTGGAAGCCGTGGAAGCCCTGGAAGTCCTGGAAGTCCCGGCGTCGGGCGGTCAGCGCAGGTGCAGCGAGAGATGGGCGAGCGGGAGGCCCAACTTCCAGGCGGGCAGCCAGACCTGGTCGTCCTCGTCGACGGGGACGGCCCCGTCCCCGACCGCGCGGCCGTCGAGGTCGGCGGCGCGCACCCAGGTGTCCCGCAGCCGGCGCCAGGCGGTGTGCGCGAGCGCCAGGTCCGGGCCGTCGCCGCCCGCCGCCCGCCGTGCGGCGAGCCGCTCCTCGACCCAGGGCGGCCAGGGCCGGTCGTACGCCGTGTGGCGCAGCCAGGCGTCGACGTGACCGGCGGCCCAGCCGAGCGAGGGTCCGTCGGGGCCCTCGGACAGGTGGACGGTCAGGGCCAGGGCCTGGAGGCCGGCCCGGTACTCCAGTGAGCCGGGGGCCACGAGGGCGGCGGCCCGCAGCACCTCGTCGGCCAGGTACTCGGCGCACAGCCAGGCCATCGGGACGGCGAGGCCGCCGCCACTCGTGCCGCCGGCGCCGTTCGTGCTCTCGGGCAGCAACGCTCCCACCTTCTCCCGGACGTCGGGGACCCGGACGTCAGGGCCCGGGGGAGAGCTTCCTCCGAGAAGGGCGCCCGCGGGTCCCGCTTTGCTCAACTCGCCCGTGTGGTTTCGGATACGTTTCCCGGCCGGATCGGTACCGGTGAGGTTCCTGGTGCCGGACGTGTCGAGGGTGGCGGGTGAGGCGGAGGGGGAGGGCTTCTCGGCCGGGGCGGGGAGGGCTCTCAGCCGAGGAGGGCGTACACGGCGGTGGCGTGGGCCGCGGTGTCCTCCGTGCCCTCGGCCGTCATCGAGATGTCCGCGAACGCCATCCGCTTCCCGGCCTTGGTGAGCCGGGCGTGCACCAGGACGTCGGCGCCGACGACCGCCCGCTGGAAGCTGATGGACTGCTGGACGGTGGTCATCGGCACGAACCCGCCGCGGGCCGCGGCGACCGCGATGACGGTCGCGGTGTCGGCGGCGGCCATCAGGGCCTGACCCGAGAGACCGCCGCCCTCCCGGGCGAGCCGGTCGGACCAGGGGAGCCGGAGGACGACCCCGTGGCCGTCGTCCGCGACCGACTCGACGGTGAGTCCCAGGTCGAGCACCCAGGGGGCGAAGTTGTCGGCGAGGATCTTTTCGGCGGCGGCGGGTGTCAGCGTCACGGCGTCATTGTGGGGCCACGGCCCGGGGCCGGGCAACGCCCGCGCGGCGCGGCCGGTAGCCGGGCAGTGACCGGCCGAGCTGGCGCAGCGCGTAGTGGGAGCGGGACTTGACGGTTCCGGCGGGGATGCCGAGGTCCATGGCGGCCTCGTTGACGGTGAGGCCGTGGAAGTAGAGCCGTACGAGCACCGCGCGGTGTTCCGGGCTCAACTCCCGGACGGCAGCACGGACGTCGAGCGCCGCTTCGGCGGAGGCGGTGGCGTCGGCGGGGTCGGGGGTCACGGCGAGGACGCCGTCGCCGATCTCGGCCGGCCGGGCGAGCCGTGACCGACGGGCGTCGATGGCGAGGCGGCGGGCGACGGTGAAGAGCCAGGGCCGGATCGAGGCGTAGGCGCCGTCGAAGGCCTCGGGGTGCAGCCAGGCCCGTACCAGGGTCTCCTGGGCGAGGTCCTCGGCCCGTTGGCGGTCCCCGTAGGTCAGGCCGAGCAGGAAGGAGAGCAGCGCGGGTCCGTGCTCCCGCTGCAGCTCCTCCAGGGTCCGTTCGTCGGTCGTCGCCGTCGTCATCCAGCCACCTCTCCCGCGGCTCGTCGTCGGGCCGTATACGAGCGCATCCGGAAGGCGGGGGACAGGGAACGAACGGCGGTCTGCGCCGAACGGTCGCACCGAGCGGCGAATGGTACGGCGAACGGTCAGGCGGAGGCGATGCGTCCGTTTCGGCGTGGTTCATGGCGTTCCGCGGCCTTGACCCTTGACTGGGGCTTTTCCGCGAGCTCAATTGATCAGAACAGGTGTTCATCAGATGAGTTGGGTGGAGTGCCGTACATGACCTCACGCACCAGACCCGCGGGAGCGGTGGCCCTCGCCGCCGTCCTGCTCGCGGCGGCGACCGGCTGCACCGACGGCACCGCGGGCGACGGCCCGGACGGCGGGACACCCGGAACCTCGGGAGGTCCGCCGGGGGCGAGTCGCCCCGCAGGCTCCCCCACGGCTCCGTCCGCCGCGCCGGGCGGGGCCTCCGCGCCCACCGGATTCACCCTCGTGGCCTCGGGCGACGTCCTCCCGCACGACTCGATCATCCGCCGCGCGGCCGAGGACGCCGGCGGCGGCGGATACGACTTCGGCCCCATGCTCTCCGGCGTCAAGCCCGTCGTCTCCCAGGCCGACATCGCCCTCTGCCACATGGAGACCGTGTACGGGAAGGAGGGCGGGCCCTACACCGGCTACCCCGCCTTCAAGTCGCCGCCCGAGGTGGCCGCCGCCCTGAAGGCCACCGGATACGACTCCTGCTCCACCGCCTCCAACCACACCCTCGACGACGGCGCGGCGGGCCTCGGCCGCACCCTCGACGCCCTCGACAAGGCGGGCGTCCGGCACGCCGGTTCGGCCCGCACCGCCGACGAGGCCGGGCGGCCCGCGCTGCTCAAGGCCGGCGGCGCCACCGTGGCCCAGCTCGCCTACACCTACGACACCAACGGCTACCCGCTCCCCGAAGGCCGGCCCTGGGCCGTCCAGCTGCTCGACGAGAAGAAGGTCGTCGCCGACGCGCGCGCCGCCCGGGCGGCCGGCGCGGACGTGGTCGTGGTCAGCGTCCACTGGGGCACCGAGTGGCAGACCGAGCCCGACGAACGGCAGCTCTCGCTCGGCCGGGCGCTGACCGCCTCGCGGACCGGCGGGCGCCCGGACATCGACCTTCTGGTCGGTACACACGCTCATGTTCCCCAGGCCTACGAGAAGGTCAACGGCACCTGGGTCGTCTACGGGATGGGAGACCAGATCGCGGGCGACATGATCAACCACGAGGGCGCCTACGACCCCCGCGGCAACCAGGGCACCCTCGGCCGCTTCACGTTCGCCCCGCCCCGCACCCCCGGCGGGCGGTGGGAGGTCACCGAGGCCGAGTTCATCCCCCAGTGGTTCGACACCGCGCGCGGCCGGGTCGTGAACCTCGGCGCCTCCGACGGCGGCAACGCGCGCCACGCCGAGATCCGCGACACGATCCGCCGGGTGGTGCTCAGCCGCGGGGCCGACAAGGACGGCCTGGTGATGGGGAAGTAGACCGCCCGCACCCGTTCCGGAAACGCTGCGGCGCACTCGGCTCATCGGGTGTTTTCGGACGGGCGGCCGGTGTCGGTGGGCTGCGGCGGGCCCTGCCCGTACGAACCATTGGTCATGAAAAACGATCAGATGAACAATGGGCGCCGTGCGGTGCTGCGCCTCGCCGCCGCCCTCGGCGCCACCGCCACCGTCGGCGTCCTCGCGGCGGACCGGTTCGGCGCCCCCGAACCGGTCGCGGGCACCGCCTCCGCACCCCAGGGAGCGCCCGGCGCGGGACACGCGGGAGCCGGACCGGCCGCCGGACCGCAGGCCGCCAAGTCCGCCCGGCCGCGGTCGACGGCCTACCGGCTCCAGCCGATGACCGCGTACGCGCCCCCGGCGTTCCGCCGCGCGCTCCCCCCGGTCCGGCAGCGGCCGTTCCTGAGCATGTCGGGGGTCGGCCGCTCGATGGTGCTGACCTTCGACGACGGGCCCGACCCCCGCTACACCCCGGCCATCCTGGAGACCCTGCGCCGCTACGACTGCCGGGCGATGTTCTTCGTCTGCGGCGAGATGGCCGTCGACAACCAGGACCTGCTGCGGGAGATGGACGCGGACGGACACGTCGTCGGCAACCACTCCTGGTCCCATCCCCTCATTCCGAAGCTGCGTCCCTCCCGCATCCGCGACGAGCTCGGCTCCACCAGCGAGATCGTCGAGCGGACCCTCGGCGCGGCGCCGCTCTGGTACCGGGCCCCCTACGGCGCCTGGAACCGGCACTCCTTCGAGATCGGCGCCGAACTGGGCATGGAGCCGCTCGCCTGGACCGTCGACACCCTCGACTGGAAGGAACCGGGCACCGACTCCATCGTCCGCCGCGTCCTCGACGGCGCCGCGCCCGGCACCGTCGTGCTCTCCCACGACGCCGGCGGCAACCGCTCGCAGAGCGTCGCCGCGCTCCGCCGCTACCTGCCCGAACTGCTCGACGTCGGTTACCGGATCACCGTGCCGCGGCGCTGACCGTCCCGGTACGCCGAGGGCCCCGGCACCTCCAGGTGCCGGGGCCCCTCCGCGTCCTGCCCGGGCGCGGATCGCGGGACGCCCGCTAGCGGGAGCCCACCATCCGGGCGTAGACGACGACGTTCCCGTCGTAGCCACGCGCGCGCGTGTAGCCGCCGCCGCACGTGATGACCCGCAACTCCGGCTCTCCGGTGTCGGCGTAGACCTGTACGCCGGGGAAGTCGTTCTTGGCGTACACCTCGACGCCGTAGATCTCGAAGACGGCGACCCGGCCGTCGTACCGCTCGACCTCGATGTGCTGCCCCTTCTCCAGCGACCCGAGGCCGTAGAAGACCGCGGGGCCCTTCGCGTTGTCGACGTGGCCGACGACGACGGAGGTGCCGCGCATGCCGGGGGCGATGCCGTTCTGGTACCAGCCGGCGAGGTTGGCGTCCTCCGGGGGCGGGGCCGCCACCCAGTCGTTCGTGTCCAGGCCCACGTCCATGATGGGGGCCGCCACCTGGATGGCCGGGATCTTGATCCGGGACGCCGGTGCGAAGGGCAGCGGCTCCAGACCGGTACTCGGGGCGGGTGGCGTCGGGGCGACCGGATGCGCCACCGGCCGGGAGGCGGCGGCGGGTTGGGGCGGCCCGTCGGCGATGTCCACCCCGTTGCGCATCATCGCGAGCCCGGACAGCATGGCGAGGGCCAGGACGCCCCAGGGTCGGCGTCTCCTGCGCTCGAAGACGCGGAAGTCCTTCGGGGGCATGGTTCTCCCTTCTCGGCGTCGTCAGAACGGTAAGGCCGGTCGCGCGCGCCGTCGCGCCGGACGGCGCGAACGGGTGGGGCCCGCCACCGGACGGGTGTCCCGGCCGCCGTCGGCGTACGGCGGAGGCGCGGCCCGGTGGCGGTGGGGGAGGGCGCCGGCGGCGACGCCGGAGCCGGTGCGGGAGCGAGCGCGGGAACCCACGCCGAAGTGGGGTCGGAGCGCAGCCGGGTGACGTCGGGGCTGACCCATCCGAGTAATCGTCAGATAAGCATTCCGAACGGCTGTGACCTGCGGCTCCGTCGCCTCAGAGGGCTCGTTTCTCGGCGTGTCGCCTCACCGGGGTGGCCCAGTGCCGATGTGCACGGTTCGCCCCGACTGGTGATGGTTCGTCATGGAAGGCGTACTCGTCGAATCTCCCGGAGCACCGCTTTGGGGCGTCTTCCACAGGAGGTTCAACCATGCGTGCTGCACGCACTCTGGCGGTGACGGCGACCGCGTTCGCGGCGCTCGGACTCGCGGCCCCCCTCGCCACCGCAACCAACGGGCCCAGCAACGTGACGGTCCCTCTCCAGGCGGAGCGGGGAGGAGACGGTTCCAACGGCGTCACCGTGTCCCCCTTCGCGGTCCACCAGGGCGCGATCCTCACGATCACCGTCCGCGGTTGCTCCGGTGGCACGGTCACGTCGAACGCCTTCGCGACGACCACGCTCTCCGCCGCCGTCAACGGGGTGTCCACCGCCACCCCCCGCATCTTCAACAACGCCACGCCCGGCCAGTACAACCTGGCCGTCCAGTGCAACGGCCGCACGCTCACCCAGCCGTTCCGGGTCCTGGCCGGCCAGGGCGCGCAGGGCGGCCTCGGCGGCTCGATGGCGCCGAGCTCCACGGAGATGGCCATCGGCGGCTCGCTCGTCGCCGCGGCCGCTCTCGGCGGCGGCGTCTTCATCGCCCGCCGCCGGCGCCTGACCGGCGCGGGAGTCTGACCGGCCGAACCTCCCGGTCGGCCCACCGTGCCCGTCGCCCCCGAGTCCCCACCGGGACCCGGGGGCGACGGGCGTTCGGGGCGCCGTGCTCCACCCGACGGGCGTCGGGGGGCGCCGTGCACCGCTCCGGGCCGGGTCACGGCGCCCGGTCAGTGACGCCGGCCGGCGCCGGAGCGGCGGCGGAGCACGTAGAACGCGCCGCCCGAGGCGGCGGCCAGGACGAGCGCCCCGCCGGCGGCCAGTTCGGTGGCGCTGGGCGCCATCGAGCCGCCGACGCCGCCCTGCACCCCGCGCGGGGGAGTGAGGATCGTGGCGCTGATGGTCGGGCTGGCGGTGGGGGTGCCGGTGATCGTGAGATCGACGGTGTCCTGGATCCCGCCGGTGCAGTTGAACGACACCGTGTAGACGGCGCCGCGCTTGGCGTCGATGTCCACCGTGGCGGTGGCCGCCGAGCCCGGGGCGATGACGACGGTGTCGAAGATGCCGGCCGAGGCCGTCGCCGTACTGGCGCAGCCGGGCGCACTGAGCGTCACCCGGCCGCCGGGGGCGACGAGCGAGGGCGACACGACGAAGTCGCCCGTGGCCCTGGCCTTCGGCGCCCGCGGGCCCTTGGCGGGAGCGTCGTCCGCCGCGACGGCGGCGGGGGCGGCCAGGGCGAGGGCGGCCGCCCCCAGCAGGGCAGTGGAAGCGGCACGTATCGCGCGCATGGTGAATCCTCCGGGTCCCGAGGGGCAGCCGCGGAAGGGGGTTTCCGCCGAAGACCTTGCGTACACCTCGTTGCCCGAAACGCTAGGAGCGCACTACCACAGCCGCGATCCCAGAGGTGCGAATGGGGCACGGTTGTCCCCCGTGCGGCCCACTCGGACGGCCCGGATCACCGCGTGAGCTGCGGGAACAGGTCGGTGAACGGCGTGGCGGTGGCCGAGATGCCCCGGCCGAACGGCGCGTCGAAGTCCCAGATGAGGAAGAGCAGGAACGCGATCAGCACGCTGAAGAGCCCGGCGAGCAGCAACTCCCGCCCGGTCCTGCGGATCTGGAGCGTGAAGATCAGGCCGACCGTCACCAGGGCGCCGATGATCAGGCCGAACCACACCACCCCCGGCATGGTCGCCCCCGCGCTCTGCCCGCGCGCGCCCCGGGCGTCGTCGGCCGCCGCCACCTGGTCGACCAGCGGCTGGTAGGCCTGCCCCTCGAAGTCGTTGGCGGGCTGGTAGTCGGTGACGCTGCGCCGGACCCGCTCCAGCAGCGCGGTCCCCTCCTCGCTCAGCTCGCCGTGCTCGGACATGTACGTCCACTCCTCGTGGACCACGTACGAGACGTACGCGTCGACGTCGGCCCGGATCCCCGCCCGGACGGCCTGCGGGTACACCTCGGCGCGGGCCGAGATCTCGTGCATCGCCTGGGCCTCCTGCCGGACGGTCTCCTGGGCGGCCCCGCGGGCCTCCCAGACGCCGGCGATGGCCAGACCGAGGACGATCGCGTAGATCACGCCGATCATCATCGTCATGTACTCGATGACGTCGGGGGTCTCACTGGGGTCGTCGTCCTCGGGGATCCGGCGGTTGTTGATGACGACGATGGTGAGGACGACGGCGCAGGCGGCCGCCATCGCAAGGGTCAGAACAAGCCATTCGGACATGGGGAATCTCCGGCGGGACTCAGCGGGTGGACGGGGATCGGCGCGAGAAGGGGACGGAGGGGCGGCGGGACCGCGGTCCCGTGCCGCGGGCGGCCGGCGGGAGGCCGGGTCATGCGGACCGGGGGCGCAGGATCGCCGTCGCGAGCACGGCCGGGGCCGTGATCATCAGCGTCGCGGTGACGACCGAGGTGCCGCCCTCCCGCTTGGCCCGCGTGACGGGGCGGTAGTGGGGCAGTGCCACGGAGGTCGGGGCCGGGGGCCGGGGGCGCACGGTCGGCGGAGGCGGCGGCGCGGGCGCGGGTTCGGGCGGCCTCGTGGTCGGCGGCGCGGGCTTCGGCGGCTCCGGCCGGGGAGCGGGACGCGCGGCCGGCGGCTTCGGCACGGCCGGGGGCGGCTCGGGCGTGGGCGACGGCCGGGGCGGCTCCGGTTTCGGCGTCGGCGTCGGGGACGGGGAGGGCTTGGGCGGCTCGGGCTTCGGCGTGGGGGAGGGCGTGGGCGTGGGCGTGGGCGACGGGCACGGCGGGGGCGGCTCGGGATGGCAGGGCTTCGGGTGGTGGTGGTCGTGGCCCTTGCCCTTGCCCTTGCCGTGCTGGTGGTGGCCCTTGCCGCGACCGTCGTCGCCCTCACCGTCGTGGCCGCGGCGGTGGCCGCCGCCGGCGATGGCCACCGCGATGTTCGAGCCGTCCTGGTCGGTGGAGGCATAGGCGCAGGCGTCGGCGGCGGCGGGCACGGGTGAGGCGAGCAGCCACACCAGTCCCAGGGCCGCCACCGGCCGCGCGAGGAGTGATCCGTACAGAGACACGCCGTCGAGCTTGATCACATGAGGGGCGCGACGGGGCGGAAACGCGCGGGATTCGCCGGATGGAGGGGATCTCCGGTTGTGAGGACTTGACGTTTCGCCGAGTGCCGGAGAGGGATGCGGCCCCATGGCCGGTATCGCCGTCGCCGGGATTCCGGGCGGCGGGCCGAGAAGGCCCGTTCCGGCCTGGGGATCGAGAACTGTCCGGTTGTCGCCCTGTCGGACCGGGCCGTCAACGGGGCATCCTGCACCGGCGACCGGGTCCCCGTGGCGGCAACCGCCCAGGTACGGGCGGGACCTGGGCTACCGTCAGGTGGTGAGCGGCGTCGCCGGTGTAGCCGACGCACGATCATATGCACGTGAATTCGCACAGTCTGAAGGCGTGAACTCTGCGTTCCGGGAGCACGTGCCAATGGCGTGTGACCAAGAACGGACCGCTAATTTCCGTTTCTACTCGCTCTCCCGGCGGGCGATCAGTAGCCTCACCTCGAACACCGGCCGCGAACACATGGCCGCATCCCATGGCGACTTGTTGGAGACATCGATGGAGCGTCCCGCCTGGGCTCCGCCTGGTATCGACATTTCGGTACCGAGCGTGTCCCGTATGTACGACTTCTATCTGGGCGGCTCGCACAATTTCGAAGTGGACCGGGACGCGGCCCGCAAGGCCATGGAGTTCATGCCGGGCCTGCCCAAGATCATGCAGGCGAACCGTGCCTTCATGCGGCGCGCCGTCCGCTACGCCGTTGACAACGACGTCAACCAGTTCCTGGACATCGGTTCCGGCATACCCACCTTCGGCAACGTGCACGAGGTCGCCCGGAAGGCCGACGACACCGCGCGCGTCGTCTACGTCGACCACGACCCGGTCGCCGTCGCCCACAGCCGCGCCGTCCTGGAGGGCGACGACGCCGCCGCGGTCGTCGCCGCCGACCTGCGCAAGCCGGGCGAGATCCTCCACAGCCCCGAGGTGTCCCGCCTGCTCGACCTGGACCGGCCGGTCGCCCTGCTCCTCGTCGCCGTCCTGCACTTCCTGGAGGACGAGGACCGCCCCCACGAGGCCGTCGCCGAACTCCTCGACGCCCTCGCCCCCGGCAGCCTCGTCGTCGTCACCCACGCCTCCTACGAGGGCATCCCGCTCCTGGAAGAGGAGGCGGACGGCACCGTCGGCGTCTACCGGAACATCCGCAACCCCCTGGTGATGCGGTCCGGCGGCGAGATCGCCCGCTTCTTCGAGGGCACCGAGATGGTCGAGCCCGGCCTCGTCCCGATGCCCCTCTGGCGACCGGAGGGCCCGGTCGAGGAGGAGGACCCCTACGCCTTCTCCGGCTTCGCAGGGGTGGGGCGCAAAGCGTGAAGGTCCCGTCGCAGCCGACCGGCGCACTCGCGGAGGCCGACGGCCCGGAGGACAGGCTCAGGCGCTTCGTCACCATCTGGAGCCGTGCGATCTTCCCGGTGACGGCCACCTCGCTGACCCGCGCCGAATTCGAGGGGCACCTGCTGCCGTTGGCCCGCACCCTGTGCGACGCGCTGCACGCCCGGCCCTTCGACACGGCCCCGGCCCTGCGCGCCGGCGCGGACCTGGTCGCCGCCCACTGCACCGACCCGGACGCCCTCGGCCGCAGCCTCGGCGTGGTCGACTCGTACCTGGTGCTCTACTGCGGCACGGAGTCGGACCTGCCGGCCGAGGAACTCCGCGCCCGCTGCGCCCGGCTCCAGCACGCCATGGCCACCGGCTACGCGCAGGCCCTCCGCGAGCGGACCCGCGCCGAGCAGGAGGCCATCGCCCGCTCGGCGCTCACCGCCCGCAGCGCCGCCGAGATCGCCCTGCACGCGACCGAGAGCCGCTTCCGCGCGGTCTTCGACGGCGCGGCCATCGGCATCGGCATCGCCGACCTCGACGGCAACATCCTGGAGATCAACGAGACCCTCACCCGCATGTTCGGCGGGATGGAGGGCCAGGTGCGCAGCAAGAACGTCAGCGAGTGGGTCCACCCGGAGGACGGGCCGCACGTCTGGAAGCTGTACGAGGAGCTGGTCCGCGGCGACCGCGAGCACTACCGCGTCGAGAAGCCCTACTACCGGGGTGACGGAACGGTTCTGTGGACCAACCTCACGGTCTCGCTCCTCCGCGACGCCGAGGGCCGGCCCCAGTACCAGCTGGCCCTCCTGGAGGACACCACCGAACGGCGCCTGCTCCACCTGCGCCTGCGGTACGAGGCGACCCACGACGCGCTCACCGGACTGCCCAACCGAACGCTGTTCTTCGAGCGCCTGGAGAAGGCCCTCGCGCCCGGCGACAACGCCCGCTTCGGCCTCTGCTACCTCGACCTCGACGGATTCAAGGTCATCAACGACAGCCTCGGCCACTCCGCCGGCGACCGGCTGCTCGTCGAGGTCGCCGACCGGCTGCAGAGCTGCGTCACCGGCGCGGGCGAGATGGTGGCCCGGCTCGGCGGCGACGAGTTCGTCGCCCTCACCACCGCCCCCGGTGGCGAACGGGACGTCACCGAACTCGCCGACCGCATCCTCGCCGCCCTCGCCACCCCCCTCCGCATCGACGGCCGAGAACTGACCGTCCGCGGCAGCCTCGGCGTCGTCGAGGGACCGGCCGGGGAGCGGACCCCCGCCGAGGTGCTCCGCAGCGCCGACATCACCATGTACCGGGCGAAGTCCGCGGGCGGCAACCGCTTCGAGCTCGCCGACCCCGAGGCCGACGCCCGCGCCATCACCCGGCACGGACTCACCACGGCGCTGCCGACCGCACTGGAGCGCGGCGAGTTCTTCATCGAGTACCAGCCGCTCGTCCACCTCGACGACGGCAGCGTGCACGGCGCGGAGGCCCTCGTGCGCTGGTGCCACCCGCAGCACGGGGTGCTCGGCCCCGACCGCTTCATCCCGCTCGCCGAGGACACCGGCCTCATCGTGCCGCTCGGCCGCTGGGTGCTCCAGGAGGCCGTGCGCCAGGCCCGCTTCTGGCAGACCCGGCACGCCGACGGCGGCCCGCTGCGGATCAACGTGAACCTGTCGCCGACCCAGCTCCACCATCCGCGCCTGGTCGCCGACACGGTCGACGTCCTGGAGCGCTCCGGGCTCGAACCCGGCGCGCTGTGCCTCGAAGTCACCGAGTCCGCCCTGATCGGTGCCGACGATGACCTCCTGAAGCCGCTGCGGCAGCTGGCCGAGATGGGCGTCGACATCGCGCTCGACGACTTCGGCACCGGCTACTCGAACCTCGCCAACCTCCGCCGGCTCCCGGTGAGCGTCCTCAAGCTCGACCGCTCCTTCACCCGGGGCATGCAGCAGCACCCCGTGGACCCGGTCGACCTGAAGATCGTCGAAGGGATCGTCTCCCTGGCCCACAGCCTCGAACTCGCCGTCACCGTCGAGGGCGTCGAGACCGGTGCCCAGGCCCGCCAGCTCCGCGACCTGGGCTGCGACACCGCCCAGGGCTGGTACTACGCCCGCCCCGGCGCCCCCGACCGCATCCACTCCCTCCTCCTGGCGGACGCGGTCTGACCCCGGCGGGCCGTACCCCTCAGCCCTCCTCGGAGAGCTGCGGGGTCCACTCGTAGCGGGTGGTGGCCGGGACGTGGTCGCAGACCAGGAGGTACCCCTCGGGGCTGAAGGAGACCGTGAGCGCCTCATCCGCCGCGCAGGGGGCGAACACGGCGGGTCCCGAGGGGTCCGGCGGGCCCTCCTCGGCGTGGGGCGGCACCGTCCGGACCGGCGCCGCCGAGGAGCCGGCCGGGGCGCCCCCGGGCCCGGCCCCGGCCTCCGAGGTGAACGCGGTCATCACGGCGGCCGTGAGCGCCGCGGCCCCCAGGACCGCCGCCCCGAGCACCACCCGCCCCCGGCCACGGCGCACCGCCGGGAGCGCCGCCGCAGGCACCGGAGCGAGCGCGGGCGAGGCGGGTGCGGACGCCGTGGGCGCGTGTGCCGGCGCGGCGAATACGGACGCCGTGGGTGCGTGGGTCGCACGGTGCGGCGGTTCCGCGGGAAGTGTCGCCTCGGCCGCGAACTGGTCCGGGATCACGAAGGGTTCGCCGTCCCACAGGACCGGCCACCGCTCGGGTCCCAGGGCGGCCCGGCAGCGGGCCAGTTCGTCGCGGGCCTCGCGTGCCGTGGGGCGGTCGCCGGGGGCGTCGGCGGTCATCGCGGCCACGAGGGGCGCGGGCGCGCCGAGTTCGCGGAGGACGAGCCCCGCCGCGTAGACGTCCTGTTCGGGACCGCCGCCGGAGCCGGCGCGGACCTCCGGGGCCAGGTAGTCCGGGGTGCCCGCGACGAACCGCGTCGAGGTGAGCCGCAGATGGGGCAGCACCCGGGCCAGGCCGAAGTCGCTCAGGTACAGACACGGCCGGCCGGGTCCGCTCGCCGCGAGCAGCAGGTTGGAGGGCTTCACGTCGCGGTGCACGAGCCCCGCGCCGTGCACGGCGACCAGCGCCTCCGTCAGCTGCTGGGCGAGCAGCAGTCCTGCCTCGAGCGGTAGTCCGCCGTAGTCGGCGAGGAGCCCGGCGAGGGTGCCGCCGCGTACCAGCGGCAGCACCAGCCAGGCCTCGTCCTCGCGGACGAACCAGTCGACGGGGGCGAGGACATGGGGGTGGCCGAGGCGGACCGACTGCTCGCAGACGAGCCGCAGCAACGACTCCAGGTCCGCGCTCCCGGACACCTTCACGGCCACTTCCGTGCCGGCGTGCGTGTCGACGGCCCGCCACACCGCACCCTGGGCTCCGCGCGCCACCGGCGCCACGAGCCGGTACCGTCCGGCGAGCATCCCCCCTGCTTCCATGCGCCGCAGAGTACCTCCGCGGCGCGGCGGGTCAGAGGGTGGCCAGCGTGAGGACGACGGTGTCGGCGGTGGTGACCACCGAGACGGAGGTGTCGTCCGAGGTGGCGGTGAAGACGCCGGCGATGTCCACCACCGTGTACTGGGCGCCTTCCAGGGCCTCGCGGTACTCGGCGAGGACGCCCTTCGGGTCCGTTGCGGCGTACGTCATGACGTAGCCGCCGGAGCTGCCGGTCACGGACGTCAGCTCCCCGGAGGGCAGTGGCAGGTCCGCGGGCAGGTCGTCCGGCTTCTTCACCCCGCCGGTGGTGGGCGCGTCGGGGGTGGCGGAGCCGGGGCCGTCGGTCGGGACCTGGGTGGGCGCGGTGGCGGTGGTGTCGCCCTTGGCGTCGCCGCCCTCCGACTGGCAGGCGGTCATTCCGAGGACGGCGAGGGCGGCGACGGCGGCGAGCGAAGTGGTGCGCTTCCAGGTCATGGTGACGTCCCATCAGTGAGGGTGGGTGGGGTCGTGCCTTCCGGCGAGGAGATTGACATATGAAAACTCCCTTTGACAAGTGTCAATTACCGTTCTAGCGTCCTGTGCATGGACGAGACCTCCGTCGCCCGCAACCAGGAGCTCCAGCGCCAGTGGTACGGGGCTCCGCTCGGCGACCTCTGCCGGGACGTGTGCGCCCTGTTCGGCCTGACCCAGTCCGGACTCGCCGAGACCCTCGGGATCTCCCCGGCGATGCTCAGCCTGGTCATGCGGGGCCAGCGCGCCAGGATCGCCAACCCCGACGCCGCCGCCCGGCTCTCCGCCGTCCTCCACCTCGCCCAGGGCGTACGGACCGGCGGCGTGCCGGCCGACGAGGCGCCCCGGGCCCTGGCCGGCATCCGTGCCAGCAGAACACCTGGCCAGGACTCCCTGGGCGCCGCCGTGACCCCGCACCAGGCGGGCGGGACCACGCCGTCCGACCCGGACGACGACCTGCGCTTCGCCCTGCGCCTGCGCGACCTGCTCACCGGTCGGGCGAGCGCCCTCGACATCCTCGGCGCGGCCGCGCTCCTCGACGCGGACCACCCGGGACTCGCCGAGATCCTGCGGGTCTGCGGCGCGGGCCGCACGGACGAGGCCGTCGCCCTCGTCCGCGCCGCCCGCCGCTGATCCTCCGGAGCGGTGTCAGGACCGCGCGACCGACCCCGGACCGTGACGGCGGGGAGCGGTCACGCGCCCCGGCGGGAGGCCATGAGCAGCCTCTGGAGCTCACGCGCGGCCCTCGGCGGCGCCACGTCGCTGCGGTGGGCCAGGGCGATGGTGCGGCGCAGTCCCGGCCGGGCCAGGGCAGTCACCCGAAGGTCCCGGCCGGCACGCGCCGCGACCATCATCGGCACGACCGCCAGCCCGAGCCCGGCCCGTACGAAACCGAGGACCGCGTCCAGCTCGCCGCCCTCCACGGTGAAGGTGGGCTCGAAACCCGCCGCCCGGCAGGCGCCCACGGTCAGTTCCCGCAGGTCGTAGCCGTGCCGGAACATCACGAGGGGCTGGTCGCGCAGGTCCGTGATGCGCACCGGCCTCCGCGGCGGCGGGGCCGACGCGGAGGAGACCACCACGAGGTCCTCCCGGAGCAGCTCGATCGTGGTCAGCGCCGGTGACGGGGAGGGCAGCGGGAGCACGACGAGCGCGAGGTCGAGCGCTCCGCGCGCCAGCTCGCGTACGAGATCGTGCGAGCCGCCCTCCTCGATGAGCAGTTCGATCCCCGGGTGCAGGTCGTGGAAGGCGCGCAGGACGTCCGGCAGCAGGCCCGTGCACAGGCTGGGGGTCGCGCCGAGCCGCACCCGGCCCCGCTTGAGCTGGGCCAGCTCCTGTACTTCGAGGCGGGCGGTCTCCGTGTCGGCGAGGATCCGGCGGGCGAGCGGCAGCAGGGCCTCGCCGGCGTCGGTGAGCGTGATGTTCCCCCGGGCCCGGCTGAACAGCTCCGCGCCCAGCTCCTGTTCCAGCGCCTTGATCTGCTGGGAGAGCGAGGGCTGCGAGACGTGGACGCGCTCGGCGGCCCGGGTGAAGTGGCGGGTCTCGGCGACGGCGACGAAGTAGAGGAGCTGCTGGAACTGCATGGCCCCAGGGTAGGCGATGTGAATAGGCGCGGCCTATCGAGATCAGCCGGACCATGTCTTGGACCTCTCGGGCCCTTCGGCCCTAGCGTCGTACGCATGGCTCTGGCACCCACGAGGGACCGCACGGCGGGCCGCCCGCCGTCCCCCACACCGTCCCGCGGATTCTGGTCGTCGACCCTCGGCAAGAAGACGGTCATGGCCGTCAGCGGGCTGATCATGCTCGGCTATCTCGTCGCCCATGTCGCCGGCAACCTGAAGGTCTTCTTCGGCCCCGAGGAGTTCAACGCCTACGGCCACTGGCTGCGGGTCATGGGCGCCCCCGTCCTGCACCACGAGTGGGCCCTCTGGATCGTCCGGACCGTGCTCGTCGCCGCCGTCGTGGCGCACGCCGTCTCCGCGTACCAGCTCAGCCGGCGCGACCTGAAGGCCCGCCCCACCGCGTACGTCCACCGCCGCAGGCGCGCCTCGTACGCCACCCGCACCATGCGGTGGGGCGGGGTCGTCCTCGCCCTGTTCATCGTCTGGCACGTCCTCGACCTGACCACCGGCACCGTCCACGCCGGCGGCTTCGAGGAGGGCAGGCCCTACCAGAACGTCGTCGACACCTTCTCCACCTGGTACGGCAACGTCGTCTACATCGTCGCCATGCTCGCGGTGGGCCTGCACGTCCGCCACGGCTTCTGGAGCGCCGCCCAGACCCTGGGCGTCGGCAGCGCCCGCCGCGAGCGCCTCCTCAGGGGGACCGCGAACCTCCTCGCGCTCGTCCTGACCGCGGGCTTCGTCTCCGTCCCCGTCGCCGTCATGACCGGAGTGGTGAGCTGACCATGAGCAACCCCGACACCAGCGGCATCGGAGCCGGCCGCATCGGCGCGAGTCGCCTCGACTACGCCACCGGCGCGCCGCTCGCCGACACCAAGGCCCCCGCGGGACCCGTCGCGGAACGCTGGGACACCCGTCGCTTCGAGGCCAGGCTGGTCAACCCCGCCAACCGCCGCAAGCACCGGATCATCGTCGTCGGCACCGGCCTCGCGGGCGGCTCCGCCGGTGCCACCCTCGCCGAACAGGGCTACCAGGTGGTCCAGTTCTGCTTCCAGGACTCCCCGCGCCGCGCCCATTCCATCGCCGCCCAGGGCGGCATCAACGCCGCCAAGAACTACCGGAACGACGGCGACTCCGTCCACCGGCTCTTCTACGACACGGTCAAGGGCGGCGACTTCCGCGCCCGCGAGTCCAACGTCCACCGCCTCGCCCAGATCTCCGTCGAGATCATCGACCAGTGCGTCGCCCAGGGCGTGCCCTTCGCGCGCGAGTACGGCGGACTCCTCGACACCCGTTCCTTCGGCGGCGTCCAGGTCTCCCGCACCTTCTACGCGCGCGGCCAGACGGGGCAGCAACTCCTCCTCGGCGCCTACCAGGCGCTGTCCCGGCAGATCGCCGCCGGAAACGTCGAGATGCACGCCCGTACGGAGATGCTCGACCTGGTCGTCGTCGACGGGCGGGCCCGCGGGATCGTCGCCCGGGACCTGATCACGGGCGAGATCACCACCCACTACGCGGATGCCGTCGTCCTCGCCAGCGGCGGCTACGGCAACGTCTTCTACCTGTCGACGAACGCGATGAACTCCAACGCCACCGCCGTCTGGCGGGCCCACCGGCGCGGCGCGTACTTCGCCAACCCCTGCTTCACCCAGATCCACCCCACCTGCATCCCGCGCACCGGCGACCACCAGTCCAAGCTGACCCTGATGAGCGAGTCGCTGCGCAACGACGGCCGCATCTGGGTGCCCAGGGCCAAGGGCGACACCCGCCCCGCCGCCGAGATCCCCGAGGACGAGCGCGACTACTACCTGGAGCGGATCTACCCCTCCTTCGGCAACCTCGTCCCCCGTGACATCGCCTCCCGCGCCGCGAAGAACGTCTGCGACGAGGGCCGCGGCGTCGGCCCCGGCGGGCAGGGCGTCTACCTCGACTTCGCCGACGCCATCCGCCGCATGGGCAGGGCGGCGGTCGAGGAGAAGTACGGCAACCTCTTCGACATGTACGAGCGGATCACCGCCGAGAACCCGTACGAGGTCCCCATGCGGATCTATCCCGCCGTGCACTACACGATGGGCGGACTCTGGGTCGACTACGACCTCCAGACCACCGTCCCCGGCCTCTTCGCCGTCGGCGAGGCCAACTTCTCCGACCACGGGGCCAACCGGCTCGGCGCCTCCGCCCTCATGCAGGGCCTCGCCGACGGCTACTTCGTCCTCCCGGCGACCATCAACGACTACCTCGCCCGTCACCCCCACGCCGAGCCCGTCACCGACGACCACCCGGTCGTACGGGAGGTGCTCGCCGAGACCGAGGACCGGCTGAACCTCCTCCTCGCCGTCGACGGCGACCGCACCCCCGACTCCTTCCACCGCGAACTCGGCGAACTCATGTGGGAGTTCTGCGGCATGGCCCGCAACGAGAGCGGTCTGCGCACCGCCCTGGAGCGGATCCCGAGGATCCGGGAGGAGTTCTGGAACCGCATCAGGGTCCCGGGAACGGGCCAGGAGTTCAACCAGTCCCTGGAGAAGGCCAACCGGATCGTCGACTACCTGGAACTCGCCGAGCTCATGTGCCTCGACGCGCTCCACCGGGCCGAGTCCTGCGGCGGCCACTTCCGCGAGGAGTCCCAGACCCCCGACGGCGAGGCCGCCCGCCGCGACGAGGAGTTCGCCTACGTGGCGGCCTGGGAGTTCGGCGGGACGGGCGCCCCCGTCCTCCACAGGGAAGACCTCGCCTTCGAGTACGTCCACCCCACCCAGCGGAGCTACGCATGAGGCTCAACCTGCGCGTCTGGCGCCAGAAGAACGGCGCCGCCGAGGGCGCCATGGCCACCTACGAGGTGGACGGCATCTCCGCCGACATGTCCTTCCTGGAGATGCTCGACACCCTCAACGAGGACCTCATCCTGCGCGGTGAGGACCCCGTCGCCTTCGACCACGACTGCCGCGAGGGCATCTGTGGCGCGTGCAGCCTCGTCATCAACGGCGACGCCCACGGTCCCGAGCGCACCACCACCTGCCAGCTCCACATGCGCTCCTTCCGCGACGGCGACACGATCGACGTCGAACCCTGGCGCGCGTCGGCCTTCCCCGTCGTCAAGGACCTCGTCGTCGACCGTGGTGCCTTCGACCGGGTCATCCAGGCCGGCGGCTTCGTCACCGCCCCCACCGGCTCGGCCCCCGAGGCCCACGCCACCCCGGTCCCCAAGGCCGACGCGGACTCCGCCTTCGAGCACGCCGAGTGCATCGGCTGCGGGGCCTGTGTGGCGGCCTGCCCCAACGGCTCCGCGATGCTCTTCACCTCGGCCAAGATCAACCATCTGAACGTCCTGCCCCAGGGCTCGCCCGAGCGCGAGACCCGCGTGCTCGACATGGTGGCCCAGATGGACGCGGAGGGCTTCGGCGGCTGCACGCTGACGGGGGAGTGCGCGACGGCGTGCCCGAAGGGCATCCCGCTGCCGTCGATCGCGGCGATGAACAGGGAGTGGCTGCGGGCGCGGCGGAAGGCGCCCCGGGACTGACCGGATCAGGACAGTCTGCCGGCGTGGTCCGGCCCACACCGCGCACCCCGGAACCGAAGATCGTTCACGGAATGATCGTCTTCTCCGCAAGATCTTCGCTCCGGGGCGCTCCCGTCCTCTGCGACAGCAAGATCAACTTCGTTCAAGCCTGTACTCAATGTGGCAGGTCGTCCACTTCGCGGCCAACCCGCCACCGGTGATTTCCGCCGCGCCGTCACCCCCCGGTACTGATGAGGACCGCCGGGGGGTACACGACCAGACCCCCCGGTCGCACAGACCATTTGGGGGTTTCATGTCCAGCATCACCCGCCGCCGGGCCCTCGGCGTCGCCGCCGGCGCGGCAGGCGCCGCCGCGGGGCTCGCCGCGGCCGGCACCGCCACCGCCGCCGCGCCCCGGGCCGCCGCGCCCGCGGCCGCACCGGCCCCGGCCTCCTTCGACGAGGTCTACCAGGGCCGCCGCATCCAGGGCGGACCGTCGCACGGCGGCGGCCACCACGGGGGACACCACGGAGGCGGCTACTCCGTGACGATCGACGGTCGGGAACTGCACGTCATGCGGAACGCCGACGGCACCTGGATCAGCGTGATCAACCACTACGAGCCCGTCGCCACGCCCAGGGCGCTGGCCCGCGCCGCCGTCCGGGAACTCCAGGGCGCCCCGCTCGTGCCCCTCACCCTCACCTGATCCGAACCCGGAGCCGCACCACCATGACCGTACGCAAGAACCAGGCCACCCTCAGCGCCGACGAGAAGCGGCGCTTCGTCAACGCCCTCCTGGAGCTCAAGCGCTCCGGGAGGTACGACACCTTCGTCACCACGCACAACGCCTTCATCATGAGCGACACCGACAACGGCGACCGCGTCGGTCACCGGTCGCCCTCGTTCCTGCCCTGGCACCGGCGCTTCCTCATCCAGTTCGAGGAGGCGCTGCGGTCCGTCGACCCGGCCGTCACCCTCCCGTACTGGGACTGGACGGCCGACCGCACCTCCCGCTCCTCGCTCTGGGCCCCCGACTTCCTCGGCGGCACCGGGCGGGCCCGCGACGGCCAGGTGACGGACGGGCCGTTCGCCCGGAGCGGCAACCGCTGGACGATCAACGTCCGGGTCGACGGGCGCGACTACCTCCGGCGCGACCTCGGCGCGGGCGGCCGTCAGCTGCCCACCCGAGCCGAGGTGGAGACCGTCCTCGCCATGGAGACCTACGACACGGCCCCCTGGAACAGCGCGTCGGACGGCTTCCGCAACCACCTGGAGGGGTGGCGCGGGGTGAACCTCCACAACCGCGTCCACGTCTGGGTCGGCGGGCAGATGGGCACCGGAGCCTCGCCGAACGACCCCGTCTTCTGGCTGCACCACGCGTTCGTCGACAAGCTGTGGGCCGACTGGCAGGCCCGTCACCCCGCGTCGACGTACCTCCCGGCCGCCGGCACGGCGAACGTCGTCGACCTCGGCGACACCATGCGCCCGTGGAACGACGTGACGCCGGCCGACATGCTGGACCACACCCGCCACTACACCTTCGACACGGCGGCCTGATCCGGTAGCAGGGGCTCAGCGCCCAGGGCCCTCGCCAGATACGGCGCGGTGCGGCTGCCCGCCGCCCGCGCCACCCGGTCCGGAGGCCCCGCGGCCACCACCCGGCCGCCCTCGTCGCCGCCGCCCGGACCGAGGTCGACGACCCAGTCCGCGGTGGCGACGACGTCCATGTCGTGCTCGACGACGATCACCGAATGGCCGGCGTCCACCAGGCCGTGCAGCTGGCGCATCAGGACCTCGACGTCGGCCGGGTGCAGCCCGGTCGTCGGCTCGTCGAGGACGTACAGGGTGGGGGAGCGGTGCGGGCGCTGGAGCTCGGAGGCGAGCTTGATGCGCTGGGCCTCGCCGCCGGACAGTTCGGTGGCCGGCTGGCCGAGCCGCAGATGGCCGAGCCCCACGTCGAGGAGCGTCCGCAGGCTCCGCGCGGCCGCCGGGATGTCCGCGAAGAACTCGGCGGCGGACTCGACGGTCAGGTCCAGGACCTCGGCGATCGTCAGGCCGCGCAGCCGCACCCGCAGCGTCTCCGGGTTGTAGCGCGCGCCGCGGCAGTCCGGGCAGGGCGCGTACGTGCTCGGCAGGAAGAGCAGCTCCACCGAGACGAAACCCTCGCCCTGGCAGGTCTCGCAGCGCCCGCCCGCCACGTTGAAGGAGAACCGCCCCGCCTTGTAGCCGCGGGACTTCGCCTCCCCGGTCTCCGTGAACAGCTTCCGCACGACGTCGAACAGGCCGGTGTACGTGGCCAGGTTCGAGCGCGGTGTCCGGCCGATCGGCCGCTGGTCCACCGTCACGAGCCGGCGCGCGCCGGAGACCTCCTCGGTCAGCGCGCCCACCAGGGTCGACTTGCCCGAGCCCGACACGCCGGTGACGGCGGTGAGGACGCCCAGCGGGAAGGCCGCGTCCACCGCCCGGAGGTTGTGCCGGGTGACCGCGCCGGTCCGCAGCCAGCCGGCGGGGGAGCGCACCTCCCGCGCGGGCGCGGGCACCCGGTCGAACAGGAAACGCCGTGTCGCGGACGCCTCGACGTCCGTGAGGCCGCTCGGCGGACCGCTGTGCAGCACCCGACCGCCGTGCACTCCGGCGCGCGGGCCGACGTCCACCAGCCAGTCCGCGTGCCGCACGACGTCGAGATGGTGCTCGACGACGAACACCGAGTTCCCGGCGGCCTTGAGCCGGTCGAGGACGACGAGCAGCGCCTCGGTGTCGGCGGGGTGCAGACCGGCGGACGGCTCGTCGAGGACGTACACCACGCCGAACAGCCCGGAGCGGAGCTGGGTCGCGAGCCGAAGCCGCTGGAGCTCGCCGTTGGAGAGCGTGGGGGTGGCGCGGTCCAGGCTGAGGTAGCCGAGGCCGAGCTCGGTGACCGTGGCGATCCGGGCGACCAGGTCGTCGGTGAGCACCCGTGCGGTCTCCCTGTTGCCCCCCGTCGCCGCCCCCGCCGCGGCGGCCGTCCTCGTCTCCTTCTCCTTGTCCACCGCCGTCGCCGTCGAGAGCAGCTCGGACAGGGCCGTCAGCGGCAGCGAGGCGAGCTCCGCGATGGTGCGGCCCCCGAAGGTGACCGCCAGCGCCTCCGGCCGCAGCCGTGCGCCGCCGCACACCGGACAGGGCGCGCTCGTGAGGAAACGCTCGGCCTTCGCGCGCAGGGTCGGGCTCTTGGAGTCGGAGAAGGTCCGCATGACATAGCGGCGGGCACTCGTGTACGTGCCCTGGTAGGGGCGTTGGATCCGATCGGCCTCGCGGACCGGGTGCACGGTGACGACCGGCTGCTCGTCCGTGAACAGGATCCACTCCCGGTCCTTCGCGTCGAGCTCCCGCCACGGCCGGTCCACGTCGTGGCCGAGGGTGTCGAGCACGTCCCGCAGGTTCTTCCCCTGCCACGCACCGGGCCAGGCGGCGATCGCGCCCTCGCGGATCGACAGGTCCGGGTCCGGCACGAGGAGTTCCTCGGTCGTGTCGTGGACCAGCCCGAGGCCGTGGCACGAAGGGCACGCGCCCGCCGCCGTGTTGGGGGAGAAGGCGTCGGAGTCGAGCCTCTCCGCCCCCTCCGGGTAGCGCCCGGCCCGCGAGAACAGCATCCGCAGGGAGTTGGAGAGCGTGGTCACCGTGCCGACGGAGGAGCGGGCGTTCGGCGAGGACCGGCGCTGCTCCAGGGAGACCGCAGGCGGCAGCCCCGTGATCTCGCCGACCGCGGGCGCCCCCACCTGGTGGATCAGCCGCCGCGCGTACGGCGCCACCGACTCGAAGTAGCGGCGCTGGGCCTCGGCGTAGATCGTCCCGAAGGCCAGCGACGACTTCCCGGAACCGGAGACCCCGGTGAACACGACGAGCGCGTCGCGGGGGATGTCGACGTCGACCCCGTCGAGGTTGTGCTCGCGGGCGCCACGGACGCGGACGTACGGATCGTGGGGGCTGTCGTGCATGGGGCGACCTTATCGAATGGTCCGTGTTTGCCCCGATGGCTCCCCCGGGGGCCTTGCCGATCGCGCCGGGCTCGCGGGGCCTGATCGGCGAAACCTGGCCCTGGACGGCGCCGGCGGAGGCCGACGGGTCCCGCTCGGGCGGCGTCAGGCGGCCCGCGGCCTCAGGCGGCCCGCGGCGTCAGGCCGGCGGCCCGGGCCAGTCGGCGGTAGGACGCGCCCAGCGCCTCCCGGTCGTACGTGCTCGTGGTGACCAGTACCTCCTGCGCCCCGGTCTCCGCCACGACGCGCTCCAGCGCCCCGGTCACCTGTTCCTCGGTGCCGTGCACGTGCCCTTCGAGCGCGGCCTCGTAGAAGCCGCGCTGCTTCTCGGTCATCCGCAGGCCCTCGATCCGTCCGGGCGCCGCGAGTGGCGGGAACTCGCCACGGGTGCGCGAGTACGCGAGCGACCAGGCCTCCGGGACCAGCAGCCGCCGTGCCTCCGCCTCGGTGGCCGCCACCGCGACCGTCCCGGCGACGACCACGTACGGCTCGGCCGCCCAGGGGGACGGGCGGAAGTCGGCGCGGTAGGCGTCGACGGCCTTCAGCAGCCGGTCCCGGCCGCGGAGGTCACCGATGACCAAGGGCAGCCCGGCCGCCGCGGCGATCCCGGCACCCTCTCCGGTCGCGAGGACGAAGGGCGGCACCCGCAGGCCCTCGGCGGGCCGGGCGTGCACCCGCGGGTGCGCCGTCTGCTCGCCGGTGAACCAGCCGAGCAGCTCGGCGAGCTGCTCCCCGAACCGGTCGGCTTCGTCCTTGTCCCGGCCGAGGGCCCGCCGGACCCCGTCCGTGAACCCCACCGAGCGGCCGACCCCCATGTCGATCCGGCCGGGGAAGAGGGACTCGAGCACGCCGACCTGCTCGGCCACGACCAGCGGCCGGTGGTTCGGGAGCATGACGCCCCCCGTGCCGACCCGGATCGCGGAGGTCGCGGCGGCGACGGCGGCGGCGAGCACCGTGGGTGCCGAACCGGCGACTCCGGGTACACCGTGGTGCTCCGACACCCAGAACCGGTGGTAGCCGAGGGCCTCCACCTCCCGCGCGAGGTCCACGGTGGCGCGCAGCGCCTGAGGGGCGTCCTCGCCGTCCCGGGTCCGGGAGCGGTCGAGGACGGAGAAACGGATGCCGTCGAGGGGAGTGCTCACACAGGGTCAAGCGCGTGGGGCCGGAAAGGATTCCCGGACGCCGCAGTCCATAACTGACGGATCATCAAGTGATGTCGTATCAGTTATTGACGGTTCATCGCTCCGGTCACAGAATGCGGTCACCCGACGGAGGGATCGCCCGTGCCTCGACCGTTGCGCGTCATCGCCGCCGCGTTCACCCTGCTCCTCGTCACCGCCTGCAACTCCGCCTCCAGCGGCGGCGGTACGCCCTCGTCCGTACGCGGAGTCACCGCCGACACGATCAAGGTCGGCGGCATCGTCTCCATGACGACCGCCAGCGGCTACTCCAAGAAGGACACCGATCTCGGCGCCCGGGCGCGCTACGACCGGGCCAACGCCGAGGGCGGCGTCAACGGCCGGAAGATCCGGTACCTGGGAGCCGAGGACGACGGCCAGGACCCGGCCAGGAACCTGGCGGCGGCCCGCAAGCTCGTCCAGCAGGACGAGGTCTTCGCCGTCTCGCCCATGAGCTCGGTGACGTTCGCCGGCGCGGACTTCCTCGACGGTCGGAAGGTCCCCACCGTGGGCTGGGGGACGCTTCCCTCGTTCTGCGGACCGGCGCACATCTACGGCTTCAACGGCTGCCTCGTCCCCACGCCCGGCGGCACGCTCAACCAGACCTGGCCCGAGAGCCTCGCGGCCGTCCTGGGCGGCGCGCGCGGAAAGTCGGTCGCGCTCATCGCCGGGGACAACGACGCCGGCAAGTTCGGCATCCGCACCTTCACCCAGGGCTTCAAGGCGGCCGGCTTCCGGGTCGCGTACGCCAAGGCGGTCGTTCCGGCGACCTCGATGCCCAGCGACTGGTCCGCGTACACCAAGGAGATCCTCCGCTCCGGCCCCGGTGGCGGCGCGCCCGACGCCGTGGTCTCCGTGATGCAGACGCCGTACAACATCGGCCTGTTCACCGCGCTCAAGCGGTCCGGCTACCAGGGGATCCTCACCGACCCGACGGACTACGACCCGGGGCTGCTCGCCAAGGACGCGACCCGGCAGGCCCTCGACGGAGTGCACGTGCTGCTGCAGTTCCAGCCCTTCGAGTCGGACAGCCCCGCGATGCGGCAGTTCAAGGACGACATCAGGAAGGCCGCGGGCGGCAAGGACGTGCCTCTCAACATGCACATGATGACGGGGTACATGAGCGCCGACCTCTTCCTCTCCATCGCCCGGAAAGCGGGCAAGGACCTCACCGTGGAGTCCTTCCAGAAGGCCGCCGACGGCTTCTCCGACAGCGGCACGCTCGTGGGCGACCGCGCCGAGCCCAGGGGGAAGAAGGAGAGCTTCGGCTGCGGGGCGCTCGTCCGGCTGAAGGACGGACGGTACGAGGTGGCCGTGCCCTTCAGGTGCTACCCGCCGATCCCCTTCGGCTGAGGGGCGCGTCCCGTGGGTGACCTGCTGGGCTTCGTCCTGAGCGGGCTGGTCTCCGGCGCGCTGTACGCGCTGCTCGCGACCGGACTCGTCCTGTCGTACTCCGCCTCCGGGGTGTTCAACTTCGCGCACGGCTCCACCGCCTACCTGTGCGCGCTGGCGTTCTACGAGCTCCACTCCGGTCTCGGCTGGCCGGCCGTGCCCACCGCGCTGCTGCTGGTGTGCGTGGTGGCGCCCGGCCTGGGCGGTGTCCTGGACCGGCTGATGTTCAGGAAGCTGGCCGGGGTCGGCCAGACCGCGCAGATCGTGGCCACGATCGGTCTGCTGGTCGCGCTGCCCGCGGCCGGACGGTGGACGGTCGAACTCCTGGAGCGGGCCGGTGCCCCCGTCCTGCCCGCGGAGAACCAGTTCGGACTGCCGGGCGTCGGGCCGAGCCCCGCCGTGTCCTGGCAGCCGGTCGACGGTGTGGGCATCGACTCCGACCAGCTGATCACCTGGATCGTGACGGCCGTCGCGGCGGCCGGCCTGTGGGCCCTGATGCGGCACACCCGGCTCGGCCTGAGGCTGAGGGCGGCCGTCGACGACCGCACGCTGACCGAGCTGCGGGGCATCAGCGCGGACCGGCTGTCCTCGATCGCGTGGATGCTGTCGTCCGGCCTCGCGGGCCTCGCCGGTGTCCTCGCGACCCCGCTCCTCGGCCTCTCCGCCCACGACTACACGTTGTTCCTGTTCGTCTCGGCGACCGCGGCGGTCCTCGGACGCTTCGTGTCGGTGCCGCTCGCCTTCGCGGGCGGCCTCGGGCTCGGCGTGCTCCAGAACCTGGTCGCGGGGTACGCGTCGTTCACCGACGACATCACCGGCCTCCGCACGGCCGTGCCCTTCCTCGTCCTCTTCGCCGGGCTCGTCGTCCTGGTGCGGCGGCAGCGCGCGGCGGGCACGGCGGCCGCGGACCCGCCGCCGGTCGACTACCTCGCCGGGAAGGGGTGGGGCCGCCGGTGGGGCGTGTGGGTCGTCGCCGGCGTCCTGCTCGGCACGGCGTTCTACACCGTCACCACGCCCTTCTGGAGCGGCATCCTGGCCCAAGGCCTCGCGATCGGGCTCGTGTTCATGTCGTTCACGGTCGTCACCGGCCTCGGCGCGATGGTGTCCCTGGCCCAGGCGACGTTCGTCACCGGCGCCGCCCTCGTCGCCGGACTGCTGATGAGCCACGGCTGGCCCTTCGTCGCCGCGGCGGCCGTGGGCACGGCCGCCGCGGCGCTGCTCGGCGCGGTCGTCGCGCTGCCCGCCCTGCGCCTCGGCGGCAGATCCCTGGCCCTCGCCACCCTGGCGCTCGCCTTCCTGGCGGACCAGGTGCTCTTCCAGCTCGGCCCGCTGCGCAACGGCGACACCGGCTGGGAGATACCCCGGCCGGTGGCCGGCCCCGTGGACCTGTCCGACGACCGGGCGATGGGGCTCGCCCTCGTGCTGCTCAGCGCCGTGCTCGTCGCGCTGCTGACCTGGTTGCGCGGCTCCCGCTGGGGCCGTGCCGTGCTCGCGGTCCGCTCGGCCCCCGAGGCCGCCGCGGCGTCCGGGGTGTCGGTGGTACGGACGAAGCTCCTCCTGTTCACCGTGTCCGCGGGCCTCGCCGGCCTCGGAGGGGTGCTCCACGCCTCGTACAACACCCGGATCACGGCGACGGACTTCACCGCGATGACGGGCCTGGTGTGGCTGGCGGTCGTGGTCGCCGCGGGAGTGCGCAGACCGCAGTTCGCGGTGGTGGCGGGACTGGTCTTCGCCGTGGTCCCGCACCTGATGACCATGTACGTGACGGAGTCCGCGCACCTTCCGGTGATCCTCTTCGGCCTGGCGGGGCTCGCGCTGGCGAACGACCCGGACGGGTACTGCGCCGCGCTGCCGTCGAGGCGAGCGGCCCGGCGCGCCGCGACGCCGGCAACCGACCGCCCGTCCGCGCCGCCCCGCGCGCGTACGGCCCGGCCGTACGCCGCCGACGCCGGAAGCGCCGCCCGGGACGCGGGCGGCGACCCCGGCGGGACGCCGAGCGCGCTCGTGCTGAGCGGTGTACGCGCCGGGTACGGCGGCGCGCCCGTCCTGCACGGCGTGGACCTCGCGGTGCGCCCCGGCGAGACGCTGGTGCTGCTCGGGCCCAACGGCGCCGGGAAGTCCACCCTCTGCCGGGTGGCGGCGGGACTGCTGCGGCCGGCCGGCGGTGTCGTACGGGTCGGGGGAGAGAACGCCACCCGCGACGCGGCCGTCGCCCGGGCGCGCCGCGGCGTGCGGCTGGCGCCCGAGGGGCGGGGCGTCTTCGCCGGGCTCTCGATCGAGGAGAACCTGGCCCTGCAGCTGACGCGAGCCGAGGACCGCGACGCCGTGTACGCGCGCTTCCCCGCGCTCGCCGCCCGCCGCACCGTCGTCGCCGGGTCCCTCTCCGGCGGCGAGCAGCAACTCCTCGCCCTCGCCCCCCTCCTCCAGCGGCCACCGGCCGTCCTCGTCGCCGACGAGCCGTCCCTCGGTCTCGCGCCGCGCGTCGTGGACGAGGTCCTCCACCTCCTGGCCGAACTCCGCGACCACGGCACCGCGCTCCTCCTCGTCGAGGAGAAGGCCGCCGACGCGCTCGGCGTCGCCGACACCGTCGCGTACCTCGCGCAGGGCGAGATCGCCTGGTGCGGACCGCGAGCGGACGTGGACCGCGACCGGCTCGCCGAGGCCTACCTGGGGACGGGAGCCCGCCGATGAAACACCCCCTGCTCCACGCGAGCCGGATCGACGTCCGCTTCGGCGGCGTCCACGCCCTCCGCGACGTGACCGTCTCGGTGCGCCCCGGCGAGATCTGCGGCCTCATAGGCCCGAACGGCGCGGGCAAGACGACCCTCTTCGACGTCCTGTCGGGCATGCGCCGCCCTGACGCCGGAGCCGTCGCGTACGACGGCACGGACATCACCCGCCGCTCGCCGTCCTGGCGCGCCCGCCACGGCATCCGCCGGACCTTCCAACGCCAGCAGCTCTTCGGCCAGTTGACCGTCGCGGACAACCTCGTCGTCGCGCAGGACTGGCGCGGCGGCGTACGCCCCTCCGCGCGCCGTCACCGACAGCGGGCCGCCGCCGTGCTCCACGACTGCGGGCTCGACGCGCTCGCCGACACCTACGTGGGCGGCCTGCCCGTCGGCCAGGCCCGCATGGTCGAGCTGGCCCGCGCCCTCGCCGATCCACCCCGCGTCCTCCTCCTGGACGAACCCGCCTCCGGCACCACCCCCGACGAGCGCCGCCGACTCGCCTCCCTCATCCGCCGGACGGCCGCCGAGAACCGCGCCGTGCTCCTCGTCGAGCACAACGTGTCCTTCGTCATGGACCTCTGCTCCCGCGTCGTCGTCCTCGACCTCGGCCACGTCCTCGCCGAAGGCACCCCCGACGAGATCCACGCGAACCCCGCCGTCCGCGACGCCTACCTCGGCACCGGATCCGGCGGTACGGAGCACGAGCGCGCCGGCGGGCGCTGACGCGGGGACCGCCGCCAGGGAACGGTGAATGGCCGGATGTGTGAGGGTCGCACCACTTGACGCGTGCGGTCGCCGCACGAGGCGCCCCGCCCGGGCGGGTCCGTCGGGAAGGGGCGCGGGGAGGCCCGCACCGGAACCCACCTCGGCTCGCGCCCTCGCGCACACGCCAGCGGATACGGGCCCGGCGGCGCGGCGGCGGCCTCCGGGCGCCGCGGAACACCCGGCGGAAGAATGACCGGTTCTGGCAGGTCTCGGACGGACATCCTCCGGTGGATTCTGTATTTCCGCGCATTCCCTGCGATTCGTAGGAGGAACCGTATGCCCGTCATGTCCGCCAGTCGCACCGACGAGATCGTCACCGCTTGGCTCCGGGGCGCCGAGACGGCCTTCGGTACCGACAACCCGGCCGGCCCGCTCTATGTGGGCGGGGCGGCCGGAGAGGCCGCGCTGACCGACGCCACCGAGGCGCTGCTCACCGGGTGCAGCAGCTGTACCGGCTCCTGGCACAGCTACTGCTGCTGACGAACCGCCGTACGGCACCGCACGCAACAACCGGGGGACCCCTGAGGGGTTCCCCGGCCCGCGGAGCCTCCCCGCGCTGCCCCGCCCCACCCCGCTTCGTTCCACCCCGCGCTGCCCCGCCCCACCCCGCTTCGTTCCACCCCGCGCTGCCCCGCCCCACTCCGATCCGCTCCGGCCGGGGTCCGGCGGACCGCGACCGGACACTCGGCGCCGGGGCGGCTCGCGGGGAAGCGCCACCGGCCCAGGCCGCATCACGTGCACCCGTCGTCAGGAGAGGACCCAGCATGGTGAACCCGGCGGCAGCCGCCCCCTCGGCCGACGGAGCACCGCCCGAGGGATGGTTCGCGGCACCGGTGGACGCCTTCGTGGCCCCGCTGTTCGCGGAGCTGGAGGACCGGATCCCGGAGATCACCGGGCTGGCCGCCGACGAGCGGACGGTCCTGCGCGAGGCGGCCCGTGAGGCCCTCGGCCGTACGACGCAGCTCCGCCTCAACCGGGTGCTCCTGCTGGAACTGCGGGCCGCCGTCCTGGCCGGCGAACTGCCCGGTGCGGACTCGGCCGCCCGCTGGGACGCCTTCGTCCGGCACGCCTCGGCCCCCGCCTTCGCCGAGACCCTGCACCGGCGGTACCCGGTGCTGCGCGGACGCGTCTTCGCCTCCGGACGCCTCCTGATCGAGGGCGCGCTGGAACTCGGCACCCGCCTGGCCGCGGACCGGGAGGCCGTCGCCGGCCTGCTCGGCGCCGATCCGGGCCCCCTGCGCGCCCTGGAGCTCGCGCGCGGGGACACGCACCACGGAGGACGGGCGGTCGCCCGGGTGCTCTTCGACACGGGCAGCGTCATGTACAAGCCGCGGCCGACGGAGGTGGACGCCGCGCTGCGCTCCTTCGTCGCCGCCGTCCCCGGTGCCGACGACCTCGGGGTTCCGAGGACGGTGGTACGGGACGGCTACGGCTGGGCCGAGCACCTCGCCCACCACTACTGCCGGGACGAGGCGGAACTCGCCCGCTTCTACCGCGCCCTCGGCGGCTGGCTCGCGGTGATGCGACTCCTCGGCGGGACCGACCTGCACGCCGAGAACCTGGTGGCCCACGGCCCGGTGCCCGCCGTCGTCGACGCCGAGGCCCTGTTCACGCCCGACGTCGAGGTTCCGCCGAGCGGGCGCGGCGACGCCGTCGACCGGGCGGCCCGGACGATCCGCACCACCGTGCTGCGCACCGGGATCCTGCCGCTGCGCACCGACGGCTACGCCCTCGCCGGTGTGGACCTGTCGGCCGCGGGCGGCCTCCCCGGCCAGCAACCCCGGATCCGCGTCCCGGTCATCGCCGACGGGGGACGGGACACCGCCCGCATGGAGATCGGCGTGGTGGACCTGCCGCCGGCCGGCAACCACCCCAGCCCCGAGCCCGTCCTGATCCGCCACTGGGACCAGGTGCTGACCGGTTTCGACACGCTCACCGGGACCCTCGCGGAACTCGACGCGAGCGGCGAACTCCACACCCTGATGAAGGTGTTCGGCGGATGCCTCGTCCGCAGGATCCGCCGGCCCACGCAGGCGTACACGGACATCGGCCGAATGCTCTGGCATCCGGCGTCCCTCCACGACCCCGACGCCGGCCTGGCGCGGGCACGCGACATCCTCCACCGCAACGCCCTCGCCGCTCCCGGCGCGCCCCGCGAACCCGAGGTGATCGACGGGGAGATCGCGGACCTGCTGAACGGCGACGTCCCCGTCTTCGGCGAGCGGGTGGACGAACGGCGGCTCGCCGCCTTCCTGACCGGATGGCGGCAGGCGGACCTCACCCGTGAGCGTGACACCATCCGCAGCGCGCTGGTCGGCGCCTACCTCAACGAACGGCAGCTCCCCGACCGGACACGGACACCCGCCCGCTCGCCGGGCACCGGGAACCTGGACCGGCGACGGCGCGCCCTGGCCGCCGCGGCCGTGGAGACGATCTGCGCGGCGGCCGTACGCGGCACCGACGCCACCGCCACGTGGATCAGCCCGGTGCTCACGGACTACGGCTGGGCCGTCCGCCCGCTCGGCGCGGACCTCTACACCGGCCAGGGCGGCGTCGCCCTCGCCCTCGCGGAGTACGTACGGGAGCAGCGCGCCGGGCGGGCCGACCCCGTGGACGGCGTCGAGTCCGTGCTGGCCGGCGCCCTGGAGGTGCTCGCCGCCACCGAGGACACCACGCCGACCCGCCCGCTCGGCGGGTACACCGGGATCGCCTCGCAGGTGTGGACCTGGGCGGCCCTCCACAGGGTCCTCGGGACGCCCGGACCGCTCGACCGCGCCCGCGCCAGGGCCGCGCTGCTGACCCCGGAACTCATCGCCGAGGACCGGGCGCTCGACGTGCTCGGCGGCGTGGCCGGCGTGATCGTCCCGCTGCTCGACCTCGCCGAACTCACCGGCCGGGAACGGTGGCTGGACGTCGCCGCCGAGGCCGGGCGGAGACTGGAGGAGACCGCCGTCGTCGACGGCCGCGGAGCACGCTGGTCCACCGTGATGTTCCCGGAGGGCATCGGCGGATTCGCCCACGGCTCCACCGGCGCGGGCTGGGCGCTCACCAGGCTCGCCCTCTCCACCGCCGGCAGCCCGTCCGACCGCCACCGGTGGTACGAACTCGGCTCCCTGGCCCACGACTTCGAGGAGTCGCTGTACTCACCCGGCGAACGGGCCTGGGCCGACGCCCGGGTCGGGGGCGCGGTCGACCATCCCACCGCGTGGTGTCACGGCAGCACCGGCATAGGCCTGGCCGCCGTCGACCTCCACCAGCGCACCGGCGACCCCCGCCACCTGGACACCGCGCTCCGCTCCGGCCCGGCCGGACTGCGCGAGGGCTTCGGCTGGAGCCACACCCTCTGCCACGGCGACCTCGGACTCTGGGAGATCCTCCACCGCCTGCGCGGCCTGAACGGCTACGACGGGCCGTCCGCCGCGCAGGCCGACGCGGAGCTGCTCACCGGCATCGAGCAGCGCGGCCCCGTCGGCGGCCTCGCCAAGGAGGCCTTCGCGCCGGGACTGCTCCCCGGGCTGTCCGGCGTGGTCCACCAGCTCCTGCGGATGCACCCGGACGCCCGGCTCAGCTCGCCGCTCCTCCTGGCGCTCCCCCCGGCATAGGCGAGGTCACGCGGGCGGGCGCCGGTCAGAGTACGCGGCGTCCGCCCTCCGCCAGGGCCTCCCTGACCTCGCGCGCCACTCGGGCCGCGTCGTCCGGGTTGTTCACCACGTCCGTGTGGTTCATGTCGACGACGAGCACGTCGCTGGCCGAGTAGTGCTTGTGCACCCAGTCGTCGTAGCCGGACCACAGGGTCCGGTAGTACTCGACGAGGCTCTCGTCCTGCTCGAAATCGCGTCCCCGCAGTCCGATGCGGTGCATGACCGTCTCGAAGTCGGCCGTGAGGTAGACCATGAGGTCGGGGGCCTTGCGGTACGGCAGGCCGTCGATCTCGCGCATCATCTCCCCGAGCAGCCCCTCGTACACCCGCATCTCGAGGGAGCTGATCCGGCCCAGCTCGTGGTTGACCTTGGCGAAGTACCAGTCCTCGTAGATGGACCGGTCGAGCACGTTGTCACCCTGCTTGTACGCCTCCTTGATGGCGGCGAACCTCGTCTGCAGGAAGTAGAGCTGGAGGAGGAAGGGATACCGCTTCGCCTGTATCTCCTCAGGGCTCGCCGAGTAGAAGAGCGGAAGGATCGGGTTGTCGTCCACGCTCTCGTAGAAGACCTCGCTGCCCAGCTCCTTGGCCAGCAGCTCGGCCACACTCGTCTTGCCGATCCCGATCATTCCTCCGACGCAGATCACCGGCATACCTCACTTCTCCCTGGGGGTTCTTCTGTTCGTGGGCGGGGAGCCGGGCTTCCCGCACCCCTGTGACGCACGGTGGTCACGCGATTCCCCGGGATTCTCTGATCGACGTCGGCCGCGGCCCGCGGCAATTTTAGATGACGTTCCCACCCGGGCCGGCCGGTACGTCGGCACGGACCGCACGCCGCCTCCCCGCCACCAGGGGAGTCGGTACGCCTTGACGGTGGGGGGGCGTCCCGCGTCGAGCATGGGTGGTCGTCCCGCGGCGTCGAGCATGAGTGGTCGTCCCGTTTCATGGCGGGTGGCGGGTGGCGGGTGGCGGGTGGCGGGTGGCGGGTGGCGGGTGGCGGGTGGCGGCGAGGTGGGGCGCATGGTTCCCGTTCGGCGGAGTACCGGACGCCCCGGCGACGGCCGCGCCCGGTCAGCAGCCCGTGCGCAACGCCGTCGGACCGGCGGCCGAGGGACACCACCGCGAGCCCCCGCAGCCGGACAAGGGATTCCTCGACGCCAACACCACGCTGGTCCTGCTGTCCATCGGAGGCGACGACGCCGGTTCCGCCGGCATCTTCACGGCCTGCTTCGCCACGCAGGCCTGTCACGAGAACCCCGTCCTGAACCCGGACGCCACGACGAGGAAGCGGATCACGGACAAGGCCGGGCCCTCCGTGAGACGGCCCTGCAGCAGATCGCCCAGGCCGCGCCCCACGCGGGCGTTCCCGAGCCCACACGCGGCGAGGCACCAAGGGCGGCTTCCCCGGCCTCAACCCGCCGTCGAGCCGGCAGTCCTCCCACCCCCACGAACTCGGCACGACCATCCTCGCCGACGCCTCACCACCGACCTCCCGCTCTTCGGCCACCCCCGCTGACCCAGAGGGACCACGCCGGGGTCGGCGGGCGGTCAGGGCCCCGGGGGCCGTGCCGGCACTCGGCGTGGAATCCCCGGGTGTCCGCGGCGCACGGCTCCTACGCTGGGGGTCGTGACATCGGACAACAGGCCCCTGGCCGTCTTCGACCTCGACAACACGCTGGCCGCCACCGCGCACCGGCAGCACTTCCTGGAGCGCAAGCCCAAGGACTGGGACGCCTTCTTCGCGGCGGCGCCCGACGACCCGCCGCTCGACGAGGGCATCGGGCTGTGCCATGAGGCGGCGGAGGAGTGCGAGGTGGTGTACCTGACCGGGCGGCCCGAGCGCTGCCGGCGGGCGACGGTGCGGTGGCTGGCGGAGCAGGGACTCCCGGAAGGGGCCGTCCACATGCGGCGCCCCCGCGACTTCCGGCCCGCCCGGGTGACCAAGGTGGAGATCCTGCGCCGTCTCGCCGCCGACCGCACGGTGAGGATGCTGGTCGACGACGACATGGCGGTGTGCGACGCGGCGGAGGACGCCGGTTTCCGCGTCGTGCGCGCCCGGTGGGCCGAGCCCTCCGAGGCGCTGCGGGAGGCCCAGGAGAAGGAGGGCCGCACCTGACCGGTGGGCCCCGTACCCGACCGTCAGGCCGCGCCGTCCGTCAGGCCGCGGCGACGGGAAGGCCGCGGCGACCGGTACCCGCTACCCGCGCCGACCGGTACCCGCACCGCCCGTCGGCGGTGGCGGGCGGGGGCCGTCAGCCCTCGTCCTCCAGGCGGAAGCCGACCTTCAGGCCGACCTGGTAGTGCTCGATGGCGCCGTCGACGATGTGGCCGCGTACCTGCGTGACCTCGAACCAGTCGAGGGCCCGCAGCGTCTGCGAGGCGCGCTTGATGCCGTTGCGGATGGCCGCGTCGACGCCCTCGGTGGAGGTGCCGACGATCTCGGTGACGCGGTAGGTGTGATTCGACATGGGGGCCGAACTCCTCTCGGTACGTTCCCTCCACGGTGCCCCAGGGCGCGTCGGCGCGCGACACGACGGCGGCCGGGCGGTACCCGGTGAGCTACCGAAGGTAACGACTCGGCCTGCCCGACCTCGGGTCGGAACGGGGTGGTCCAGGACTTGACCATCCCGTTGGTCCAGACCAGAATCCAGGCCACATACCCGCGCGAACGCCCCGTTCGGTCCCCCCATGTCGGGTCAGCCCCCATGCCGCACGCCCTGTGCTGCATGCCGCACGCCCCTGTGCTGAACCGCGGAAGGTGACCCACGTGAAGAACCGCCATCTCGCCTGCCCCCTGGCAGCCGCCCTCGCCCTCGCCCTCGCCGGCTGCGGGATGCTGCCGGGTGGCGGCGGCCAGACGAAGACCGTCAACATCTGGCTGATGCGGGACAGCGTCAGCGAGGACTTCCTCACGCGCTTCACGGAGGCGTACGAGGACGAGCACGACGACGTCGAACTCAAGGTCACCATCCAGGACTGGACCGGCATCGGGAAGAAGGTCACCGAGGCCATCGAGGGCTCCGGCGGCCCGGACGTCATCGAGGTCGGCAACACCCAGGTCGCCCAGTACGCCGACACCGAGAAGCTCTTCGACCTCACCCTGGAGTCCGTGCGCGACCTCGGCAGCGAGGACTGGGTGCCCGGCCTCGCCGAACCCGGCAGCATCGGCGGCTCCCAGTACGGCATCCCCTGGTACGCGGCCAACCGCATCGTCATCTACAACAAGGACCTGTTCGGCGCCGCCGGCATCGACGAGCCGCCGGCCACCCGCGCCGAGTGGCTCTCCGACACCGAGAAGCTCAACCGCGACGGCACCCAGGGCATCTACCTCGCCGGACAGGACTGGTACACCCTCGCCGGCTTCATCTGGGACGAGGGCGGCGAGCTCGCCGTCGACAAGGGCGGGGAGTGGACCGGCGCGCTCGAATCGCCCGCCGCCCGGCGCGGCATGGCCTACTACAAGCAGCTCCAGTCCCTGGGCTCCGGCCCCAAGAACGCGGACGAGCAGAACCCGCCGCAGGCAGACGTCTTCGCCAAGGGCGACGTGGCCCAGCTCATCGCCACCCCCAGCGCCGTAGCCGCCATCCTCAAGGCCAACCCGGGACTCAGGGACAAGCTCGGCTACTTCCCGATACCCGGCGCGAAGGCCGGTCAGCCCTGCGCCGTCTTCACCGGCGGCTCCGACCTCATCATCCCGGAGAACGCGCCCGAGCGGACCGCCGCCATCGAGGTCGTCAAGGCGCTCGCCAGCGAGAAGTGGCAGTCCGAACTCGCCCGCACGATGGGCTACGTGCCCAACAAGAAGAGCCTCGCCTCCGTCGTCGCCAACCAGGAGGCCACCGCCGTCATGGCCAAGGGCGCCGTGCGCGGCCGGGCCACCCCCAACTCCCCGCAGTGGGCCAGCGTCGAGGGCGACAACCCCATCAAGCCGTACATGACGGCCGTCCTGACGGGCGAGGACCCGCTGAAAGCGGCCAAGGAGGCCTCGGCCGCCATCACGGACACGCTCGCCGAATAGCATTCAGCGTTCGCACACCGGCGATCCCCCGGACGGTCAACTCGAATCCAGCCGGTCACGGAAGAAGTAGGGAGCCGGGCCACCGCGCGAGCGGTCCGGCCCGCCCCGTCCCCTTCCGTCCGCCGGAGGAGCCCGCCATGACCGCACCGACGCCCACGCTCGCCGTCCCCGCACCGGCGCCCACCCCGAACGTCCCCGCGCAAGCCCTCGCCGCCCCCGGCCCCGCCGGGGCGCTGTCCCTCCCCGTCCCCGCGCCCGCCGTCCCCGCGCGGCCCGCCGCCCGGCCGGACCGGGAGCCCGGCCTCCGGTACCTCGTCGGCCTCGCCCGGAACCAGGAGGACGTGCGGGCCGCCCAGCGGCTGCGCCACCTGGTGTTCGCCGGCGAGATGGGCGCCCGGATCGACGGGCCCGAGCCCGGACTCGACACCGACGCCTTCGACGCGTACTGCGACCACCTCCTCGTACGGGAGGGGAACACCGGCGAGGTCGTGGGCACCTACCGCATCCTGCCGCCCGAGCGGGCGGCCGTCGCGGGCCGTCTCTACTCCGAGACCGAGTTCGACCTCACCCGGCTCGCGCCCGTCCGGCACGACCTCGTCGAGGTCGGACGCTCCTGCGTCCACCCCGCCCACCGCAACGGTGCCGTCATCGCCCTCATCTGGGCCGGACTCGCCCGCTACATGACCACGGCCGGACACGAATGGCTCGCCGGCTGCTGCTCGCTCCCGCTCGCCGACGGCGGCACCCTCGCCGCCGCCACCTGGGACACCGTCAAGGCCAGGCACCTCGCCCCGGAGGAGTACCGGGTCACCCCGCACAAACTGTGGAACCCGGAGGGCATCACGCGCCCCGAGGGCCGCACCGAGCTCCCGCCGTTGCTGCGCGGTTACCTCAGGCTCGGCGCCTGGGTCTGCGGCGCCCCCGCGTACGACCCCGACTTCGGCGTCGCCGACCTCTACGTCCTGCTCTCCCTGCGCCGCGCCAACCCGCGCTACCTCCAGCACTTCCTGTCGCTCGCCCCGGCGCGGTGAACCGCCCCACGGCACCCTCCCCGTGGTTCCCCACGGCACCCTGCACCCCCGGCCGTTGCGCGGCTCACCCCGGCACCGGCGGCGACCACCGGACCGCCGGTGCCGCACTCGCCGTCCTCCGCCTGGCCGCCGGCATCGGCACCGTCCTCCTCGGCGTCCTGCTCGCGCCCGCCGCCGCGCTGCTCCCGCCCGCCGCCCGGCTCGGTCTCGTCCGGTCGTGGGCGCGGGCGGTGGTCCGCGCCTTCGGGGTACGCGTCCGGTACACAGGCCCGGCCGAGGCCTCCGGCCCCCTCCTCGTCGTCGCCCACCACGTCTCCTGGCTCGACATCCCCCTCGTCGCGGCCCTGCTGCCGGGCCGGACGGTCGCCAAGGCCGAGGTGCGCCGCTGGCCGCTCCTCGGCGGGCTCGCCGCGCTCGGCGGCACCCTCTTCCTGGACAGGGACGGGCTCCGTGCCCTGCCCGGGGCGGTCGGCGAGATGACCGGCGTGCTCACGCGAGGCGGCCGGGTCGTCGTCTTCCCCGAGGGGTCGACGTGGTGCGGACGGGCGGCCGGCCGCTTCCGGCCGGCCGCGTTCCAGGCCGCGCTGGACAGCGGGGCCGACGTCCAGCCCGTACGGATCGACTACCGACCCGCGGACGCGGCCGCCTACGTCGGCGACGACCCGCTCGGCGCCTCGCTGTGGCGGGTCGTCACCACCCGCCGCCTCACCGCGGAGGTCCGGACGGCCGAGCGGATACCCGCCGCGCGGTACCCCGACCGGAAGTCCCTCGCCGCGGCCGCTCAGCGCGCCGTCGCGAGCGACAGCGCGAACCTGCCCTCGCTGTCCGTCCACCAGTGGTCCAGATCGAGGTCCGCCGCCGCGAGCTCCGCCCGGACACCCGCCTGACGGAACTTCGCCGACACCTCCGTCCGTACCTCCTCGCCCGCCGCGAACGGCACCACGAGGTCCAGCTCGGGAATCTTCACGGTGAGCGCGTGGCGGGCGCGCAGCCGCATCTCGACCCACTCCCGCTCGGCGTCCCACAGCGCCACGTGGTCGAAGGCGTCCGGGTCGGCGTCCGCGCCGAGCTCCCGGTCGATCACGGACAGCACGTTCTTGTTGAACGCCGCCGTCACCCCGGCCGCGTCGTCGTAGGCGGCGACGAGCGTCGCCTCGTCCTTCACCAGGTCCGTGCCCAGGAGCAGCGCGTCCCCCGGCGAGAGCATCGACCGCACCGAGCGGAGGAACGTCCGACGCTCGGACGGAAGCAGGTTCCCGATCGTCCCGCCGAGGAAGGCGACGAGCCGCGGCCCGGGCGTCCCCGGCAGCCCGAGGCCCCGGGTGAAGTCCGCGACCAGCGCGTGCACCCGCAGCTCCGGCCGCTCGGCGAGCAGTGACTCGGCCGCCCCGGTCAGCGCGGACTCGCTCACGTCCACGGGGACGTAGCTGTCCAGGCCGGGAAGCAGCGCGTCGATCAGGAACCGGGTCTTCTCGGAGGAACCCGAGCCCAGCTCCACCAGGGTCCTCGCCCCGGTGACGGCGGCGATCTCCGGAGCCCGCGCCGCCAGGATCTCCCGCTCCGCACGCGTCGGGTAGTACTCGGGCAGCCGGGTGATCTCCTCGAAGATCTCACTGCCCCGGGCGTCGTAGAACCACTTCGGCGGCAGCTCCTTGGGGGACCGGGTCAGACCGTGCAGGACGTCGGCGCGCAGATCGGCGCCGGCGGCGTCGGGGGCGAGGGTGCGGGTCAACTGGAACGGGCTCACGCGGACGGCTCCTTGAGCGGGGTGAGGGTGACGTCGGCGCGGCCGGCGGTCACGAGCGTGCGCTCGGGCACCGCCCGCCAGAGCGGATCGTCGTCGTACGGTTCGGAGGCCACGACCACACGGTCGGGGCCCGTGAGGTACCAGAGGCTGTCCCCCCAGGTCGTCGCGGCGATGGTGACGCCGTCGGTCAGCAGCAGGTTCAGCCGGGACCCGGGCGCCGCGGCGGCGGCCTCCCGCACGGTGTCCGCGAGCGCCGGCCCCGGCGCGTCCCCGGCCCGAAGCCGGTGCAGCACCAGCGCCCACAGCAGCGCCGAGTCGGTGCGCGCCTCCAGCGACAGCAACTCCTCGGCCGGCAGCGTCCCGGCCAGCGGCGCCAGCGAACCGGGCCAGCCCTTGACCGCGCCGTTGTGGCTGAACAGCCACGGCCCGCCGCCGAACGGCGCCGCGGCCGCCTCCCCGTCGGCACCCGGCAGAGTGGCACTCCGTACGGCGGCCAGGACCGCCCCCGAGCGCACCACCCGGGCGAGGTCCGCGAAGGACAGGTCGCCCCAGATCGGCCCGGCCCGCCGGTACCGCGCGGGCACCGGATCGCCCTCCGCGTACCAGCCCACGCCGAAGCCGTCGGCGTTCACCACCCCGCTGGCCTGCGTACGGGGCTCCCAGGCCTGGCGCAGCAGCGCGTGCCCCGGTCGCAGAAGGAGTTCGCCGAGAGCCACCGGCTCGCCCAAGAAGGCGATATGACGGCACATCAGTCGAGCTCCGCACTGCGCGCCGTGCGGAACCCGGAGAAGATCTGGCGCCGCACCGGCAGGTCCCAGTTGCGGAACGTGCCCCGGCAGGCCACCGGGTCCACCGCGAACGAACCACCGCGCAGCACCTTGTACTCGGGACCGAAGAACACCTCCGAGTACTCCTTGTACGGGAAGGGGGTGAACCCCGGATACGGTAGGAAGTCGCTCGCCGTCCACTCCCACACGTCGCCGATCAACTGCCGTACGCCGAGCGGCGACGCGCCCTCCGGGTAGCTGCCGGCGGGCGCCGGCCGAAGGTGCCGCTGCCCCAGGTTCGCGTGCTCGGGACCGGGCTCCGCGTCGCCCCACGGATAGCGCCGCGAACGCCCCGACCCCGGGTCGTACCGGGCGGCCTTCTCCCACTCGGCCTCCGACGGCAGCCGGCGGCCCGCCCAGCGCGCGTACGCGTCCGCCTCGTACCAGCTGACGTGCAGCACCGGCTCCTCCTCCGGCACCGGTTCCGTCACCCCGAACCTGCGCCGCAGCCACTGCCCGCCCTCCCGGCGCCAGAACAACGGCGCGTCGATGGAGTGCTCCCTGATCTGAGCCCAGCCCTCCGGCTGCCACCAGCGCCGCTCCGTGTAGCCGCCGTCGGCCATGAACGCCAGATAGGCGCCGTTCGTCACCGGCACGGTGTCGATGTGGAACGCGGGCACCAGGCGCGCGTGCGCCGGCCGCTCGTTGTCCAGTGCCCACGGTTCGTCCGAGGTGCCCATCGTGAACGGGCCCCCGGGTACGAGGACCTCGGGCGGCAGCGGCCCCGACCGCCGGGCCGGCGGCGGGGGAGCGGTCAGGGAGGCGGGCCCCCTCCGCAACTGATGGGTGATCAGCATGGTCTCGTCGTGCTGCTGTTCGTGCTGGGCGATCATGCCGAACGCGAACCCGGCGTCGACCAGCGGCCGCCCCTCCAGAGGCGTGCTCTCCAGCACGTCGAGCACCCGGACGCGTACGTCCGCCGCGTAGGCCCGCGCCTCGTCCGGCGCGAGCAGCGGAAGGGACGGCCGCGCCGCCCTCGGATGCAGGAACGCGTCGTACAGCGAGTCGATCTCCGGCCGCAGCGCCTCACGCCCCGCGACCGCCCGCCACAGCCACTGCTCCTCCTGGTTGCCGATGTGCGCCAGATCCCACACCAGCGGCGACATCAAAGGGGAGTGCTGCGCCGTCAGTTCGCCGTCCTCCACGCAGGACGTGAGCAGCGCGGTCCGCTCCCGCGCCACGGTCAGCGCCTCCACGGCGCGCGTACGCAAGGCCTCCGGATCGCTCCCGACTCCGTCCCCGACCGCGCTCCCGTCCGCCATCCGACCGTCGCCTCCCTTCTCATCGGTCATGACGTCACCGCCTGGAGCTCGTCGGCCGGGCAGGTCCCGGGAATCACGTACCGTTCCTGGAAGGCGGCGACCGCACGCCGGACCGTCTCGCTCGCCCCGATCCGCGGCAGCGCGTCGAGGGCGGCGGCGAACACGATCCGGGCGGCGGCGTGCAGCTCCGGATCGGTGAGGCCGTCACGGGCCGCCGCGAACCAGAGCGGATTGCGCGGAGCGGGATCCGCACCGGCCCGCTCCCCGAGGTGCTCGAGCGACCGGTACACGGTCTCCGCCGCCTCCGGGTCCTCGAACACCGCCGTCGTCACGGCCACCGGCACCATCCAGCCGTCGGGGCCCGGCTGCGCGTCCACCATCCGCAGCTCCAGATGGCCCCGCGGCCGCACCGGCGGGAACAGCGTCGTCATGTGGTAGCGGAGATCGTCGGCGTCCGCGGCCCGCGGCTCACCCGTACGCAACCACTCCCGGAACGTCAGCCCCTCCGGTACGGCCCAAGGCCCCTCGTCGGCCCGTACGCACAACACCGGGGTGTCGAGGACGTGCGCCGCCCACTCCGCGCGCGGCTCCCCGTCGACCGGGGGCGCCAGCGCCCGCCGCGGATCGAGGTCCGCCCACAACGCCTGCCGCGTCGAACGCCAGCCGGTCCGGCGGCCACCGTGCACCGCCGAGTTCGCGAACACCGCCACCAGCACCGCGCCCAGGAGGTGAGCCAGCCGCCAGCGCCGGTGATAACCGAGCGGCCCCGGCTCCTCCACCCCCGCGTCCAGACAGATCTGCACCGACGCCGAGTCGCACATCATCGCCTGCCCGGCCGTGCCGGTACGGCCCAGCGCCGTCTCCATCGCGTCGTAACGGGGCTCGTGCAGCACCCTCTCGCGGGGCGCGTGCCACGGGTCCACCCCGTACCCGCTCAGCGTGAGACCGAGCGGCCCCAGCGCGCCCCGCACCGCCCGCAGGTCAGCGGCGAGGGAGTCCAGACACTCCATGAGGGAACCGGCCGGGCGCGAGCTGAGCTCCAGCTGCCCGCCGGGTTCGAACGTCAGGGCCGACACCAGCGGCAGCGACCGCACCGTGTCCACCGCCGCCGCCAGTCTCGGTGGCCGTACGGGCGTCCGCGCGTCCCGCAGGTCGTGCACCAGCCACTCCAGCTCCGCCCCCACCGTGCGGGGCGGACCCGTCTTGAAGCAGATACATCGCAGCAGGTCCTCCGCCTCTCCTTCACCGAGAGGCGGCCCGCCACGCGGTATACCGCTCGACGCCATCCCTGCACCTCCTCGTCATGGGGCCACGCCCCCCGGAAGTCCCTGCTTCCACCTAAAGCCACCCCCGACCCCCACGCAAGACCACCCCACCAGCCACCCCCCCCGGCAGCCCCCACCCCCACCCCGCCGCCCACCGCCTGCGCCGTGCCTGCGTCTGTGCCGTGCCGCCGCCCGCGCCGCGCCCCGCCCACCCCCGTTGTGGGCAATCGTTCCGCTGGGGCGGAACGGGTGGGCACAACGGACGGCGCCTTTTGCCGGGCCTAGGCTTCCGGGCCCGAACCCGCACGGACAGCGCGGTGCACTGAGGGTGCGGGCCAGGGCGCAAAGGGGCGGAGGCGCCGCCGAGGGCGCCGCCCCGTGTGCCCACCCGTCCCGCCCCAGCGGGACGATTGCCCACACGGCGGGTGGGCGACAGCCCATGCGGGGCGCGGGCCCACACACGGGCGGCGGGCGAAGCCCCACACGGGCACGGGTCACGTGGGCACGGGCCATGCGCGTGCACGGCCCACACGGGCACGGGCCCCCACGGGCACGGGTCATGCGACCCGCGGGCGGGGCCCCCGTGCCCCGACGTCGTCTGACATGCGTCCCCCGCACCCCCATGCCACGCTGAGGAGGTACGGACGACAGTCCGAGACCCCTCACGGGAGGCACGATCGTGGGCAAGAAACAGACCCGGACGAACCGGGGAGCCCGTACCGGCGGCCACGAGCACCGCACAGAAGCGGCTCCCCAGGAGAAGACGACGGCGATGCCGGCGAGAGAGACCTCGATGCCCCTCGTGGAGCACGCGTCGCACCGCAAGGAACGGAAGTTCGGCCACAACTGAGGCCGGGGGCTGGTGAGCGGGGCAAGGGGAGCCGACGGGGGTACGAGAACGGGGCCCGGCGCCGCCAAGGCGTCGGGCCCCGTCCGTCGTTCCGTGACCGGGTGCTGCCGAGGCGTCGGGCCCCGTCGGTCACTCCGGGACCGGGCGCCGGTGAGGCGCCGGGGTCGGGCCGGCGGTGAGGGACCGGTCGGCTCGGGAGCCGACCGGGCTGGTCGTCACGCCAGGGGGCTGGGCGACTACGTGTCGTCGCCGACGGTGATCTGTACGCTTTCGGCCGGCCGCGTGGCCGGTTGGGCCGGGATGTTCGTCGGGCCGAGGGTGTCCTGGGCGGCGGGGTTCATGGTGGCGAGGAGTTGGCGGGCGAGGCCGAGGCCGGTGCCGCCCATGGTGAGGGCCTTGGCGAAGACGTCGGCCATGCCGTCGGCGCCGTTGAGGAGGACCATCTGGTCGACGTTGCCGAAGGCGGAGGCGCCAGCGGAGACGATCTCGGGCCACTTCTCGGCGAGTTGCTGGGCGACGACGGCCTCCTGGTTCTCGGCGAGGGCCGCGGCACGTGCCTTGATCGCCTCGGCTTCGGCGAGACCCTTCGCGCGGGTGGCCTCGGCGACGGCGAGACCCTTGGCGTGCTGGGCGGCCGCCTCCGCCTCACCGGTGAGCCGCGTCGCGGTGGCCCTGGCGGCGCTGGCGAGTTCGGTCTCCTTGGCCTCGGCCTCGGCCGCGGAGATGCGGGCGTCGCGTTCGGCCGCGGCGAGCGTCCGGGTCTCGTAGGCCATGGCGTCGGCGGGCTTGCGGACCTCGGCCTGGAGTTGCTGTTCCTTGCGGTGCCCTTCCAGCTCGGCGACGCGGGTCTCCTGGACGACGACCTCCTGGCGGGAGGCCGCCTCGGCCAGCGGGCCGGCCTGCTGGGCGCGGGCGGAGGCCTGGTCGCGTTCGGCCTGGTAGCCCGCTTGGAGGATCTCGCTGTCGCGGGTGGCCTCGGACATGCGGGCCGCGGCCTGCTGTTCGGCCTCGGTCGCCCGTCGGTTGGCCTCGGCCTGCGCGATCCGGGCGTCCCGCTGGACGGCGGCGGCGTGCGGGGCGGCGAGGTTCTTGATGTACCCGGTGGGGTCCTCGATCTCGTGGATCTGCAGCGAGTCGACGATCAGGCCGAGCTTCTCCATCTCCGTGCCACAGGCCGAACGGGCCTGTCCGGTCAGCTTCTCCCGGTCACGGATCATGTCCTCCACGGTCAACCCGCCGACGATGGCGCGGAGGTGGCCGGCGAAGACGATGTGCACCCGCTCCGACATGAGTTTCTGCTGGTCGAGGAAGCGGCGGGCGGCGTTGGCGATCGACACGAAGTCGTCGCCGACCTTGAAGATCACCACGCCGCGGACCTTGAGCGGAATGCCCTGGTGGGTGACGCACTCGACGGACAGCTGCGTCTCGTTGAGGTCGAGCGACAGCTTGCGGACCGCTTGGACGCCGGGGAGCACGAGGGTGCCGCGACCGGTGACGATGCGGAAGCCCATGCCCGCGCCGAGACCCTCGTTCTTGTGGTTGGAACCGGAGATGATCAGCGCCTCGTTGGGTTCCGCGACGCGCCACATCATCTTGAAGACGGTGATGACGGCGAGGACGGCGCCACCGATGACGCCTGCCAGAATGCCGATGCCCATGGGCAAGGTTCCCCCTTCACCGGGGCCGAGCGGACCCGGTGAAGGGAGTGTGCGCCCGGGGTGGGCGCGCACTCAACGGTTCGGTCAACTGTCGTACGCGGCTGTGACATAGACGGTGCGCGGAGGTAGATGTTCCATGACCATCACCACCGTTCCGACCTCGATCCGTTCCTTCGGCGTCGCCGGGTGGGCGAGGAAGTGCTCGGCGCCGCCCCGGATCCGGACGATCACCTCGCCGACGAGGCCGGGGCCGACGGTGCCGGTCACCCGGCCGAGCAGTCCCACCATCGCGGAGTCCATCGACGCTTCGTCCATGACCGAACGGTACGTCAGAACCCGCCGGTCGGCGTGGACATGAACGCTCCGAACGCGTCCCGTCGAGGCCGTCCGGGGTGCTGTGCGCTCCGATCCGGCCACCGCCCGTGGCGCCGAGCGGTCAGCGGACGCTGCGGATGGGGCGTACGGCGAGGGCGCCGAGTACCGCCAGGACGGTCGCGACGAGGAAGAGCGCCGTGTATCCGCCGCTGAGCGAGACGACCAGCGAGGCCACGAACGGGGCGACGATCTGCGGGCCGGCGTTGGCGACGTTGAGGACGCCCATGTCGCGGGCCGCGTCCTCCGCCTTCGGCAGCACCATCGTGACCAGGGCGGTGTCGACCGCCATGTAGCAGCCGAAGCCGAGGCCGTTGACGACGGAGAAGGCGAGCATCGCCGTCCAGCTGGTGGAGGCGGCCGGGATGAGGAGGGCGACGGCGGCCAGCGCGGCGGACGCGCCGACGAACAGCTTGCGCCGGTCGAAGCGGTCCGACAGCCAGCCGCCGAGCACCGTGGAGACCACCATGGCCACCGAGTTGAGCGGCATCAGGATCGCCACCGCCTCCTCGGGGCTGAGCCCGGCGGGCAGCTGGGTGTGGTCCTTGAGGATGTACAACTGGAATCCGGCCACCGCGAAGTACCCGAGGACGAGGAGGGCGCGGCCGATGAACGCCCAGCGGAAGTCGTGGTCCTTGAGCGCGCTGCCGAAGGCCGTGAGCTGTTCCTTGACGGGAAGCGCCGCCTTCGGGGGCATGCGCTCCTCGCGGGCACAGGTCGTGAAGAGCACGGCGGTGGCCGCGACGATGGCGCCGAAGACCAGGTATCCGGTGCGGTAGTCCTCGGAGAAGGCCGCGCCGACGAGGGCGCCGATCGTCGAGCCGATGGGCAGTCCGAGTCCCACGGCCGCCGACGCCTTGCCGCGCGAGGCGACGGGCACCCGGTCGGGCACCACGGAGGTGATGGCCGCCTGGTAGATGTTCATGACGGCCTGTCCCAGGCACCAGGCGATGGTGACCAGCAGGATCGTGTGGACGCTGCCGAGCAGCAGCATCACCGGGAGGGCCAGGAGTCCGCCGGCCAGGATCCACGGGTTGCGCCGTCCGGAGCGGTCCGACAGGGCGCCCGCGACCGGATTGAAGACGGTCGCGAAGATCGCGGATATGCCGGAGACGAGGCCGAAGTTCGCCACCTTGTCCGCCGGGTCGATCGACTCGATCTGGAGGGCGAGAAGCATGCCGGGGACGCCGATGTACAGGGCGTACATCGCGGTGTTCCCGGCGAGGAGCAGGGGCAGCAGGCCGCGCGTCGGCCGGGCGGCGGCAGTGGGGTTCGCCGTTCCGGTGGCGGGGCCGGGGGTAGCGGTGCCGGAGCCGGTGCCGGAGGAGGAAAGGGCCACGGTGCCCTCCTGGGGAGATCGCCCGATGAGGGGGCGAGGGGCGGATGGAACGGTCTAGTTACACGTGTCAGTGACACGTGTGAGCACTGTGTAGCATTCAATTCCGGCCATCCGCCAGACCCTGTGCCGGATTGTTCTGGAAAGATGCCGAGGCGATGAGTCAGTCAACCGAACAGCCCTCCGAACGCCCCGCCGGGCGCGCGGTCCCGACGAGCGCCGACGTCGCGCGCCTCGCGGGCGTCTCCCGGGCCACCGTCTCGTACGTCCTGAACAACACGTCGGCCGTCCGCATCAGCGAACCCACCCGCCGCCGGGTCCGGGAAGCGGCCGAGGAACTCGGGTACGTCCCGCACGCCGCCGCCCGCAGCCTGCGCGCCGGCCACAGCCGGATGGTGCTCCTGCCGACCGCGCACGTCCCGGTCGGGCCGCTGTACAGCCAGTTCTTCAACGACTTCCAGTGGGCCCTGCGGCGCCTGGACTACACGGTGGTCCAGTACGGCAGCGTCGGCATGAAGGCCGAGGAGGCCGCCCGCGCCTGGGCCGAGCTGCGGCCGGTCGCCGTGGTGTCGCTCGGCGAGGCCGAGCTCACCGCGCAGGGCGTCGAGATCCTCAAGCGGTCCGGCGCCCGGGCCGTGATCACCCTCGGCACCCAGAACGTGGCGGGCACCCACGCCCTCGTCATGGAACAGGGACGGGTCGGCGAGATCGCCACCGCCCACCTCGTCGAGACCGGCCGCCGCCGCATCGGCGTCGTCATCCCCGAGGAACCCGGCCTCGACATGTTCTCCGGGCCCCGCCTCGAAGGGGCGCGCCGCGCGGCCGAGGGCGCCGGCGCCACCGTCGTCCCCCTCCCGCTGCGGTACGACGAGGAGTCGGCGCGGGCGCTCGCCGCACGGTGGCGCGGCGAGGGTCTCGACGGCGTCTTCGCCTACAACGACGAGTACGCGATGCTCCTGATGCGCGCGCTCCAGGACGAGGGGATCTCAGTCCCCGGGGAGACCGCCGTCATCGGCGCCGACGACCTCCTCCTCGGCCGCCTGCTGCGGCCCCGGCTCAGCACCGTGCGGATCGACATGGTGCTCGGCCGCGAGCTCGCCGAACTCGTCGACCGAGCCGTACGCGAACCCGACACCGCGTCCCTCTCCCGCTCCCTCCTCGACTCCCGCGTCGTACGGAGAGAGTCCAGCTGAACCGCCCGGATACGCGGACCGATGCCGGCCGGCCCGCACCACGCGGTCCGATTCCCGGCTGGACCGCCCCCGGCCACGTGCCCCGGGCGGTGTGGCCGAGCCGCCCCGCACCACGCGGCCCGAGCCGGCACGACCGCCGGGCCGCGCGGTCGGTGCCCTGCTGAGGCGCCTTGGTCGTGCTGCCGCGGCGCGGCTGAGCCCCGCGCGGTGCGGCCGGAGCCGTACCCGGCCGCCCGGGTCGTCCGGCGGGAGTCCCGTCGAGCGCTTAGCGTCGGTGCATGAGCACAGTTCCGAAGCGTTTCGAGATCCTGCTGGTGGCCGAGCACGTGGAGGACCGGGGCGGCGCCTCGGTGACCGACAGTGCCGTCCGCTCGGCCGTGGTCGAGGCCACCGGACGGCACGGCGAGACGGGGTACCCGATCTACGAGGGGCACGGGGTCAGGGCGGACATCGACCCCGAGACGCGCACGGTCGAGGCGATCCTCGTCGACGGGCGCGAGCTCGACTACGGCCTGACAGCCCTGGTCCGCACGACCGAACGCGGCTGACGCGGGGCCTCGCTGTCCGGTCGGCGGTGGTCGACGTGCGGGCTTCCTGTTCCGCCGGCCGTGAGAGCCGTGCGGCTCGCCCGTGCCGCGTACCGCGACCGCCATGGGCTGCTGGTCCGCGTACGCGTCTGACGTGCGGCCCGCCCGTGCCGAGCGCTGCCACCGACGCGCGGCCTTGCCGCCCTGGGCACCGCGACCGCCGTGCGGCCCACCCGTGCCGGGCACCGCGACCGACGCGCGGCCTTGCCGCCCTGGGCGTCCTAATCGGCCCGTTGACACGACGGGCCGGCCGACGCAGACTCTGCGCGCGCACGCCGGCGAAGATTTTTTCACCAGGCGAACAGAGTCGTTCCGAAGGTCACGAAGGTCACGTGGGAGAGAACCGATGAGCATCCGCGACGTCTACATCGTCGACGCCGTCCGCACCCCGATCGGGAAGTTCGGAGGTGCCCTCGCCCAGGTGCGTCCCGACGACCTCGCCGCGCATGTGGTGAAGGCCCTTGTCGACCGCTCGCCCGCGCTCGACCCGGCACGCGTCGACGACGTGTACTTCGGTGACGCCAACGGCGCCGGCGAGGACAACCGCGACGTGGCGCGGATGGCGGTCCTGCTCGCCGGGCTGCCCGTCTCGGTCCCCGGCGTCACGGTCAACCGCCTCTGCGGTTCCGGCCTGGAGGCCGTGATCCAGGCGGCCCGCGCGATCGCGGTCGGCGACGCCTCGGTGGCGATCGCCGGTGGTGTCGAGTCGATGACCCGCGCGCCCTGGGTGCTGCAGAAGCCCGAGCGGGCCTTCCCCGCCGGTCACCAGCAGCTCCACTCGACGACCCTCGGGTGGCGCATGACCAACCCGAGGATGCCCGCCGAGTGGACGGTGGCGCTCGGGGAGGGCGCGGAGCTCGTCGCGGACCGGCACGGCCTCACCCGCGAGCAGCAGGACGCCTTCGCCCTGGCGAGCCACCGCAAGGCCGCCGAGGCCTGGGCCAAGGGCCTGTACGACGACGAGGTGGTCCCCTACCCGGGGGTGGACCTGGTCCGTGACGAGTGCATCCGCGACAGCACCTCCATGGAGGCGCTCGCCAAGCTCAGGCCCGCCTTCCGCCCCGAGGGCGGCACCGTCACGCCGGGCAACTCCTCGCCGCTCAACGACGGAGCCGCCGCCCTGCTCCTCGTCGACGAGGAGGGGCTGCGCGAGACGGGCCGCGAGCCGCTCGCCCGCATCCGCACGTCGGCGGTCACCGGCATCGAGCCCCAGCTCTTCGGCCTCGGTCCGGTCGCGGCGGTCAGGCGCGCGCTGGAGAAGTCCGGCCGCTCCTTCGCCGACCTGCGCACCTTCGAGCTCAACGAGGCCTTCGCCGCCCAGGCGCTCGGCTGCCTCGCCGAGTGGCCGGAACTCGACCCCGAGATCGTGAACCCGCGCGGCGGCGCCATCGCCATAGGCCACCCGCTCGGCGCTTCCGGCGCCCGCCTCGCCGGCTCGGTCGCCCACCAGCTCGCGGCGGCGGGCTCGGGCACCGGCCTCGCCGCCCTCTGCATCGGCGTCGGCCAGGGCCTCGCCCTGGTCCTGGAACGCTGACTCCGGGTACGACGCGTCCGGGGACGAGGAGTCCGGGGACGAGGAGTCCGGGGACGAGGAGCCCGGGTACGAGGAGCCCGGATATGACGAGTCCGGGTACGACGCGAGGGGGGTACGGGATCGGCTCCCGTACCCCCCTCGCGGTGGGTCACTTCTCCAGGGCGCTCTCGATGGACTTGCGCACCTCGTCCATGTCCAGCTGCCGGGCCTGACCGATGACGTCCTCCAGGGCCGCCTCCGGCAGCGCGCCGGGCTGTGCGAACACGGCCACGTTGTCGCGGACGATCATCAGCGTCGGGATCGAGCGGATCTCGAACGCGGCGGCCAGCTCCTGCTGGGCCTCGGTGTCGACCTTCGCGAAGACCAGGTCCTCGTGGCGTTCGGAGGCGGCCTCGAAGACGGGAGCGAACTGACGGCAGGGACCGCACCAGGAAGCCCAGAAGTCGATCAGGACGAATTCGTTGCCGCTCACGACCTCGTCGAAGTTGTCCTTGGTGAGCTCTACGGTGCTCATGCTGCTGCCTACCTTTCGGGGTCTCCTGGCGGTGTCCTCACGGTCCCCTGGGGACTCGACCGACACAACGGCGGATCGAGCCGAGCTATTCCGGACCGTCGCGCGGCCGTTTCGCCCGGTTCGCCCCGACCGGCGACGCGGGAGGCCCGGGGCGGTGGCACGCGGGGTCGGGGCGATGGTCATCCTGCGGTCGGAGACGGCGCCCCTCTGCGGGAGGATTCGACGAACTGTTCTTTGAGCAAAGGTGGTTGAGACCAATCCTTCCCCTTTCGCGAGGACCTGACTGACTGTGCGAAGCATGCGAACAGCACCCGTCGTGGCCATCGGCGCCTTAGCGACGCTCCTTCCGGCTCTCACCCCCGCGGCGGCAGCGGCCGGCCCCCGAACCGGGACCTCTGCCACCGCCGCCGTCACCACCGCCGTCACTGCCGTCACCGCCACCGCCACCGCCACCGTCACCCCCGCCGGTGTCTCCACCACGGTCGACGCGCTGGAGCGGTACGCACGGCAGAAGCCGCGCTGGAGCCCCTGCGGCGCCGAGACCCCGGCCGACCTCGAGTGCGCGACGATCAAGGTGCCGCTCGACTACTCCCGCCCCGGCGGCCGGACGCTCGACGTCGCGGTGTCCCGGACGAGGGCGACCAGCGCCCAGCACCGGCGCGGTGCGCTGCTGCTGAATCCCGGCGGGCCGGGTGGATCGGGCCTGGACATGCCGGTGTGGATGGCGCCGGAGCTGCCGGACGAGGTGAAGAAGCGGTACGACCTCGTCGGCTTCGACCCGAGGGGCGTGGGCCGGAGCGCCCCGGTGAGTTGCGGCCTGAACGGCGACGAGCTGAACTGGCAACGCCCCTACAAGGCGGCGACGTTCGACAGGGACGTCCGGTGGGCCGAGACCGTGGCGGCCAAGTGCCGGGCGGCCAACGGCGCCGTACTGCCCCACCTCACCACCCGCAACACCGCACGGGACATGGACGTGATCCGCGCCGTGCTCGGCGAGAAGAAGCTCTCGTACCTCGGGTACTCCTACGGCACGTACCTGGGCGCCGTCTACACGCAGATGTTCCCCCGGCGAACCGACCGTTTCGTGCTGGACAGCGCGGTGGACCCGGAGCGGATCTGGCGCGGCATGATCCAGGTATGGGCCGAGGGCGCGGAACCGGCGTTCACTCGGTGGGCGAACTGGACTGCCGCCCGCGACGAGACGTACGCGCTCGGCCGCACCCCGGCCGAGGTGCGCGCGGCGTTCTGGGCGCTGGTCGCCCGGGCCGACCGAGAGCCGATCGTGCTCGACGGCACCGCCCTCACGGGCGACGACATCAGGGCCGGCCGGCCCATGTTCTTCGACGTGGCGTACGCGGCGGAGACGGTCGCCCGCCTCAGGGAAGCCGCCGCCGGCCGTACCCCCTCGTCCTCCGGGCGCGTCACGCCACCCGCTCCCGTGCCCCCGTCGTTCGCCCCGGCGGGCCCGGGCATCGGCACCGGCACCGGCAAGGGCACCGGCATCGCGACCGGGGCCTCCGCCGGGGGCGTCCCGGCGGACAACATGGACGCGGCGTTCTGGTCCGTGGTGTGCGCGGACACCCGCGCCTGGCCCCGGGACCCGGAGAAGTACCGCCGGGACGCGATCCGAGACAAGGCCAGGTACCCGCTGTACGGGGACTTCGCGTCGCACATCAAGCCCTGCGCGTTCTGGGGCGAAGGCTCCGAGCCCGCCACCCGGGTGAACAACTCCGTGGGCGCCCTCGTCCTGCAGAACGAATGGGACTCCCAGACACCACTGGTCAGCGGCCAGGGACTGCGCCGGGCGATGAAGGGGGCCCGGATGGTGACGGTCCTGGGCGGGCAGGGGCACGGCGTCTACGGGACGAAGTCCTGCGCCGACGCGACCGCCACGGCGTACCTGACCACGGGCAGGCTGCCGGCCGCGGACACGGTGTGCCGGACGCCGGCCGACGGGCACTCGCCGCGGCTGCCGCTGTCGAAGCCGCCGCTTCTGCCGGGCGGGAAGGTCCGCTTCTGAGGGCACGGCGCGACCTCACGCCGTCGGTGCCCCGCCGGTGTCGTCACCGGCGGGGCACCGACGGAGCGCCGACGGCTGGGCCGCGACTCGCCCGGTGCGACGGCGTATCGAGCCGCGCCATTCCGGACCGCTGCCAGCAGACTGGGACCCATGACACGAACGGTGGATGCGGTGGAAGTCGAGCACGCGTACGACGTGGTGGTCCTGGGCGCGGGTCCGGTGGGCGAGAACGTGGTGGACCGGGTGAGGGCGGCCGGGCTGAGCGCCGCGATCGTCGAGAGCGAGCTGATCGGCGGCGAGTGCTCGTACTGGGCCTGCATGCCCAGCAAGGCCCTGCTGCGTCCCGCGCTCGCCCGCTCCGACGCCCGCAAGGTGGCGGGGCTGCGCGAGTCGGTCTACGGCCCGCTGGACGCGATGGAGGTCCTCGCCCATCGTGACTCCGTCGTCGGTCACTGGAAGGACGACGGTCAGGTGGACTGGCTGGACTCCATCGACGTCCGGGTCTTCCGCGGCCACGGCCGGTTCGCCGGACCGCGCCGGGTGGAGGTCGCCGGTCCGGAGGGGGAACGCCACCTGCTGACCGCGCGGCACGCGGTGGCCGTCTGCACCGGGACCCGCGCCGTCCTCCCGGCGCTGCCGGGGCTGCCCGCCGCGCACCCGTGGACCAGCCGCGAGGCCACCGGTTCCGACCGGGTGCCCGAGCGGCTGATCGTGGTCGGCGGGGGAGTGGTCGGCGTGGAGATGGCCACCGCCTGGCAGGCCCTCGGCGCGAAGGTGACCCTGCTCGTGCGCGGCGGCGGCCTGCTGCCGCGCATGGAGCCGTTCGTCGGCGAGCACGTGGCCGCGGCTCTCGCGGCGCGCGGCGCGGACGTCCGTACCGGCGTCGACGTCACGGCGGTGGTGCGCGACGGGGGCACCGGCCCGGTCACCGTGGTCCTGGAGGGAGGCGACCACGTCGAGGGTGACGAGGTGCTGTTCGCGACCGGCCGGGCCCCGCGCACCGACGACATCGGTCTGGAGACGGTCGGCCTCACCCCGGGGTCCTGGCTCGACGTGGACGACAGCCTGCGGGTCACCGGCAGCGACTGGCTGTACGCCGTTGGGGACGTGAACCACCGGGCGCTCCTGACCCATCAGGGCAAGTACCAGGCCCGTATCGCCGGAGCCGCGATCGCCGCCCGCGCGCAGGGAGACCCGGCCCTGGACACCGGACGCTGGGGCGCTCACGCCGCCACCGCCGACCACGCCGCCGTCCCCCAGGTCGTGTTCAGCGACCCCGAGGCGGCCGCCGTCGGCCTCGGTCTGGCCGAGGCGGAGCACGCGGGGTACCGGGTCCGCGCCGTCGACCTCGACATGCGGCAGGTCGCCGGGGCGGGTCTGTACGCCCAGGGCTACCGGGGGCACGCCCGGATCGTCGTCGACCTCGACCGCGAGGTGCTCCTCGGCGCGACCTTCGTCGGCCCTGGCATCGGAGAGCTGCTCCACTCGGCGACGATCGCGATCACCGGCGAGGTTCCCATCGCCCGCCTCTGGCACGCCGTACCGTCCTACCCCACGCTGAGCGAGGCCTGGCTGCGCCTCCTCGAGGCCTACCGGGGCTGACCCGCCTGACCTTCCGTCACTTCCCTTCCGGCATCGCCGTGTCGGCGTCCTCCGCCGCGTACGGCGTGATGAGGAGCCGCGCCGCCGAGCGGGCGACGTCGAGGGCGGGGCGCGGGTCGCGCCGGGACTCCTGGCCCAGGACGACGCGGGTGCTCAACCCGTCGAGCAGGGCCAGGAGTTCGGAGGCGCGGGCGGCCGCGTCCAGGGGGGCGAAGCGACGGCGTGCGACGCCCGCCGTCAGCAGGGCCTCCAGGTCCTCCTGCCAGCCCCGGTCCAGTTCGTCCTGGGCCTCGCGGAGCGCGCTGTTGCCGGGGGTGCGGGCCCACAGCTCGATCCACAGCGTCCAGCGCGGGTCGCGGGTGCCGCGCGGCAGGTAGAGCCGCAGGAAGAGGTCGAGCTTGCGCTCGGCGGTGGTCCGGCGGGCGAGGAGGGCGCGCCGCTCCTCGGCGAGCGCGGCCTCGCTCCAGCGGAGCGCGGCGAGCAGCAGCAGGTCCTTGCTGCCGAAGTAGTACAGGATGTGGCCGCCGCTCGTGCCGAGCCGCTCCGCGAGCGCGGACATGGTGAGCGAGGCGAGGCCGTCCTCGGCGATCGCCGTCATGGCCTCCTCGAGCATCCGCTCCTGGGTGACGTGTCCGTCCCGTCGTCGTGCCGACCCTGCCACCGCAGCCGTCCCCGTCCTGCCGTTCCGTGTGCCTCTGCGTCCTGTGCCCGCGAGATCGACCTTAACCGCAACCTCCGGGGGTCTTGACGTGGCCCGAACCCATCGCACATCTTGAATGCCGTTCTAAGACTTAGAACGGCATTCAAGACAGGAGCGCGATGTGCTCGGACACGAGACGGAGCCCGTGAGCACGGGCCGGCCGGCGACCGACGAGGTCTTCCAGGTCGAGGAGCACGGCATCGACCCCATCCCCGACGCGGAGCGGCACGGGGGCGCCAAGGACGTCTTCTGGCTGTGGTTCGGCTCGAACCTCACCTTCACGTACGTCATCAACGGCGCCCTCGCCGTCGCCTTCGGCCTGTCCTTCTGGCAGGCCACCGCCGTCGTCGTGCTCGGCGGTCTGGCCTTCCTCGCCATCGGCGCGGCCGGCCTCAGCGGCGTGCGCACCGGCACCGCCACCCTCGTCATCTCCCGCGCCGCCTTCGGCATCCGGGGGAACTGGCCCGCGGGGCTGCTCAACTGGATCGTCAGCATCGGCTACACCATCGTCAACACGGTGGTCGGCACCCTCGCCCTCGAAGCCTTCTTCGCCGACCTCGGCTGGCACGGCGGGCACGCCCCCCGCGCCCTCGCCCTCGCCGTCACCCTCGCGCTGACCTTCGCCGTCGCCCTCTGGGGCCACGCCACCGTCCAGTTCGCCGAACGGTGGATGGCCTACGTCCTCGCCGTCGGCTTCGCCGCCCTGCTCGTCCTCGTCCTGCCCGGCACCGACACCTCCGCCCCCGCGGCCGCACCCGGCGCCTCCGGCTGGAGCCTCGCCTTCGTCGTCATGCTCGCCGGCCCCTTCTCGTACCTCCCCATGCCCGCCGACTACACCCGCTACCTGCCCCGCACGACCTCCCTCAGGGCCGTCACCTGGAGCGGCGCCCTGGGCGGCTTCCTCTCCTCCGTCGCCCTCGGCGTCGCCGGAGTGGCCGCCGCCACCCAGGCCGACATGACCGACGCCGTCGCGGGCACCGAAAGCCTCCTGCCCGGCTGGTTCCAGCCCCTCTTCCTCGCCCTGGTCCTCGGCGGCTCCGTCACCAACTCGATCATCACGCTCTACTCGTCGAGCCTGAACCTCCAGGTCCTCGGCATCCCCTGGAGCCGGGCCCGCGCCATCGTCATCAGCGCCGCCGTCACCGCCGTGGGTTCCCTCGGCGCCCTCTTCCTCACCGACTTCACCACCTCGCTCCTCTCCTTCCTCTCCCTCCTCATCATCGTCTTCGCCCCCTGGGGCGGGGTCTTCCTCGCCGACATGGTCCTGCGCCGCTGCACCTACGACTCCGCCGGCCTGCACACGGGAGCGGGCGGGGCCTACTGGTACCGCTCGGGCTGGCACCCGGCCGGTCTGACCGCACTCCTCGCGGGCCTGCTCTTCTCCGCGCTCACCTGCGACTCCGAGCTCTGGACCGGCCCCCTCGTCGCCCCGCTCGGCGGCGCGGACCTCACCGTCCTCGGCGCGGCCGTCTCCGCCCTGGTGTACGTGTTCCTCGCCCGCGGGCGCGTCACCCCGATCCACCCCTGAGCGGCCCGCCCCCCGTCGCCCGATTCACCCCTGAGCGGGCCGGTCGCTCCGCGCGCCGTCGCCCGATTCACCCCCGGGCGGCCCGGTCGCCCCGCGCGTCGCCGCCCCCCACCGCCCCTGAGGGCCGAACCCCCGCACACCGCCGCCCTTCCCGTACGTACGCCACGGAGCCACCCCGCATGAACAGCGTCACCCCCACCTCCACCTCCACCTTCATCTCCACCCCCGCCGACCTCGTCCTCCTCGGGGCCCGCATCCACACCGTGGACCCGGCGCTCCCCGAAGCCCAGGCGCTCGCGGTCCGCGACGGCCGCATCGCCTGGATCGGCTGCGACGCCGAGGCGAAAGCCTGGACCGGCCCCGGGACGGAGGTCATCGACGCCCGCGGACGGCTCGTCCTGCCCGGCTTCGTCGACGCCCACAACCACGTCCGCCTCGGTTCCGACGACGCCTGCGTCCAACTCGCCGGCGCCCGCACCCTCGACGCCGTCCACGAACGCATCCGAACCTGGCACGCCGCCCACCCCGACGCCGAGTGGATCGAGGCCGAGGCCTTCGACTACTCCGCCGTCCCCGACGGCCGCATGCCCACCGCGGCCGACCTCGACCCCGCCACCGGCGGCACCCCCGCCCTCGTCCTCAGCTACGACGTCCACACCGCCTGGCTCAACACCGCCGCCCTGCGGCGACTCGGCGTCGACCGCGACCACACCGACCTGCCCTTCGGACGGGCCGTGACCGATCCCGCCACCGGCGAACCCACCGGATTCGTCAAGGACTTCGCCGTCAAGGGGCTCTCCCGCGACGGCCACCGCGCCCTGCGCGAACTCGGCCTTCCCTGGGCCTCCCCGGACCGGCAGTACGGCCGCCTCGCCAAGAGCCTGGACGACGCCATCCGCTACGGCATCACCACCGTCGTCGAACCCCAGAACTCCCTCGACGACCTCGCCCTCTTCCAGCGGGCCCGCGCCGAGGGGCGCCTCCGCTCCAGGATCGTCGCCGCACTGTTCCACCCGCGCGGCACCACCGAGCGGGACCTCGACGAATTCCGGGAAGCCGCACGCCGGTTCGCCGACGACAGGCTGCGCGTCGGCCCGCTCAAGCTGTACATCGACGACGTCGTGGAACCCCGCACCGCGGCCCTCCTGGAGCCGTACGCGGGCTGCTCCCACCACCGCGGCGACACCTTCTACCCGCCCGAGGAGTTCGCCGAGCTGCTCACCCGCCTCGACGCCCGCGGCTTCCAGTGCTTCGTGCACGCCACCGGCGACCGGGGCATCCGCACGGTCCTCGACGCCGTCGACCGCGCCCGTGCCGCCAACGGACCGCGCGACGCACGCCACCAGATCGTGCACGTCGAGTGCCTGGACCCGGCCGACACCCCCCGCTTCGCCGAACTCGGCGTCGTCGCCTGTATGCAGCCCCGCCACGCGGCCCCCGACATCGCCGGACCCGGCCAGGACTGGGCCGAGAACGTCGGCCCCGACCGCTGGCACAAGGCCTGGCCGCTGCGCAGCCTGCACACCGCCGGCGCGGTCCTCGCCCTCTCCAGCGACTGGAACGTCGCCGAGATGGACCCCATGATCGGCATCCACGCCGCCGTCACCCGCCGCCCGCCCGGCGGCGGAGAGGCCTGGACCGCCGGTGAGACCATCGACGTCGCCACTGCCGTCGAGGGCTACACGATGGGCTCCGCGTACGCCAACTTCCTCGACCACGAACGCGGTTCGCTCACCGTGGGCAAACTCGCCGACTTCGTCGTCCTCTCCCGCGACATCCTCCGCATCGCGCCCGACGACATCCCCGGCACGGTCGCCGAGACCGTCGTCGTGGGCGGCGAAGTGGTCGTCGGTGGCGGCGACACCGTCACGGGAGGAGACCCCACCGCCGGACGTCCCCAGGGAGTCTGACGGCTCCTGTCTCTCCGGCGGGGTCGGCGCCGTTGGGCCCTTGGGCAGCGGTGGCACGCGGGTGTATCCGCCTCCGCAGCGGGCACGGCGGGCGGGCGACCCGCCGGGGGCCGGCCCGAGTGGTCGGTCTCAGGTCGACGTCCCGGGGCGGCCCGTCCTGAAGCAGGACGGACCGCCTTCGCAACGGGTGGCCCCTCGCGGGGCGGACCGTCACGGTCGGGACGGAGCCGCGCGAGGGGTCGGCGGAATCAGAGCCCGCCGAGGACCGATGGCGTCAGAGCCGGTCGAGGATCTTCCGCAGTGCGGCGATCTCCTCCGACTGGGTCCGGACGACGTCGTCGGCAAGAGCCTTGGCGGAGGCGTTGCGGCCGTTCTTCCGCTCGTCCTCGGCCATGGCGACGGCGCCTTCGTGGTGGGCGATCATCAGCTCGGCGAACTTGCGGTCGAAGGACTTGCCCTTGACGGCGGCCAGGTCCTTCATGTCCTGCTCCGACATCATTCCGGACATGCCGTGCCCGGAGCCGGAGCCGGAGCCGGACCCGTGCCCGGAGCCGGACCCGTGACCGGCGGACTCGGGCTTGCCCCATCCCTTGAGCCAGCTCTTCATCTTGGTGATCTCGGGGTCCTGGGCTCCCTGGACGGCGGTGACCAGCTTCCTGACCTCGGGGTCCTCGGCCCGGCCGTCGGCGAGCTTCGCCATCTCCAGGGCCTGCTCGTGGTGGGGGATCATCATCTGCGCGAACATGACGTCCGCGTCGTTGAAGGCGCCGGGGGCGCCGGCCTCAGTGATCCCCGGCGCGGACGCGGACGCGGAAGCGGTGGCGGACGTGTCCCCGTGGTCCATTCCGCTCGTCGTGTCGTCGGTGCCGCAGGCGGAGAGGAGGAGTCCGGCGGTGGCGGTGGCTCCGATGAGGGCGAACTTCCTGGCGGTGCGGTGGGTGAAGGTACGCATGGGGTGATACCTCGTGTGTCGTTCGTACGGACGGAACAGGGCATGCCGAAGACGTTCACGGGCAGCGCGAAGCGCCCGTGATGGCGAGACGGCCTAGATCCGCAGGACGGACAGACGTGCGAGGTCGGGGGGCCGACGCGGCGGCGCGTGCGGCCCCAGCACGGGCGTGAGCCGTGCGAGCCGGAGGGTGAGCCAGTCGGGGCGGCGCCCGAGCGCGGCGCGTACGAGCTCGGCGAGGAGCCAGGCACCGAGCACGGCCACGCACAGGGTGGTCATGTCCATCCCGGTGCCGGAGTCGTGCCGGGTGTCGGAACCGTGCGGGCCGGCGGCGCCGTGCCGGGTGTCGGAAGCGTGCGGACCGGCAGGGCCGCCGGAGTCGCCTGAAGGGTGCGATGCCGTGGAGGGCGCGGCATCCGCGGCCGCTCCGTGCGTCGCGGCGGCCCGGTCGGCACGGGCGTGTACGGCTGCGCCGTGCGAGGCGGCGGAAGTGGAGTCCGTACCGCCGCCGGAGCCTGCCGGGTGGCCGACGGCGTGCATCAGGAACACGCCGAGCGCGAGCACGACGACGAGCAGGAGGTGCCCCAGGGCACCTCCTGCTCGTCTGTCGCGTTCCACGCGTCGCACAGGCACAGCCAGGACCTCCTGGCCGCCGAATATACCGTCTGGGGGTATCACTTCCGTGTGAGGACGCGCCCCGCCGGACGGCTCGGCATCCGGGTGTCACCGGGCCCGGGCTCTCCATGGCGGACCCGGCGCCGTGGCGTCAGGACGGGAGCTCGCCCGACATCGCGGCGGCCATGCGCAGGTGAGGGGCCGCCTCGGCCGCGCGTCCCTGGCGCTCCAGGGTGCGTCCGAGCATGAGCCGGGCGTAGTGCTCGACCGGATCGCGGTCGAGGACGGCCCGCAGCTCGGTCTCGGCCTTGGAGAGCTGGGCGGAGTGGTAGTAGGCGCGAGCGAGCAGGAGCCGCTGGGTCGTCTGCTCCGGGTGCTCGGCGACGAGACCGCGAAGGATGCGGACGGCGGTTCCGTACTCCTTCGCCTCGAAGAACAGCCGGGCGCGGTCCCAGCGCTCTCCGGCCGTTCCGAACTCGTAGTACGACTCGCTCACTTGTCTTCCCTTTCCCGTGTCCCGGATCTGCCACCCTGTGGGGTGGTCGGTCACGTCAACACGGCAAGATGGTTGAACATTCCACCATGATCGACCTTGCCTCCCGGGAGCGCCCTGCGACCCGGACCGGACAGGAAGAGGTCGAGCGCCATGAGCAACCTTGAACGTCAGGCCGTGCCCACCGTCTGCGGCGGCCGCGGCTTCGTCGTCGCCGAGCCGGTACGGGAGCTGCTGAGCCCCCGCCGCGTCCAGCTCGGCGAGTCGACGGAGGTGCGCCGACTGCTCCCCAACCTCGGCCGGCGCATGGTCGGCGCCTGGGCCTTCGTCGACCACTACGGTCCCGACGACATCGCCGAGGAACCGGGCATGCAGGTCCCGCCGCACCCGCACATGGGCCTCCAGACGGTCAGCTGGCTCCACGAGGGCGAGGTCCTGCACCGCGACTCCACCGGCAGCCTCCAGACCATCCGCCCGCGCGAACTGGGCCTGATGACCTCGGGCCGGGCGATCTCCCACTCGGAGGAGAGCCCCCGGCCGCACGCCCGCTTCCTCCACGGCGCCCAGCTCTGGGTCGCCCTCCCCGACGCCCACCGCCACGTCGAGCCGCACTTCCAGCACCACGCCGAGCTGCCCCACGTCACCGCCCCCGGCCTCACCGCCACCGTCATCCTCGGCACCCTCGACGGCGCCACCTCGCCCGGCACCACGTACACCCCCCTCGTCGGCGCCGACCTCACCCTCGCCGCCGGCGCCGATCTCCGCCTCCCCCTCGACCCCGACTTCGAGTACGCCGTCCTCTCCATGTCCGGCGAAGCCCACGTCGACGGGGTCCCCCTCCTCCCCGGCTCCATGCTCTACCTCGGCTGCGGCCGTACCGACCTCCCCGTCCGCGCCCCCTCCGACTCCGCCCTCATGCTCCTCGGCGGCGAGCCCTTCGAAGAGGAACTCGTCATGTGGTGGAACTTCGTGGGCCGCACCGACGAGGAGATCCGCAAGGCCCGCGAGGACTGGATGACGGGCGACCGCTTCGGCGAGGTGAAGGGCTACGACGGCGACCGCCTGGACGCCCCGGAGGTGCCCGCGACGCAGCTGAAGGCACGGGGGCGGGTGCGCTGACCTTGGGAAACGTGTGACAGGACGGGTCGCGCTCGACTGGTGGCCGCCGTGCGGGAGCCCTTGATCGACTGTCGTCCTTTCGGCCGCGGGTCAGGGGTCCGCTGGGCTCGGGAGGGGTTGAGCGGATTCTCCGGTTCAGATGCGTACGGCAGGGCCCACTCGGACCGATGCCGACCTCTTGCCGACCTTTTCTGGCACATGATCAACGCACGGCTCCGGGTGCTGTCGTTACAGGCAGGGATTCGACACTCGTGGCTGGGCGCGAACGGTCTCACGGTCCGGGCTGGTCGCCGTGGCCGCCGACGGTACGGGGCCAGGTCCAGGCGTACCGCACGATGAGGGCGAGAAGGATCAATTCCAGTGCGATGCCAAGGCCGTAGAAGTACAGCCAGGACGCGCCCACCGCGTTGAACGCCGTGACGGGGACGTAGAGCGAGGCCACGATGAGGTTCGTGATGCGGTTCGCCCGGGCGGGCAGCGTCGTCGACAGCACGACCATGAAGATCGGGATGGCCATGAGGGCCAGCGCCGTGGTCGAAAAGGTCTGGGAGAGGTCGAACTCGAAGACCTTGCCGTCCAGGATGTCTTCGATGACGCCGGGCGTGAAGAAGTTGAGGATGTCCACGTAGGCGTAGAGGAACATGAAGGCTGTCCACGCCGCGGCGAGCTTGGCTCTCAGCGGCATCCGCTGGTCTTCCAGTGCGGCGGTGGTGGGTTGACGTGTTCTCATCGTGGGCTCCGTTGTCGCGGTGAGGATCGGTAGGTCCACGATCGCTGAGCCCGGCGGCGGGCGCCTCGGCCCGGAGGCCTCGGTTCGCCTGGCCGATGGCATGGTCTCTCTCTCGTTCTTTCGGCGGATACGCCAAGGCGCGACGATGCCTAGGCTGGAGCCGTGGTCACTTTCCGGCGCTCCGTCTGGCACGAGCCGCGGCCTGCTGACGCCCCACCCATCGGTCGTCTGGACTGGCTGCTGGTGGGCGTGTTCACGGCCGCCGCCTTGGTCGAGGGCATCGTTCGGCCGGGCTTGGCCTGGCGACCACTCGTGACGGTGCTCGCCCTGGCGCTGACGCCTGCCCTGCTCTGGCGGCGGGGCCGCCCCCTCGTGACCGTCCTGGTCGGGTGGGGGATCGCCGGGCTGCTCTCGGTCCTCCAGCTGACCGTGCACGCCGGGGACCTCGGCCTCTACTCCATGATGGCCGCCCTGATCCTGCTCTACTCCCTGGTGCGGTGGGGCTCGGGACGGGAGATCGTCTTGGGGACGGCGTTCGTGACAGTCGTTGTCGCGCTGGGGATGTACGCCACCTCCGCGGGCTGGGCCGACGTTTTCGGCGGGAGCGTCCTCTTGCTGTTGTTCGTCGCCCTCGCGGTGGTGTTCCGCTACCGCGCGGACCTCTGGCATCGCCAACAGCGCGAGATCCGCAATCAGGAGCGGGTGGCGCTGGCGCGAGAGCTGCACGACACCGTGGCCCATCACGTCTCGGCCATCGCGGTGCAGGCGCAGGCCGGTGGCGTGGTCGCCGGCCTCCAGCCCGAGAAGGCTGCCGAGGTCCTGGCCGCGATCGAGTCCGAAGCGTCGCGAACCCTGGAGGAGATGAGATCCATGGTTCGGGTGCTGCGTGAGGAGGAAGCCGTCGCCTACTCACCGCAGCCGGGTGTCGCGGACCTGCCTGCTCTGGCGCGCGCCCACACGACGCCTACCGTCGAGGTCTCGCTGGACGGTTCGTTTGCCCGGCTGGCACGACCCGTTGACGCCGCGCTCTACCGGCTCGCGCAGGAGTCGCTGACCAACGCCGTACGGCACGCCCGGCGCGCGACCCGCGTCGCGATCGACGTACGCCGGGAGGGCGACGCCGTCAGGCTGCGTGTCAGCGACGATGGACAGACCCAGCCGGGGCCGGCCCCGGAGCCGGGGTTCGGCCTGCTGGGCATGGCCGAACGCGCCCAGCTCCTCGGCGGATCGCTCTCCGCGGGGCCGGGGCCCGAGGGTGGCTGGGTGGTCGAGGCCGTGCTGCCGATGGCGGTGTCGGCATGAGCATCCGTGTTGTCGTAGCCGACGACCAGGACTTGGTCCGGACCGGGCTGGTGATGATCCTCGGCGCGCAACCCGACCTCGAGGTCGTGGGGGAGGCGGCAGACGGGCTCGCAGCGCTCGACCTGGCGACCCGGCTGCGTCCCGATGTCCTCCTCGTCGACATCCGGATGCCCGGGCTCGACGGCGTCGAGGTGACACGGCGCCTGGCCGGGCCGGACGTGACGGACCCGATGGCGGTCGTCGTGATCACCACCTTCGACCTCGATGAGTACGTCCTCGGCGCCCTACGCGCCGGCGCCCGTGGCTTCCTGCTCAAGAACGCCGGGCCGGAGCTCCTCGTGCAGGCCATCCACGCGGCGGCCAACGGGGACGCGCTGATCGCCCCCAACGTCACCCGCCGGCTGCTGGCGACCTTCGCCGACCAGGCGCCGGTGGTACCGGTCCAGCCGAGCAACCCGCTCACCGAGCGCGAGGAGCAGGTGCTCGCGCTGGTGGCACGAGGCCGGACCAACGCCGAGATCGCCACCGAGCTCTTCGTCAGCCTGAGCACGGTCAAGACCCACGTCGCATCGTTGATGACCAAGCTCGGCGCACGCAACCGCGTCGAGATCGCGATGTGGGCACACGACACCAGACGCGTGAGAGCCGATTAGGTTCTGTCCGGTGGTTCTTGAGCCGGTTGATCGTCCGTTCGACTTCGCTGCGGCGGTTGTAGATCTCGCTGTCGAAGCCGGTGGGCCGGCCGCCGTCGCTGCCGCGGGAGGGCGGCGCGTACGGATCCGAGATCACCCCGGCCCTCGATCGCGCGTAGCACCCCGTGAACGACAGGAGCCCCGCCAGGATGGCGGGGCTCCGTCGATCTCACCGGAATCTAGGGAAGGAACTCGTAGGACGGTCCGTCAGGCGCGCGGTCGCGAGCGCACAACGTCACGTCGCTCCCCTTGAGATAGGCCAGCAGCCATTCGCTGAACGTCATCTCGTAGAGAGTCCACGACGGACTGTCCATCTCCTGGACCAGGACGCGCCAGGGCGACGAAGGTGCGTCGGGAACGCGGAGGAAAACCATCTCTCCCGTCGTGGCCGTCGCCACCGGCAGAAGTTCACCGGGGTTCGTCCCTGCCGGATGCGGCAGGAATTCGGCCATGTCCTCCTCGCGCCAGAACTCGAGGTCCTGCCTGATCATCGTTCCCAGATCGTGCAGAAGATGACTGGCGGGGTGCTTCAGATACAACTGCCCGTTGATCGTGATCGAACCGTAGGCATCGACGATCTCGTGGAAGTCCGCGGGGAACTCGACGCCGAGTTCCCGCTCCAGTTCGATCCACGGTGCCGGGTCCGACCAGTTGAACCGGGGTTCGCCCAAAAGGGCCCGTATCTCCGAAAGCGTTGCCACCTCTAGACCCCTTCTAGCACTTCGAGCCGATGCCGGTACTGGAGTTGATCGCAGTGCACGAGTACTGCTCCACGATGTCCCCCTGGGGCCCGTACGCGGTCATCCCCACCTGGACGAGCGTGGGAACGGCCGAATGCGGATCACCGTAGACGGGCACGACCGACATGAACAGCTTGTTGTCACCGGTCAAGTGCTTCCAGCCGAAGGATTCGACCTTGCTGGCCATCCTCGCATTCGCCCTGCCGTGCAGAGCGACGAGGTTCCGGACGTCCTGGCCGGTGCCCTTGCCCCAGTAACCTATCAGGTGGCCGGCCTGCGGATTCCCGCCGCCTGCCGCGATTTCGCCCATTCCGTCCGGCTGGACGGAAGGCTCGCATTCGGGGCACTTGGGCAGACCGCCCGCCCCGGTGCGCGACCTGCGGTCGGCCTTGGTCAGGAACGCCCAGGCGCCGGTCGCCCGGCAGCCCTTGTTCCCCTGGTGGTCCGTGTACTCCTCAAGGCCGCCGTAGACCCGTCCGCCGTCGATCAGAGGCATCGGGTCGCAGGTGGGATTGTTGGTGTCCGTGGTCCGCGGCGCGGGCCTGGGCTGGGGGCCCGGCGACGGCTGCGGGGTGGGACCCGGCCGGGGCTCGGCGTCGGACGAATCACCGGAGTCGGTATCGGACGCGGACGGCATCAGCATGCTGCCCAGGGCCGTCCCCGCGTCCGCCAGGTTCTGCTGACCCTGCGGCGTCGCCGCGTACAGGGCGGTGACGAGTGCCGCCCCCGCCCAGTAGATGGCCGGGATCGCGAAGACGAAGTGGCCGTCGAGCTCGACGAGGCTGGTGGGGTTGCCGCCGCCGAAGGCGTAGCGGTTGCTGGTGTACGGATCCGTGCCGAGCTTCATGTCGGCGAGGGCGCCGTTGTACATGTCCCGGGTGGTGAAGCGGTTGAGCCCCGGGCTGTAGTCGCGGAAGCCCATGTCGTACGTGCCGGACTGGGCGTCCCAGCGCTTGGCGTTGTAGCGGTAGGGGTTGTACTCCTCCTTGTCCGGCTGACCCGCCTCGGGCTTGTCGATGCCGGTGAACTCGGTGGCGTCGTTGTTGCCGTAGGCGGTGTAGCCGTAGGTGGCCTTGGTGTCGCCGTTCTTGTCGGTCAGGGTCTCGACGTCGGTGTGGCTGTTGTAGCCGTAGTAGCCGTCCTCGGTCGTCCCGTCGGTGTTGTGCTTGGTCTGCGAAAGCCGCTCGCCCCACGGGCTGTACTGGAACGACTTGGTCAGCGCGCCGGCGACCTTCTCGTCGAGGACCTCGCCGGACAGGCCGAGGTACTCGAAGTCGGTGGTCTTGCCGTCCGCCGTCTTCGAGGCGGTGCGGTCCAGCGGGTCGAAGGTGTACGTCGTCGACTTCATCGCGCCGCCGGCGTCCAGCTTCTGGGACTCCACGACGTGGTCGAAGCCGTCGTACACGCTCCGCTCGACGACCTTGCCGCCGGAGCTGACCGACTGCTGGCGGCCGAAGGGGTCATAGGCGTAGTCGGCGGGGGTGGCGCCCGACGCCGTCGCGGTCAGCAGCCTGTTCCGGTCGTACCGGAACGTGGTGGTCACGCCCTTGACGGTCTGGCTGACGACGTTGGCGTTGTCGTCGTGGAGGTACGTCTCCGTGCCGGCGCCGTTGCCCGTCTTGACCGACTTGGTGAGCCGGTCGGCCGGGTCGTAGGTGAGGTCGGTCGTGGAGTCGAGGTACGCCGCGCGGTTGTCGGCGTTCATCTTCTTCGCGACGTCCTGCGACTTGTTGCCGTTGGCGTCGTAGGCGTACGTGTGGGAGGCGACGAGCGTGGTGCCGTCAGCCTTCTTCTCCGTCGTCGACTTCAGCGCGGCGTCGAGGTAGTAGGTGTAGTCGACGGTGTTGCCGTTGTCCTTGGTCTCCCTCAGCTTCTGGCCGCGGTCCGTGTACGTGTACGTGGTGACCTTGGGGTCGCTGTCCGTCGCGGATTTGCCGACGGACACCGACTTGACCTTCTCCCGGAGGTCGTAGGTGTACTTGGAGAACTGGCTCGGGTGGCTGACCGTGTCGGACTGCCCGTTGGCGTCGTACGTGTACGACGTCGCCTTCTTCTCCACGCCGGAGAGGGACTCCGTCACCTCCTGGACCTGGTTGAGGCCGGTGTAGGTGATGGCGTAGGCGTCGACCTTCGTCCCGGGTGACGTGTCGCCGATCGACGTCAGGTTGCCGTTGACGTCGTAGGAGTAGGTGAAGGTCCGCTTCTCGTCGTCGGTCTCCGCGGAGTTGTCGCGGACCAGCTTGATCCCGTCCGCGACCACGATGCCGCCGCTGTTCTGGTCCAGCCTCAGCTTGGTGTTCTCGCCCTGCCTGAGGGCGTAGGTGCCGAGGCCGACCCAGGTGCCGGTGGCGGCGTTCTGGTCCTTGGTGACCGCCGCTTCGGTGGTCGTGCCGTGGGTGAGCGTGTACTTCGCGGTCGTGGCGGCCCCGGTCACCTTCGGGTACCTCACGTACGCGGTGTACGTGCCGTCCTTGGGGATGTCGAGGGACCACGTGAAGGCGTCCGTGCCCGTGCCGGCCGCGTGGGTGCGGTGGTCGTAGCCCTGCTGCCCCGTGATGTCCCCGGTGGCCCAGGTGCCCGTGGTGGAGACGTGCTGGGTGTCGGAGTTGTCCACCAGGACCACCGACTTGCCCACCGGAACACCGTCGTCGGAGCGGGACCTGACCTTGCCGTCGGGGTAGAACGACCACGTCATCGTGCGGTTGGACGAGCCGCCCGCCGACGTCAGCGTCCTGGCCGTCTGCTGGCCCAGGGCGTTGTAGTCGTAGGTGACGGCGATGTCCCACGGGTCCGTGGAGCTCTTAGTCCAGCCGTTGTCGAAGTAGTCGTGCTTCGTGACGTTGCGGACCGTCTGCCCCTCCGAGGGCGGCATCGAGGTCTTCGCGACCCGGCCCACGGCGTCGTACTCGGTCTCGGTGTAGACGTCGGGGTCGTTGTGGAGGGCGTCCGCCGGGTCGTACGGCTGGTACTGGCGCTTCGGCCGGTTCAGCGCGTCGTACTCGGTGCGGGTGGTGAACGCCGTGGTCGTGCCCGCCTCGACGGCACGCGGGGTGATCACCTTGGTGGTGTTGCCGACCTGGTCGTACTCGTACCGGGTCGTGCGGTGGACGATCGGCGAGGTGCCGCTGCGCGGGACCTTGACCTCGGTCTGCTTGCCGCGCTCGTCGTAGCTGACGAGCGTGGTGTTGTTCTCCGCGTCCGTCGAGGAGACGACCAGGTTGTCCTTGTCGTAGGCCTTCCTGGTGGTCTTGCCGGCGGCGTCCGTGACCGAGATGACCCGGTGGTTCAGGTCGTAGGCGGACAGCGTGGTGTAGTCGGCCGTGTCGGCCGTGTTGTTCTTCTTCGGGTCGACGACCTTGGTGGTGTTGCCGACGTTGTCGTACTCGTAGCTGACCTTGTCGCCGCGCGCGTTGACGACGGAGGTGAGCTGGTAGATCTCGTTGTAGTGGTTGGTCGTGACGAAGTCCGTCGCGTCCGCGGTGGTCAGCGTGCCCTTCGGCTCGGTCGTCGTCCTGAGGTTGCCGACCTTGTCGTAGGTGTACGTCGTCTTCCGCTCGTCCGACGTCGGCGTGTACTTCGGCTCGGTCGCCGAGATGATCTGGTCAGCCGCGTCGTACACCGCGGTGGACACCGCGCCGTTGGGCGCCGTCGACGTGGTGACGTTGTCGTTGGCGTCGTACACGGGTGCCGGAGCGGTGATCAGGTCACCAGTGGCCTGGTTCTTGGGCTCGGTCTTGACCAGCGGACGGCCGTAGACGTCGTACGTCTGCGTGGTCTTCTTGCCCAGCGCGTCGGTGACCTCGGTGACCTGACCGCGCTCGTCGTAGACGAACGTCGACGACTTGTTCAGCGCGTCCGTCATCGTCGCCGGGAAGCCCGTGGGCCCGAAGCCGCTGTTCGTGTCCGCGTTGCCGTTGGCGTCGACCGCCCTGATCAGCTGGCCGTAGGAGTCGTACTCGTACGACGTGGTGTAGTCACCCGCCGTCGCGGTGGCGACGCCCTTCGGGTCGGTGACCGTCTTCAGGTTGCCGAAGGTGTCGTAGCCGAACTGCCACTTCCGGCCCTCCGGGGACGTCTTGGTGAAGATGTCGGCCGAGTAGCCGTCGGCACGGGTCTGGTACGCGTACCGAGTGGAGTTCGCCGGGTAGGTGCCCGGGGCGCACTCGCTCTGGGCCGGCACGCCCGCCTTGTTGTTCTCCGCGTCGCGCTTCCAGAGCGGGTAGCCCGTCCTCTGGTCGTAGCAGTACGCGGTCTTGGCGCCGTTGCTCTCCTCCGTGTACGTGACGTTGTTGTCCGCGTCCCACGACAGCTTCATCGACTGCGACTTGGCGTTCGTCGACTGGACGGCGCGGCCGAAGTCGTCGGTCACGTAGTCGGAGGCGCGGTTCTCGGCGTCGGTGACCCTGGTGGCCGTGAACTTGGGATTGCCCGTGTCCGCCGCGTACGTGAAGCCCGTGGCGCCCTGGAGACGGTCGGTGAACGTCTTGGTCCACCAGTGGTACTTCGGGTCGTCACCGGTCTGCGGGAAGTTGTACGCCAACGCCGTGGCGTTGCCGCGCGGGTCGGTGGCCTTGACGAGCTTGACGTTCTTGTTGCCCTGGGTGGCGTCGTACTCGAAGCCGAAGACCTTCGGCTGGGTGGAACCGGCGCCGTCGGTGATCTTGGTGAGCAGGCCCTTGTCGGAGTACTCGAAGGTGAGCTTGCGGCCCGAGATGTCGGTCATCGACTTGATGTGGTCGATGATCTTCGGGTTGTTGCTGTCTGCCTTGGAGTGGTACTCGACCGTCAGCGACTGCCTGCCGGCGGGGTCGGTGACGTACTTGAGGAACTTGGTCGGCTTGTTGTTCGACTTGCGTTCCTCATAGGTGTAGGTCTGGGTGTTGCCGTTCTTCTCGACCATCGACGTCAGGTAGCCGTCGCAGCCGAACACGAACCGGGTCCCGTCGGGCCGGGTCATCGTCCAGGCGTCCGGAACCGGGTCCTTCAGCGGGGTGCAGTCCAGACCGGGCTTGGCGGCCAGCTTGTAGTGGACGCCCGCCGGGGCCTTCCAGGAGCCGTCCGGCTGTTCACGGAAGACGTGGGTGGTGCCGTCGCCGTCCGGGAGGCGGATCTCGGTCGGGTGCGGCTTGGGGTGGAACTCCAGCGGCGCGCCGAGCCGGATCGGGCCCGAGGCCTGGAAGGACCAGCCGGCACCGGAGACCGTGTCGGAGGTGTCCAGGCTGTTGTACGCGAACCGGGCGAAGGTGGTGACACCACGGCCGGGGTTGGTGAACGCGTTGTACTGCCAGACGGTGTTGCCGGACGCCAGGTTGTTCATGAGGGTCGAGCCGGCGCCGGTGTTCTTGCCGGTGTAGACGTAGAACTTCTCCATGCCGAGCTGGTTGGAGGTCGGGTCCTCCACCGCCACGTTCTGGCTCAGACCGGGGATGCCGGCGGTGCCGGAGACCCACGTGCCGGTCGTCTTGTTGTAGACGTCCCAGGTCAGGACGTAGTCGGTGCGCTTGTTGCCGTTGTCCGAGTTGATCGGCGTCTTCACCTGCGCCTGCAGGCTGACCGATCCACCGGGGGCGACGTTCGAGGGCAGGGCCGTCTGGACCCGGTTGCCGCCGGTGGTGACGTCCGTGCCGTCGGGCAGGGCCCACCTGTAGGTCAGGACGTGGTCGGCCGTGTTCCAGGCGGAGGCGGTGGTGTTGGTGAGGGTGAAGTCGACCGTGTAGTCGCTGTTCGGGGTCATGCGCGCGGGGGTCTGCGGCGCGTAGTACGTCGACTCGGTGGTGGAGTCGACGTACGTGACCACGATCCTGGGCGCGAGCCTGGGCTCGGTGCCCTCGGACGACAGGAACAGGGTGCGCTCCTGCGCGGCGGCCTCGTCGGCCGTCTTGATGGCCACGCCCTTCTGGGAGGCCGGGGTGGTCACCCAGGACTGCGCCAGCGAGGTGACGTTCCAGTCGTGGCGCGCCGGGTCGTTCGTCATCGCCCCGGTGTCGGCCGTCACGGCGCCGAAGTCGGCGCCCGCCGTCGTCCAGTTCGTGCTCGCGTCGGACTTGACCCAGGTGGCGGTGGCCTCGTCGAAGTCACGGGTCAGCGGCCGCAGCTCGTAGACGGCGCCGGCGGTGTCCTGGGCGGTCTGCGTGGACCACAGGCGCACGTTGGCGTCGAGGACCCGGGCCGTGGCGGGGATGCCGAGGGCCGGGAACTTCAGCAGGGCGCGGGTGTCGCCGTAGGTGGCGGAGTTGTTGCCGACCGACAGCCAGTTCTTCGGACCGGAGTCGTCGATGGTGTCGTGCGTGAGCGTCGTGCGCGTCGAGGACAGGGTGGTGTCCTGCGAAGCGGCGAACACCTTCGTCGTACGGCCGGCCTTCGGCAGCCGGACCAGCTGGGTGGGCGCGGCGACGACCTGCCCGTCCTTCGTCTTGACCGCGACCATGTAGTAGTACGCCCGGCCGTACGGGTCGGGGTCGTCGGCCTTCGTCGGCGTCGCCGAGGTGTCGGTGAACGACGTCGTGCCGGGCGCGACCGGCGCCACCAGGGTGGCGGCGGACGGGGTGAAGGCCTGGGTGACGGAGCGGTGGACCTGGTACTCGACCAGGTCGTCACCGGTGTTGATCGGGTCCTTGTCCTGGTAGGCGGACCAGTTCAGCTCGGCGCCGGTGTCGTGGATGGTGGTCGGGGCGGAAAGGTCGACGCCCTGACGGCCGAAGGTCAGGACGAGGCGCGGGTAGTTGGCGGCCTCGCCGCCGTACCCGAACTCGGAGCCCTCGTAGCGCGGACCGCCCTTGGGGCCGTTCGCGGACTCGTCACCGGCCTTGATCACGAAGCCGTTGTTGGTGTTCGTGCCGTCGATCCAGGACTGCACGGTCCTGGTGACGGGGAAGGAGTGCCAGGTGTTCAGCTCGCCGGGCTGCTTGGTGACCACACCGCCCTTGGTGAACCGCACCGCATCCGCGATCACGGACGTGGTCGTGGAGGCGGGTCCGTCACCGAGGACGATCTTGCCGAGGGTTCCGGCCTTGAACGGGTGGGATCCGAGGGTCTTCCACACGCCGGTGGTGCCGGCCTGCTGGTTGACGGTGTAGGCCTTCGTCCCGCCGTCGTAGGTGACGGTGTACGGGGCGCTGGTGGCACGGTCGGAGGCGGGTACGTAGTGCGTCTCGACCTGGTAGGTGCCGTCCTCGGGAAGGCTGGGCTGCCAGGTGTAGGTGTCGCCGGCGACCGTGTCCTTGTTGTACAGGTAGTCCTGGTCGACCGCGTACTGGGTGTACGCCGTGTTCCCGGAGGCGGGCCAGGCGCCGACAGCGGCGGTCCGGCCGGTGTCGCCGTCGTCGACGACGACCGCCGTGCCGGACAGCTCACCGGTGAGCGCGTTGGCGTTGTCCCAGGTGGCGGTGGACTCGGTCCAGGCCTGGGTGGCGCGGTGCGCCTCCAGCCGGACCTCGGTGTCCCCGGTGGTGTGGGTCTGGTCGAAGTACAGCTTCAGATCGGCGGAATCGAGCTTGGTCCCGGCCGGGATGCTGCCGACCGGGAAGCGGATCAGGGCACGCGAGGCGCCGGTGGAGGTGTTGCCGACGGACAGGCGCCAGTTGTCGTCGTAGTTCGTCGCCGGACCGTCCGAGGAGATCATCACGTCCTGCGCCGTGGTCGGCGTCGGCGCGATCGAGATCGTCGGGTCGATGGTGACCGGGTACTGCCGCTCGGGGGCGGCCAGCCACTTCGCGTCCGGCGCGACCGTCAGCTCCCAGCCCTTGCCGGCCCGGGTGAGCTTCTGGGTCACGGCCGAGCTGTAGGCGGAACCGTACGGCGCCTTCGCGTCCTTCCTCGCGTCCGTCATGAACGCCGCGGGGATGACGAGGACCGGGTCCGCGCCCTCACCGTAGAAGGAGACCGAGCCGTCCTTGTTCTGTTCCGGCCTCAGCCCGCCCGCGTCCAGGGTGAAGGTGAAGGAGACCGGAGCGGACGGCTTCGCGTCCAGGACGATGTTCTCCTTCACCTGGCCCGGACCGACCTGGTACGACAGATCCGCACCGGACACCGCGTCCTGGTACGTGACCGTGTCGCCCTTGGCCACCGGCGCGAGCTTCCCCGCACCCTTCAGACCGAGGGTCACCGTGTGGCCTTCGGCCCGGAACCGCAGCAGCCGGCCGGCGTCCGCACCGAACCAACTGTCCGCCGCGTTCGTCGTGTTGGCGAAGGCGAAGCCCTCGGCATTCGACGGGACGACCGTCGGGTCGATGTCCTTCCACGACCTGCCTGCCCGATACCCGGTCGGGACGGCCGACACCTCGGCCTGCACGCGACCGTCGGACAGCTGCCAGTACCGCGCGTTCGCCGTCCGCCTCCCGGTCAGCTCCGCGACCCGCTTCGCCTTCGGCGCCGCCTTGCCCTGCGGCAGCTTCTCCCGACTCGGCAGCACCGGAGTCCCGCCGGTCGACGGCTCGTCCGGCTTCGCCGGCTCAGCCTTGTCGTCGTCGGAGAACCAGCCCGAGAAAACGTCGAAGATACCCTCGTCGTCTTCTCTCGAAACCGGTGCCGCATAAGCGACTTGTGGCAGCATGGTCCCGGCTATCGCCGAAACCACGAGGCAGGCTGTCGCCCGCCCGTATTTCATTTTCACGCAAATCCCTACCTTGACGTGGTGGACCTGACCTCGGCCCGCATGCCTCCAGGCATGCCGAAGCAAGCCACCTCCCGCACATGGGAAGCGACCTCGCCAGACATGATCAGGTCACGGCGGAGGGATTCTTCATCACAGAGCTGGTACTCCGTCAAGCGCTCACGCAATTAGGGCATTTCAGGGGTCGAGCTGCGAAGATTGAACGCATGTTGCCGCACTTGTCGGCCGCCTGGCATTCATGGATTTCCATGGTGTATAACCCGGGCCGAATTCACGTCGACCGAAGGTGCGGCCATGTCCACGACGGAAGAACCGGCAGCAGGGCTTCGGCGTAGTCGCGTGACGCCCGGTCCGTGGTGAACTGCCGGCTCGGTGGTGCTTCGGGAGCGTGACAGGCACGGCTTCCGGGATCGCTGAGAGCGGTCCGGCGCCTGGATCCGGGACTTCTCGTCCACGCAGAGGACCAAGGCCCGCTCGGGCGGGTCCGGACAGTGGCCGACGACGTCATCGACCGTGTCGACCAGTGGGTCGCGTTCTTCGGGGCGGACCCCGGGGTCCTGGTGACTGGTGTGGCCACCTGCTCGTCGGTGACCGGCCGAGGACCGCCTGTGGCAAACCTGGATCGGCGCATGCGGGTACGCCCGGAGCTCCGGTGCGGGCAGCCCGCCCCGCGCGGGTTGTGGTGGAACTTCATCGGCCGCGGCCACGAGGAATCGCCGAAGCCCGCCAGGAGTGCTTGCCGCCGGGCGGCCGGTCAGCTGCGCAGCGACGTCCGGATGATGTGGCGCCTGCTTTCCCAGCCCGCGCTCCGGCCGCGTAGGTCCCACCCCGACAGCCGCCCGGAGGCCCGCCCGCCGTGATCACCGCTCAGCCCGGCGTGGTCACCCCTCAGCCATTCCTGTCCCTCCTGCCTCCCGGGCGGAACGGGCGCCCGACGGCGCGAAGGGCGCCCCTTCCCATGATCGGCGCTCCGCGCGTCCGGCACCCTTCCACGGACGGCGGCAGCCGGCAGGGGGAAGCCCCCGACCGCGGACGCGGTCGGGGGCTTCCCCCTGTTCAGTTCCGAAGGGCTTCGGTTCGGCTCAGAGCGTCTTCACGACCTTGGTGTTGTAGGGGTTCTTGAGATCCATGACCGGGTTCTGCGGGAGGACCCTCGGGTCCATCGGGGAGAAGAGGTCCTTGCCCACGATCAGCCTCTGCAGGTTGAACGTCTGGTCCTCCCATGTCATCTCGGCGAACCCGGCCAGCACCCCAAAGGTGGGAATGGCCTTGGATCCGGTCGTCATGGCGTCCTGCCTGAGGTACAGGTCCTGGCCCTTCTGCTCGATCGAGAACGTGATGGTGGAGCCCCGGTCGTCGAAGTACCCCTCCTCGATCACCTCGAAGGTGAAGCTGGTGTCCGCGGTCGTCACCAGCACCACACCGGGTCCTCCCATGAGGGTCGGGCTGAAGCCGGGGAGGGGCTCGGGATGCAGCGTGCAGACGTCCCCGCCCTGGAATTCGTCGCAGCCGCTGATCGGGAACGGGAAGACCTCCCCGGGGTTCGCCTTGAACGCTGCCATGACGGACTCCGGCGTTCCCATCGTCGTCACGGGTCCCAGGTAGTTCTTGTACGAGTAGGTGTACGAGTAGCGGTAGTTGTCGACCGGCTTGGGATTGCTCACACGGCCCTTCGGCGTCCGGTTGTACGTGCCCTTCTTCCGCGCCTGCTGCGTCATCGCGTCCGCCGCCGCGCGGCAGGAGTCGTTGGAGCAGTTGTCGGAGTAGTCGCCGACCACGCCGTCGGTGTCTCCCTCGACACCGGCGCAGATGCCGTCGCGGCCGCCGCCCGGCGAGCCGTGCAGGCACATGCGGCCGTCCGGGTCGGTGTTGTTCACCGGGTCGTTGTCGGCGTACGCGTAGCCGTTCCACTGCTGCGGGTCCATCGGCGACAGCAGCGGGTCGGGGCTGATGAAGCGGCCCGTGGCCGGCTGGTACATGCGGACGCCGAGGCTGGTGAGCCCGGTGGTGTCGTCCTCCTGGCCGCCGACGAACCCCTTGTTTCCGGCCCAGGCCGTGGGCGCGGTGCCCCGGATGTTGCCGAAGGCGTCGGTACGGCTGCGGGTGGCCGTCAGCGTCGACAGGTCGACGGTGAGGTTGTTCGTGCCCTGGTGGTCGGCGATCTGGGCGACGAACGCACCGGCCGCGGTGCCCGCGCCGGTGCGCACGATGGTCATGCCGCCGGGGATCGGGTAGTAGCGGATGCCGGTGCGGGCCTGGGTGGCCGTGTTGACCGTCAGCTCGTCGTTACCGAGTGTGAGCGTGGCCGTTCCGGGGTTGCGGCGGATCAGCAGCTTGCCGTCGGCGTCGTAGAGGTACGTCGTGGTGGTGTTCGGAACGGTCCACTTCTGCCCGGGGGGCACGATGGTGGCGCAGTCGCCCAGCACCAGGTTCAGGCTGTCGGTGGCGACGTCGCCGGGGACCGCGAGGCAGCGGTCGGAGACGGGGTTGTGGAGCGTGCCGTCGGCGCGCGCGGTCCAGGTCTGGTCGGCGCCGCCGTCGCAGTCCTGGAAGGTGATCGGCGTTCCGGCCGCGGTACCCATGGCCTGGACGCAGCGGTTGCCACTGGAGAGTGTGTTGTTCGCGGTGGAGTACTTCTGTCCCGCGCCGGTGTTGCACGTGTAGATCTGCAGCGGGCTGCCGACGCCGGTCGAGCCGCCCTCCGCGTCCAGGCACTTGCCGCCGATGCCCTTGATCTGGGCGGCCGTGATCAGTGAGGCGAGCTTGCCCTCGCTGTTCCACGTCAGGCTGCTCGTACCGGCCTTGCCCGCCCGGTAGGAGGTGGTGGCGCCGTTCTCGTCGTACTGGAACGCGTCGTTGTTGGTGGTCGTGCCCGTCTTCGTCGTGGCGAGCAGCAGGGCGTGCGCCCCACCCGTGCCGCCGCCCGTGGCGGGAGCGGAGGTCGGCGCGTTCTGCTGTCCGGGAGCGCCGAAGGTCTGGGTGGTCGTGGCGTCCTTGGTGGTGTCGCCGGCCGGGTCGTGGCGGACCGCCTTGGTGCGGTTGCCCGTCAGGTCGTAGGCGTACTCATGCCAGTAGGGGGACGGTCCGCCGACGGTGGTCTTCGCGGGGGTCACGGCACCGGCGGTCGGCGTGGTGTTCGCGCACGCGCCCTGGTCGGCCGTCTGGTGGGTGAGGGGGTCGGGTCGGCTGATGCCGCCCGTGTCGGACCACGCCGTCGTGAGCCGGCCGAGGTGGTCGTATGTGAAGCACTGGCGGTCTGTCTGCGCGGGCGTGCTGTCCGCGATGCTGGTGAGTGAGGTGATCCGGCCGGCCTGGTCGTACGTGTAGCCGGTCTGCTGGACCGCGCCGGTGACCGAGGTCTGCTTGTCGACGTACTGGTCGCTCAGCCGCCCGGTGGCCTGGTCGTAGACCGAGGTGGTGACGACCTGGGAGGCCCACGGGTTGACGGTGGAGCGGATCACACGCCCGTGGGCGTCGTACTCGGTCTGCGTGTCGTAGGTGGTGGCGCCGGCGTACTTGTACAGCTGGCCGTAGTCGTTGTACGAGTACGCGATGTCGTCCAGGGGCAGTCCGGCGAGCGCCGGCAGGACCGTGCCCTTCGGGTTGCCGGTGAGCCGGTCGTATGTGGTGGTGACGCTGTACGTGAACGTGCCGGAGGCCAGCCCCGCATCGGTGCCGGGCAGGGTGATCGTCGTACCGGTGATCCGGGCGCCGTCGTCATAACCGGTCACGGCGCTGGTGTACGCCTTGCCGGCGGAGCCGCCGACGTAGCGCGTGGAGGTGGCGGGCTTGCCCTTGCCGCCGGGGACCGTGTCGAAGGTCCAGCCGGCCAGCTGCTTGGCGGCGGTCGCGGTGCCGTCGTACAGGCCGGTCTTCCGCCCCAGCAGGTCGTAGGTGTACACCAGCGTCTTGTTCTTGGCGTTGGTGATGGTGGACAGCCGCGAGGCGGAGTCGTACGTCCGCGTGGTCGTGCCCGTGTCCGGGTCGCTCGCGCCGGTCTGGCGGCCCCGCAGGTCGTAGGTGTACGACCAGACGTTGCCGGCCGCGTCCTTGCGGGTCAGGGGTTCGCCGTCGAGAGTCGAGGTGAAGCGGGTGACGGCCGCGTCCGAGGGCCGGCCGGTGGGAGTGGGAGTGGAGTACTGCCACAGCTCGGTGGTGTGACCCAGGGCGTTCGTGACCACCGAGGTCGGCGCGTTGCCCTTCGGCGGCAGGACATCGGTGCGGTCGGCGCCCGGGTAGCTCGTCGTCGTGCGGTGCTGCTCGGCGCCCAGCGACCACGTCGAACTGACCGTCGGCCGGTCGAGACCGTCGTAGCTGGTCCGCTTCTGCGACGGGACGGTGCTGTCGGCGGCGGCGACGAGGACGCCCTTGGGACCCGAAGCGTCGTTGTACCAGGCCGCGTTGGACGTCTTCTCCCGGCCGTGCGAGTCCAGCCGGATGTCCGCCACCAGGCGGCCGGTGTAGGCCGGGTTCGCCGGGGTGGACTGCGTCTGGCGGGGGCGGCCGAAGCCGTCCAACAGCTGGATGGACGTGGTGCGCACCGGGGTCGTGCCGTCCACGGTCAGCTTCCCGGTGGTGACCGTGGAGGGGACGCCCGTCTCGTTGGAGACGCGGTAGCCGAACACCACGTCGGCGTGGGGGTGGGACTCGGGGGTACGCCCCGGCTGCCACACCGCGGTCAGCCGGCCCAGCGCGTCGTAGGTGCTGGTCGTCGTCTTCTGGTTGACGTCGGTCGCCTTCAGGGTCAGCCCGCGGCGGGGGTCGAAGGTGGTGACGGTGTCCCAGGTGCCCGTGGCCTGTCCGGGAACCGGCGCGGAGGCCGTCACGGTGACGGGCAGCTCGCCGACGGCGGCCGGGGTGTACACCGAACCGGTGGTGGTGCCGTTCGGGTGCTGCGCGTCCTTGCTGTTGGGGTCGGTCAGCGAGGTGACCCGGCCGTAACCGTCGTACGCGGTGGTGGAGGCGGTGACGAAGACCGGGCTGCCGTCGGTGGCGTACCGGTCCAGGATCTCGCTCTTGGTCGCGTCGCCGGTGGCACCCGCCTGCTCGTGGGCGAGGCCGTCGTAGAAGGTGCGGGCACGGGAGACCGTGTTCGTGGCGATGGCGTCCGCTGTGCAGGCGTCGGGGCCCGAGACCTTCAGGACCTCGGACACCAGGCCGGTGCGCTGGGCGTCCGGTCCGCTCGCGTAACGGGTGCGCGTGCACTCGTCCGGGACCCCGTCCGCCTGCTCCAGCGAGGTGACCGTCCGGTTGTTCCGCGCGGGGTCGGTGACCTGAGTGCTGGTGCCTGTACGCCAGGTGCCGTCCGCCAGCTTCACCCGGGTCGTGGTGGTGTTCCTGGTGCCGGTGTAGCGCGCGACGAGGGAGGGCAGGCCCGTGCGGGTATGGGTGGCGGTGGTGACCGGGTCGTCGGAGGCGTGCACGGTCTGGGTGACGACGGAGCCGCCCGCCTGGTCGTGGGCCAGGGTCTGCAGGACCTGGCCGGCGAGCCACTCCACGTCCGCGACATCGCGGCCCAGGGCGTCCGTCAGGTGCACGGAGCGGGCGGTGCTGTTCTTGCGGACGTCACCGTCCATGCCCTGGCGGTAGGTGGTGACGGTCTGCGACTTGGGCCCGTCGGTGCCCGATCCCACGGTGGTCGTCACCTTGGCGAAGCCGCGGAAGTCGCCCCAGGTACGGGCCTTGGCCTCGGTCAGTTCGCTGTCGTCACGGTGCCAGGCGGCGGAGTCGTAGGCGTAGTCGGTGATCTTCTGCGGAGTGTCGGTGGCGATGTCGTTCTCGGTCAGGGACTTGACTGTGTAGTGGTGGAACCAGTCCAGCACCGGATCGGAGTCGGCGACCGAACCGGGCGGGGACCAACGCACTGGATAGCAGGCCCTGTTGTTGTCGTCCTCGGCCGCCGGCATCACGTTGTTGATCCGGGAACAGTCGGGGAGGTTGTAGTCGACGTTCAGAACGCCGCCGGTCTCGTTGCGGATCTGCTGGATCCGCGGCCGGTTCATGATCGGCGGTGCCGGTACGAGGTTCGTCCCGTCCACCCGGTTGGGGAGCATGACGGGCGTGAACGACACGGCCGGAAGGTCGGCGTGCGGCGTCGCGGTCCTGCCGGTGCGCCGGACGGAGTCCAGCCACAGGGCACGCTGGCTGCCCGCGTCCTTCGGGTCGGGGAAGGAGTGGACCAGCGCGTAGGAGTCCACGTCCTGCCAGACGTTGCCGACGCGGACCTGGGTGGTGATGCCGGTCAAGCGCTTGGTGGTGAAGTACGTGGCGGAGTAGTAGACGCAGGTGCCGGTGCTCTTGCACTCGTTGTCCACCGGTACGTCGGGCCAGTTGGCCTTGTTGGCGACGGTCCGGTTCGCGGGCTCGCACGCCGTTCCGGCCGCGACGCAGCGCTCGGCGACGGTGAAGTTGACCTTGGCGGCGGGCTGCAGCGCGCCCTTGGCCGCGAGCTGCTCGGAGAGCTTCTGTCCGTAGCCGATGCTCGCGAGGGTGGTGGCCCGGGTGTACTGGGTCATCGTGCCGTTGCCGCTGTTCTGGCCGGCGCCGCGCTTGTACCAGTTGCTCTCCGGGGCCCACGAGTAAGTGGTGAGGTTCCCATGGGCGTCGACGACGTAGTCGAGCGAGAGGCGCTGCCACATCTGACACCAGGAGCCGACGCCCTTGGCGCTGTCGTAGCACGGCTGGCCGCTCTTGGGCGTGTACACCGGTACGGAGGAGACGGAGTTGGTGGCCGGGTCGGTCTTGTCGCCGCCGGGCAGGTGGTTGACACCGAAGTAGTACGTGGTGCCCGAGGCGTCGGTGACCTTCGCGTACGAGCCGTCCCGGACGCCGTTGGCGGCACCGGAGCCGAACTCGATCTTCGTGCCGTCGTCGTTCTTCAGGCGCCACACGCCGGTGGCGGCGTCGGTGGTGGCCGTCGCCGAACCCGCCTTGTCGTCACGCACGAGGGCGCCCGAGTGGGAGCCCAGCGACAGGGAGGCGTTGAACCCGGCCCAGCAGGCGTCGCCCGAGTCCGGGATGCCCGCCTTGTCGCAGGGCTTATAGACGCGTTCGATGTAGCCGGGGTTGAAGTCCCAACCGTCCCCGATCCAGGAGGCCTGGGCGTTCGTGACGGAGGTCTTGCCGTCCACCGAGGAGGAGTCGTAGCTCAGCCCGACCTCGGGGGCGGTGCCGCCGAGGGCCGGAGGAACCTGGATGGGCTGGTTGTATGTCAGCGCACCCGAACTGCCGCCCGAGGCCCAGCTCTGCGAGGAGTCGAGCGCGGTGGCCTCGTACGTGCCGCCGGGGCCCGAGGAGTCGGTCTCCGCGGCCAGCAGCATCGGGGCGGCGGGGGCCGCGATCAGCCTGCTGCTCGTCTCCGCCGTCGCCGGGGCGGGAGCGGCGGCCGCGGCCGTCGGCAGTGCCACGTCGGCGATCAGCCGCTTCGTCGCCTTGTCGTAGCGCGTGGTGAGCGGCGTACGCACCTGGCAGGACGGCACGTTCGGCGTCGTCAGCGCGCATCCGGGCAGCGTCACCAAGCGGCCGCGGGAGGCGAACTCGCCCCCGGTGACGGCCTGCAGCTCGGCGAGGTCCAGGCCGACCCTGACGCGGGAGGCGGTGCGGGTGGCGCCGGACGTCTGGGCGGCGAGGCTGAACAGGGCGCCGTTGACCCCGACGCCGCGCGCGGAGCGGTCGTCCTTGCGGACCACCGTGACCTTGCCGCTCAGGCTCGGCGTGGCCCCGGTGTCCTTCGGGGAGACCCACACCGGCAGGCGTCCGGCCCGGACCGGAGCTGTGCCGGATGCGCCCGTCAGGTCGGCGCTGCCGCTGACCGGGGTGGAGAACGGTGTCCTGGACAGCGCCGTGGAACGCGCGGGCACCGGGTAACGGGGCTTGATCGCCGCGGTCTTGCGGGCGGCGGTGGCCTTGACCGATGTGGTGCCGGGCAGTGGCCGGTGCGGCGGCGTCCACACCTTCGAGAAGTCCGCCTCGGCCTGGGCCTGCCCCGCCTGCCCCGCCTGCGCCACCGGGGTGCCGAGGAGCGAGGCCGCGAGGGCGAGGACGACCGGACCGGCCACCCGCGTGCGGAACGTGCGCGTTCTTCGGCGCACGCCATGAACTGACATGAGGATTCCTTCGTCTGTGGTCAGCAGAGAACCGAGGCTCCCGGCCGTGCGGGCCGGGACCTTGGTCACATGGGTCTGAAGTGGGGCCGGTCGGAGCCGGAGAGAGGCAAGTGGAAGCCTCGAATCCATTCAACTGGCGGTCTGAACGGGGGAAGCTAGCAGTAAATGATCGTTGCGTCACTATCAACGATCGTTTATGGATGCGTGGGAAGGGTCACCCTGAGGCCAATTGGGCACGACCTCACGCAGAAGAGGCGGAATTGACTCCTCCGGCTGTTGATCAGCTGTGTGCCCGCCTGTCACAGTGCCCGGGCCCTGCCTGTCTGGTCAGGGACTCGACACGTTCTAGGGGGAGTGGGCATTCGCATGTCCAACGCACCAAGATCCGGCTTGCGCAAGCCGGTGTCCGCCGGTCTGGCGGTGGGGGTCTCGACCGTCCTGCTGCTGGCGGCGCCGTACGTCGCGGCAGCCGCGCCGACGCCTCCGCTCGACGCTCCGGCCACGCCGGGAGCCTCGGCGGCGCCCGGTACGCCCAGCGCGTCCGGCGCCGCCACCCGGCCTGTGGCGCCGTCAGGAATGCTCGCGCGCACCGCGGTTGAGCGGGCGTGGGAGCTGGCGGCGAAGACCGGCAAGGACGTGCCGGTTCCGGAGCTGACGACGGAGTACGCGACCACGGTCGCCACCCCGAAGGGCAAACTGCGCTCCGAGAGCCACCTGCTGCCGCAGCGCACCAAGGGCGCCAAGGGCCGCTGGCTGGCGCTGGACGACACGCTGGTCGTCCGCACGGACGGCACCGTGGCGCCGAAGGCGTCGAGTTCGAGCCTGGTCATCTCGGGCGGCGGCACGGGTCCGCTGGCGACGATGACGACCGAGGACGGCAAGAGGCTCTCGGTCTCCTCGCCGTTCGCGGGCGCGCTTCCCAAGCCCGTACTGCGCGGCAACGACGCGCTGTTCGAGAACGTGGCCCCCGACACCGACCTCCAGGTGAGTGCCACCAAGTACGGCGGCTACACCACCGTGGTCGTGCTGCACTCGCCCGCGGCGGCGGCCGACCCGGCCGTGCGCGACCTGGTGTTCCCCACCGTCACCGACGGCCTGACGCTGACCGAGGGCAAGGACGGCAGCCTGACCGCCGCCGCCGGGCAGGAGACGGTCTTCCGTGCCCCGGCCCCCCTGATGTGGTCGGCCGGCGAGGCGCGCGAGCCCGGTGCGCGCGGCTCGCGTTACGCCGACCTCGACGCCCGGGACGCGGTGAGCTCCACCGGGTCGGGGGCGGCGCTCAGCAGCGCAGACGGACCCGGAGCCGGTGCTTCCGTGGCCCGGATCCCGGTGACCCGCGCGAAGGTGACCGGCGCGAAGGAGACCGGAGCTCAGACGACCGGCGCGAAGGAGACCGGCTCGGCGAAGAGGGCCACGGGCGAGATAGCCCTGGCCCCCAGTGCCGAACTGCTCGACGGCGCCGACACCAAGTACCCGATCTACGTCGACCCCTCGTGGTCGGTGGACAGCCGGGGCAAGCAGCACCACGCGTGGGTCCAGCAGGCGTACGACGCCGGCAACTTCGACCGTACGGGATCCAGTGACCGGGACCGCCCGGGAGTGGGCTACCAGGGCTGGGAGACCAGCAAGGGCATCGAGCGCGCGCTGTACGAGTTCGACCTCAACGGCTACGCGGGCGCCACCATCAACTACGCCAACCTCCGCCTGGAGCAGTACCTCTCCGCGGACTGGTCGTGCACGAACACGTACCCGGTGCACCTGTACCGCGCGGGCGCGTTCGGCTCGTCGGTCAAGTGGAGCAACCACCAGATCCGCGAGTGGATCCAGAACCAGTCCCTCGGCGGCAACGGCAACAGCGGCGACTGCTACGGCAACATCCCCGTGGACTTCAACGTCACCAACGCCATGCGTGACGGCATCCGCGACACCGGCACCCCGCTCGCCTTCGCCCTGACCGGCCAGGAAGGCACCGGCGACAAGATCGCCTTCAAGCGGTTCGCCTACACCGCGGTGCTCAGCGCCGAGTACGACTTCCCGCCGCGCGTCCCGGAGAACCAGCGCACGGTTCCCGCCCCGCGCCGTGTGGTCGCGGGCGACACCCAGGCCTGTGGCGACATCCCCGCCGGCCAGTTCGGCTGGATCACCACCCCCACGGTCACGATCGCCTCGAAGGTCAGCAGCCCCAACCAGGGCCAGCTCACCGAATTCGTCGGCGTGTGGGACCACGACACCGGCGCGGCGGTCAACACCGGCTGGTCCGGCTTCGTCGGCACCGGCACCGACGCCACGTATGCCACCCCGCTCGACGTCCTGAAGGACGGTCACAACTACGGCTGGGCGGTCCAGGGCGACGACGGCCTGCTGCGCGGTCCCGCCACCACCTCCTGCCACTTCGCGGTCGACCTGACCCCGCCGGTCCTGGAGTTCGGCGCGTTCACCGACCCGGCCACCCAGTACCCGCCGGCCGGCAACGGCCAGATCACCGGCCTTCGCCTCGGCGACACGGGCTCCCTGCCCGTCGTCGCGTCCGACCCGAGCCCGGGTGCGGGCCTGCGCAGCTCCGGACTGGCCTGTATCGAGTGGGGCTTCGACCCGCAGCTGGTCGGCGCGCAGCGGCAGTGCGCGAGCGGCGGCAGCCCGCTCGGCGTGACCTCCCTCGGCATCAAGCCCACCCAGTGGGGAACCAACATCGTCTACGCGCGGGTCCTGGACGAGGCCGGCAACGCCTCCCAGACCCGGTCGTACGCCTTCTACGTGCCGTGGAAGGACGGTGCGGTCGCCTTCGGCGACACCACCGGCGACGCCCGCTCCGACATCCTGCTGCCCGACACCGCGGGCAACCTCGTCACGCACGGCCGTGCCACCGACGGCACCAGTCGCAGCATGATCCCCAGCGGAACCGCGGCCACCGCGCTCCAGGCCCCCGAGGTGGCCTCCGGCCGGACGTGGAAGGACTACCGCACGGTTCACCGCGGCTCGCTCGACCCCGGCCGCAACGTGGACGACCTGTTCGCGCACCAGGAGCCGGCCACCCCCGGGGCGCTGGGCGGAGCGCAGCTCTTCGCCTACGACAACACCCTCTCCGCCCCGGGCCGTTTCACGCTCGGCACGAAGACCGCGGTCGCGAAGCCGGAGTGCTCCACCACCCACGCCACCTCCTGCACCGGCTACCGAAACGAGGCGACCTGGGCGTACTCCAGCCAGATCACCCCGACCGGCCCGGCCCGCACCACGCGGACGCCCAGCCGCAAGGTCACCGACGCCACCGGACTGCTGTCCGTGGAGTCCGGCAACCTGTGGTTCTACCCGGTCAAGTCCAACCAGACCCTCGCCGCGCCGGCCCTGGTCGACGCGAGCGGCACGTGGGACGACAAGGACCTCATGGTCCCCGGCAACGCACTGAACATCGGTGCCACGACGGACACCGCCCCGGCACTGTGGGTGCGCAACCGCACCAACGGGGACATCTTCCAGTACAAGCTGACCACCGGCGCCCGCGCGGTCGACGGCTACGTCGTGGTCACCGGTGTCGCGGCGCAGCCCGCCACCCGCATCGGATACGGGATCAAGGGCGCGGACTACCCGCGCGTGGGTTCCGAGGGCGATGTGACCGGCGACGACATCCCGGACTTCTGGGCGGTCGGTACCGACGGCGTCCTGCAGGCCTGGGCCGGCACCGCCGCCGGCGGCGCGGTCAACGGCTTCGGCGGCCACCACGTCCGCGGCGACGCCCAGGCCCCGACCGTCCAGTGGCGCCTCGAAGGTGACACGAAGGCTGTTCCGGCCAAGAACGGCAGCGGCGTCTCCAACGACGCCACCGCCACCGCGGTCACCTACGCCACGGAGACGGTCGACGGCCGCGCCCGTCAGGTCGCGGTCTTCGACCCTGCGGCGAAGTCGGTCGTCACCGGCCCCGCCAAGGCCATCGACACCCGGCAGTCCTTCACCGTCTCCACCTGGGTGAAGATGAACGCAGCCGACGGAATGATCGTCAGCCAGGACGGCGCACACGCCAGCGCGTTCAAGCTGTGGGCCGACTCCGGCCACTGGCGCTTTGCCATCGCGCACGGCGACGACGACGGCTGGCCGTACGACTACAACGCCGTCGTCACCCCGGCCAACGCCTTCAAGCAGGGCGTCTGGACCCACCTGACGGCCACCTACGACGCCGCCTCCGGCGCCATGACTCTGTACGTGAACGGGACGCTGGCCTCCAGCGGACACCACCGGGCGAGCACCAGCCCCGCACCCAGCGGCGCCCTGGTCCTGGGCCGGTACAAGTACGTCAGCAAGCCCAGCAACTACCTCAACGGCTCCATCGCGGGATTGTCGGTCTTCCAGAACTACGTACCGCCGGCCACCACCACGGACCTGCCGATCCGGTACGCCGCGTCGCCCGACTTCTGCATGGACACGCCGCAAGGCGCCAACGGCAACGGCAACCAGCCGCAGCTGTGGGACTGCAACGGCTCCGACCCGCAGAAGTTCAGCGTCAACGCCAACGGCACCCTGACCCAGAAGGGCCAGTGCGTCGCGGTCCGGGGCAACCAGACCGCAGAGGGCACCGACCTGGTCTTCTGGCAGTGCCTGGGCGAGGGCGGCCAGCAGTGGCTGCCTCGCGCCGACGGCAGCATCTACAACCCACAGTCGAACAACTGCCTTGACCTGCCGCAGGCAAGGCGGGACTGGGGTACGAAGCTGGCCATCTGGGGCTGCAACGGCACTCCGGCCCAGCGCTGGAGCATCCCGACGCTCCAGACCCCGGATCTGCCGGTCGCTCCGTAACACCCGCCCCACCCGATCCACCGATCCGCCCCGGCGGACACCGGCGCGACCGGACGTCAGCCGTCGCAGGGGGACAAGGCGGCACCACCGATCGACGCGGTGGTGCCGCCTCTCCCGTCGCCGGGGAGCGAGCCGAGAGCCCGGGAAAGGCCGACCAGGAGATCCGGGTACTCGCCCTCCGCCGTACGCAGCGCCCGAACCGCCGGCACGCCCTGCTCCTTGTCCGCGGGCATGCCGCGGCCACGGGCGTCCGCCGCGGCTGTGAACATGGCGGCCAGACCGACGGCGACGCTCTCGGCCTCCGTCCGGCCGCCCCGGCGGGCCTCGGCGTAGGCGCGCCCACGCACCTCGTCCGAGCAGTACGCCCCGAGTTCCAGCATCCGGTCGTGGATATCGGTCATCCGGTCCGTGAGGCGCCGGCCGGGGCCGGCACTCCAGGGAGTGGGGAGCCGCATCCGGCCCTGCGGACCGCCGACGCCGCACATCGTCCGCCGCAGGGGACCCAGGGCGCGTAGCGTCCGCAGCGGCTCGAGGACCCGTGCGGTGAGCCAGGACCCGACGATGGGAATGAGGAAACCGGCGGCGACGAGCAGGGTGCCCAGGCCTGCCAAGGACACGGCCGCCTGGTTGAGCGGTTCCCAGTCCCGGCCGCTCCAGGCGGCCACGACCGAGGCCAGCTTGGCCGCACCGTAGGTCACGTTGGCCAGGAAGCCGACGGCCAGGACGGTGAGCCCGGTGCGCAGCAGGCCGCCGGCCGGTGTCCTCCGCTCGGGGAACTCGCTGCGGATGTCGCGCGCCCACCTCAAGCACGCGGCTGCCGCCGCGGCGGCAGCCGCGGTGACGGCGAACAGACAGAGCAACACCATCTCGCGGATGAAGGGGGTACAGGCGTAGTACGTCTCGAAGTCACGCTGCCGTTCGACCGGCGCCTCTCCCCACAGGAAACAGCCGATGAGCAGCAGGGCCACGACAGCGTGCCCCCAGATCCACCGTCTGACCCGGCGACGGGTGCGGGGAAGGACCTCCACGTCCCCGCGCCAGTTCTCCATGAGGACCCGGCAGGCGCACGCGTAGGCGGAGAGGACGCAGTAGACCAGCAGCGCCGAGAAATTGCTGACGCCGGTCGTCCTGTTGACGACCCTGATGGTCGGGGGCGCGGAGAAGAAGAACGCCGAGGCCTGCAGGAAGATCACGGCGTTGACGCTGCGGACCACGGGGCTGTGCCGACGCCTCACCAACGAGGGAAGCTTGACGACCAGCACGACCCCGAGCGCGGCGGCCGGGATGTAGAGATTCACGCCTTCTCACCCGTCATCCTCTGAACGACGCCCAGATACGGCCGGACACTCCGCCGGAGGGGGGCGTGCCACGCCTGCGCTCCAGCCGGGCCCTGACCCGGTCGGCCAGCATCCGGCCGAACTTCTCCGCGCGCCGCTCCTCCTCGAGGTCCGGCTCCGTACGGGCGGCGACATGGCCGACCGCGTCGGCGAGGCTCCAGCGGTCCCCCAGCATGCGGGCCGCGGCCGTCGCACCGGCCGCGCTGCCGTGACCGCAGTGACCCTCCTTGAGATGCCACAGCTCGTGCCCCAGGATCACGACCTGGTGCAGGGGGGACGTGTTCGCCTCGAGGACGATCAGGTCGTAGTCGCCCATGTCCAGCCACAGACCCGTCACCGAGCCCGGCGGGAACTCCTCGAACATCAACCGCAGTTCCCGCCCGCTGCACCGGGCCGCGCACGCGCAGATCGCCTTCAGCAACTCGACCGGCTGCTCGGGAACCGGCTGCGGCAGCCCCATGACCAGCGCGTCGCGATACCGCTTCATCTCGCGCGAGACCCCCACCCCGTGCCACCCGTCACTCGTGCCGGATGGACCGGCCCCCCTGCATCGCTTCTGCGCGCTACCGCTGGTGAGCCGTGGGGTCCACGCCGCGATCAATCGACGTCATTGTGCACCAACCCGGCTTCGAGAGCCGCGCGGGCCTCCCGGGCGCGCTCCTCCCGGGAACGCCGCGCGACGGACTCGATCAGGGCGATCAGGGGCTGAGCGGTGTCGTCCGGTACGTCGGCCAGCGCCCGGGCGGCGTACGCGACCACGCCGAGCGAGGGATCCACCTCGCTCGTCGGACCCACGGTGCGCAGGCGCCGCAGGTCCTGGTCCTGGCGTTCCACGGTCCGCTCCAGGAGATCCTTGTGGATCTGCTGGAGGACGCGGTCCAGCGCCTCGGCCGGCTCGGCGACCAGAAACTCGATCTTCTCCCCGAAGAATCCCGCGATCCCGGCGGCGTGGTTGAGGTTCGGAGCACGGCCCGTCTTGATCATCTTGTCGAGCCACTGGGCGCTCGTGCCCGCGCCGGCCGCGATCTCCGCCAGGGAATGGGCCCGCCTGCCGCCGTCCGGGGACGCGCGCAGCCGCGTCGCGCGCAGGAACAGGATCCGCTCGACCACGCGCCGGTGACGCGCCTCGACCACGTCCGCCTCGCTCCCGGCCGCGGCGGACGGTTCACCGCGCAGCAGCTCCCGCACCTCCTCCACGGGCACCCCGGAGGCGTACGAGAGCCCACCCTCGCCCTCCACGCGCAACACGTCGGCGCGGTCCAGTCCCATGCGCTCCAACAGCGAGTCGATCCGACGCACCGTGCCCATCAGGTCCTGAGCGGGCCCATCACTCACAACAACTCCCGGCGGTCATCGGACGAGGTCCCGCAAGGCTAGCAACCGCCTTTGACCCGTCGGCGGTTGCCACCCGGGCCACGACGACCGGCGAGATCGGCCTCTTCACCATCGACGGCGGTCACCGTCGGATCGCCCAAGAACGGCAGCAGCCGTCGTGCCTCCTGCTCCAGGACCGCCCCGCCGGTGGCGTCCGGGGCGAAGCGCACCTCGGACACGTGCAGAGCGTGGCGGGAAGTACGCGCGGTCGGCGTCCTCACGGATGAAGCCGGCTGAGCCCCTCCGGCTTCTGGGTCTCTACGGGGCTGTTGCCACGGTGAAGTGGCAGACGGCGCTGGTCGGCGACGGGCTTGACGAGCCGTCCACAGTACGGGCGTACCACCCGTACTTGTGTCCCGCGGTCAGCGTCGGTCGGACGGAGACCGTGCCGTCCCCTGTCACCCTGCCGCTCGCCGACCCAGGGCCGCCGAGCCGGATCGGCTGGGTGGAGTCGGTGTTGTCCCAGATGGAGAACTCGGCCCAGACCTCTCGTGAGGGATTCGGGTGGGAGACGTGCGCCGTCAGATCCGGGGTGGTGGAGGAGACGGTGCCGAAGTCACCGGCGGAGTAGCTGCCGACGTGGCAACCTGATCCGTTCTTGTCGGTCGCAGGGGCGGTGGCGGTGCGGGTGGGGGCGGTGAGCGAGCCCGACGCCGAGGCGACCTGCGCGGCGGTCATCGGGTAGTCGTACACCTTGACCGCCTGGATGGAGCCCTTCCAGAACCCGTTGGAGCGTCCGGAGACCTTGTCCCGGCCGACGGTGAAGGGACCCTCGGACTGCCAGGGATCCGGATGGTTCGTGGAGCCGGCGAGCACGCCGTCCACGTAGAGGGTGACGGCCCCGCTCGACGCGTCGAATGTGCCCGTGAGGTGGGTCCAGCGGCCTGGAACAGCGGCTGTCGCGGAGATGGCCTGGTGCACGCTCCAGGTGGGGCTGTCGGATCTGGGCAGGCCGAACCGCCAGGTGCTGTCGGGCTGGTTGAACCAGAGCATCATGCCGCTGATGACGGAGCCGTCCTGGGCCAGGACCACCGACGTACCTGCCCCGGCGTCCACTTTGGCCCATGCGGAGACGGTGAAGCTTCGGGTGGTGTCCACGACGGGACCGCTGGTGACGATCTCCCCGGTGGATCCGTCCAGGACGGCCGTACCTCCGTGGTCGGGACCCCACCCGACGCCGCCCTTGACGGTTCCGGAGTGGCTCGAGGCGTCCCGCAACGACCAGTGCAGACGCGGGCCGCCGCTCACCGAACCGAGGAGCGGGGCATGGTCGGATGTGCCGTTCGGTACGCAGGACGCCCTGGTGGTCTCGGAGTAGAGGCAGTCGGGCTGGGCCGCGTAGGAGTAGTCGGCGCTGTCTGCAAGGTCGGGCCGGGAGCCGCAGGCTCCGAAACCGGCGGTGGCGAAGAGGTAGTCGATCTTGGAGGTCTGGGTGGCGCCCTGCACGAGGGAGCCCTGCGGGACGGTGGAGCCGTCCGGGGCCGCGGTCCAGCTGTTGGTGACCTTGGTGATCCCGTTCGGGACATCACCGGCGTGATGGGACTGCTGGTCGCATTCGGCCATGGTCCGGTAGAGCGGCTGCAGCCGTTCCTTCTGGCGGGTGTTGAAGTCCCCGCCGAGGATCACGGAGCGGAAGTCGTCCACCTGGCCGGCGACGGTGTCGATCTGCGCCTGGTAGGCGGCCGCATCGTCAGGGAGATCACCGTAGTTGGTGAGATGCGTGGTGCACAGGTGGGTCTCCCACCCGGCCACTCCCGCGCAAAGGACCTTGCCCGGGTTCTGCTGTGCCCCGGCCGGCACGGGCAGGGGCGTCTCGCGGGACCACTCGACGTCGCCCTTCACCAAAATCGCCATGCTCACGTCGCCCGAGAGGGTGTTGCGGCAGAAGGACTTGCCGTCGGAGGAACGCGGGGTGACCGCCGACACAGCCGTCCAGGCCCCGGCCGGGGTCAGCAGGCGGAGGATCTGGTCGAGCTGGCTGGGGTTGTCGGGCAGGCCGGCTTTGGTGCTGTTCAGCGTTCCCCCGCACACCTCTTGGAGCAGGACGGCGTCCAAGTTCTCCTGGTTGATGAGGTTGGCGACGTCGTAAGCCTTCTTCAAAGTGTCGGAGTCGTCAGGCAGCCGCGTGTTGCGGTCCGGGCAGTATCCGGTGGACCACGGGCCGAGACCACCGGCCTCGCCGCAGACGTTCCAGGTCATCACGCGCAGCGGCTCGAAAGTGTAGGCGCTGTTCGTCGGATCACCGGGAGTGGTCTCCAGGGCGGCGGCTTGTCCGGCGCCGAGGAGAACGGCCGCGGCGACAGCGCCTATGACGCGGCGCCACGACTTCGATCTTTGTAGGTGCATGCGCAGGAGGATAGTTCCGCGACCACCAGTTCAACGGGCGGTGTGAGCTGGGCACGGAGGCGTCGGCGCCCTGGTGGGGTCGAAGGGCCGGCCGATGCGAGGTCGACGTTCCCGAGCCGATCGTGGCCGTCCGCCGGGCAATACTTCCAGGCCGTCCCGGTATGCGACATCGACGAGTTGCCGTGAAGAGGCAGCCGGTTCGGGCTCCACGTCGCGGATCATGCGGGCACCCTTGGGCGTCAGCGGGGCCAGGTGATTCGCTCCCGCGCGACGTGCCGGTGTCGGGAGTTCTCGGGTGGGGAGGGCGCGGTCTCGTACGCCCTCCCCGGGTGTGTCAGGCCGTCCGGCCGCGTCGGACCAGGCCGGCGATCACGTCCACCGCCAAGAAGGCGAGCAGCGTGCAGCCGAGGACGGGCAGGGCCCAGCACAGCGCGGCGACGGCCGGGGTGCCGAGGACGAGCGCGGGTACGGGCAGGCGACGCCAGGCGCCGCGGGCGGGGGCCTTGCCGAGGAGGGCGGCGCGGTCCTCGCGGGTCGGGCGGCGCTGCCACCACATGCGGTAGCCCCAGAAGGTGATGAGGATCAGGCCGAGGGCCACGACGGCCAGGACGATCTGGTTGACGATGCCGAAGAGCACGCCCATGTGGCCCTGGACGCCGAGCTTGCTCAGCTTGGCCAGGAGCGGGTAGTCCGCCCAGCGGGTGTGGGCGGTGACCTCGCCCTTGGCGGTGTCCACGGCGACCCGGTCGTAATGGACCGGCCAGACGTCGTCCGTCTGTGCGACGACCCACGCGCTGGAGGCGTCGGCGGGCGGCGTCAGTTCGACGGTGCCGGCCAGGCCCGTCTTCCGGGCGGTGGCGAGGGCCGTGTCGAAGGCGGCCGGATCGGGGTCGGCGGGCTTCGCGTGCCCGCCGTGTCCGGCGTGTCCGGCGTGTTCTCCGCCCGCCTCCGCGGCCGGAGGCTGCGCGCCGGGCAGCACGGTGTCCAGTTCCGGCGCGTGCCCCTTGGCGGCGTCGAGCAGCTGCCCGAAGCGCTCGCCGGAGTACTGGGACCAGGTCAGGCCGGTGGCGCTGAGGAAGAGCAGGCCGAAGGCGAGCCAGACGCCGGTCGCGGCGTGGAAGCCGCGCGTCCGTCGTACGCCGCGGGCGGTGCGGTCGGGGAGGAGGACGCCCTTCGCGGACTTCGCGCGCTGACCGCGGCTGCGGCCGAGCCACAGGATCAGGCCGCCCGCGACGAGCACCCACAGCCAGCTCGCGGCGACCTCGGAGTAGAGGCGGCCCGTCTCACCGAGGTGCAGGTTGCGGTGCAGGTCGTCGAGCCAGGTGGTCAGCGGCGTCGAGCCGAACCAGGTGGTGATGTCGCCCCGCACCTTCGCGGTGTACGGGTCGACGAAGACCGTGCGCTGCTTCTCGCCCAGCTCGGGAACGGACAGCACCACGCGCGTGGTGTCCTCCGGATCGGCGGGGGTGATGACGGAGGACAGGGTGCCCTCCGGGTGCGCGGCGCGGGCCGCGGCGATCTGCTCGGACAGCGGGCGGGGCCGGTCGCCGACCTGTTCGACGCGCAGCTGGTCGCCGTAGACGAGCTGGTCGAGCTGCGGGGTGAAGGTGTAGACGAGGCCGGTGAGCGCGGCGACGAGGAGGAACGGGGCGACGAACACCCCGGCGTAGAAGTGGAGCCGGACCAGCAGGGCCCGTATGCCCTGCCAGGACCGTCCGGCGGGTGTCGCCTCCGTGGCGGAGGCCGTTCTCTGCGGGTCCTGATCAATGGTCGAAGACATGAGTGTTTCCCCTGGGGGTACGCGCGGCGTCTCGACGCGCGCGTACGACGAAGCCGATAAGTGGTGAGGGAGCCGCCACAAGGGCGGGTGTCGTGATCGCGTACGGGCGATCAGGCCGGGATCACCAGGGGAGGCCCTCGTCGGGGGCGGCACCGGGCCAGAAGCACGCGGAGTCGGACATGGCCGCCCGTGAACGGTGCCGGCGTCCGGCGCGTGGGCGGTAGGGGGCAGAGCGCGAGGTCGGCGAGGCCGAGGCGGGGCAGGACCAGGGCGGCGAGCCGCAGCAGGACCCGTTCCCCGTGGACGACGCACAGCGCGGTTCCCAGCGTGGCCAGGGCGTGTGCCGCCGTCATCGGGGCGGTCATGGTGTGCGCGGAGCTTGAGTGGGCCGTCTCCGCCGTCTGCATGTGCATGTGCATGTGCAGGTGCGCGTGTGCGCCGGGAGGGTGGCCGGTCGTGGCGTGCCCGTCCTCGTCGCCCGCGAGCGGCACCATCGACAGCCGGTGGAGGACCAGGTGGAGGCCGAACTGGGTCGTGCCCAGGACGGCGGTGGTCACGTCGAAGCGCCGGCGGCGGCCGCCGAAGAGGACGGTGCCCAGCAAGGTCAGGCCCGCGAAGACGACTCCGAGGTCCCTGGCGTCCGGCAGCGACCCTCCGGCGGCGACGTGGCTGATCGCACCCAGAAACAGGCAGGCGGAAGCGCAGAGCAGACCCTTCGAAGTCCGCGTCAGCCAGCTGCCCCGTCCGTGCACCGGCACAAGGTATCGGTCGGCCGGCCTGTCCTCGGCGTGCCGCCTGAAGCGATGCTCCCGGCCGGAGGACGCCGCGCGCGATCATCATGCCCATGGCGGGCGGGTGTTGCGCTCTACGTGCCTCGCACGGCGGTCTTTCGAGCCCGAGGGCAAGGCATCAGGGTGGGCGGAATCACAGCCGAGATATAAGGGACGGAGCGGGCGAGACTGGATGGTTGCGGACAGGGCATGCAGTCGCGTGACAGCCCTGCTCGGTTCCCCGGCACCCTGGTGCTTTTCCTCATGTGTGGGACCGGTTTGGCCGAGATCGGCTGCTGGGCAGCCTTGACGTGCCGGAACGACCACGAATCCCGAAACGGCGAGGTGGCGCACATGCCCGAGACGAGTCCGGAACCGATCGCGACCTTCTGCGGAAAGTGTGACTGCGGGTGCCCGCAGCTCTTCGTGGATGTCGATGCCCCCGAGGACAGGCGCATCCGCATCACCGACGACTTCGGACAGCACGTGCAGATGAGCGAGGAACAGTTCGCCGACCTCGTGGCCCAGGCCAAGGCCGGCGCGCTGGACCGTCTGGCCGTCCCGGGGGCTCTCGCCCCGGCAGCCTCCCCGGCCTGACGGGCGCGCCCGTCGACGGCTCGCCCCGGTACTGCTCCGGGCGGGCCGCCGGCGTTCGCCGGCGTCATCGCCTTCGGCGGCGCGGTGCCGACGAAGGCTGCCAGGCGCGCAGGCGCAGACTGTTGCCGACCACCAGCAGCGAGCTCGCCGACATCGCCGCGGCCGCGAGCATCGGGTTGAGCAGGCCCACCATGGCCAGGGGTACGGTCACCATGTTGTAGCCGAAGGCCCAGGCCAAGTTGGCGCGGATCGCGCCCAGGGCGCGCCGGGCGAGGCGTACGGCCGTCGGCCAGGGCTTCGATGTCGTCTCGTACCAGAGTCACGCCCGCCGACCTCGATGGAACCGCTCGTGTGCCGGTGCAGCCCGAGGACCGCGCGCAGCAGCGTCGTCTTCCCGGACCCGTTCGTGCCGGTCAGCGCGACGCGTTCACCGGCCGCGATCTCCAGATCCACCCCCACGACGGCCTCGTTGCGGCCGCGCAGGCAGCTGACCTCTGCGACGCAATTCACGTAAGACTCGGTGCCCGGTGCCCGGGGCCGAAGTCCGTCGTGTCCCACGCGTCTTCGGCCCGCCCGGACTCAGGCGTCGTCGTCCGTCGGTCTCGGGGCCGATGGATGGCTAGGCTCAGTGACCTGGGCGAGGAGGAGCACGGTGTCGTCGCTCGGGCCGGCCGGCAGCAGGTGCGTGAGGATGCTGTCGGCCGTATCGTCCAACGTGCCAGTAGCACAAGCCAGTTGGGTGCGGAGTGCTCCGATGCCCTCGTCGATGTCCTTGCCGCGCGCCTCGATGAGCCCATCGGTGTAGAGGGCCAGGATGTCGCCCTCCTGGAGTGCGATCTCGAGCGTGCCGAAGGGGAAGCCGCCGACACCGAGGGGGACCCCCGGCCCGTTGTCGATGATCCTCACCGAGCCGTTCGGTTCGCGTACGAGGGGCGGGGGGTGGCCGGCGTTCGCGATGCGGGCGCGGCCCGTCGCGGGGTCGTAGTGGATGTAGAGACAGGTCGCCAGCTCGATGCCCGCTTCCTGGACACAGGCGTCGAGTTCCATGAGGAGGCTGTCGGGTTCCAGGTTCTGGCGGGCCAGCGCCTTGGCGGTGATCCGTAGCCTGCCCATCGCCGCGGCCGCCGGTACGCCGTGTCCCATGACGTCGCCGACCACGAGGGCCACCCGGCCGCCCGGCAGGTCGATCACGTCGTACCAGTCGCCCCCGACCTCCGTGAGGTGGCTGCCGGGGAGGTAGCGGTGGGCGATGCGCAGGGACGGGTTGGTCGCCACGGCGGTGGGGAGCAGCGCGCGCTGGAGGGTGAGCGCGATCTCCTGGACCTGGCTGTAGAGACGGGCGTTGTCCAGGCACAGGGCGGCGCGCGAGGCGAGTTCGCCGGCCAAGCTGAGGTCCTGCTCGGTGAAGGCCGGGCGGGCGGCGGAGCGGCCGAACATGGTGATTCCCTGGACCTTGCCCCGGGCGATGAGGGGAGCGATGAGAAGGCAGGTCAGGCCGCTGTCGATCAGCAACTGGCTGCGGGCCTGGTGGATCACGGTCCGTGTCATGAACTCATCGTTCACGGGGACGCAGACGGGCAGACCCGTTCTCAGTGTCTCGTGGATCGTCGAGCCCGGCGGGTACGTCACGCGCTCCAGTCCGCCGACGAGTTCGGGTGCCGGGGGCGGCAGACTGGTGCCGGATGCGATCCGTCGCGTGACCAGGGGGAGGTCCGGGTCGAACACCTCGGGTTCGTCCATCCACTCCACGACTTCCACGACGGAGGCGTCGGCGAACTCCGGAACGGCCGCTTCGACCAGCTCACGGGCGGTGACGTCCACGTCCAGCGTGGTGCCGATCCGGGCCGCGGCCCGGTCCAGCAGAGCCAGCCGCTGCCGTCCGGCCGTCGCTTCCACGATGGCCTGCTCGCGGTCGGTGACGTCCACGAGGAGACCGCCCAATCCCGGCCGCGTATCGCCCGCCTGGCTCAACGGGAAGAAGCTCACCGACCGCACTTGGTCCCGGTCGGGACGGCCCGGCGTGCGAAGAACGACCAGCGCGCTCACGACGGGCCGCCCCCCGTCGGCGACGGCGTGCAGCATGCGCCGGTACTCGCCGCCGTCGGACGTGATCATGAAGTCTTCCATGCTGCGCCCGATGTGGTCCTCGATCGGGATGCCGTCCATGTCGGCGAGGGCCTGGTTGAGGTGGACGTAGCGCAGGTCCTCGTCGAGCATGACGAGTCCGATCGGGCAGGTCTCGAAGAGCGCGTCGAGAAAGGCGAGGTTGGTCTTCACCCGGTCGAGTTCGTCGCCCCTGCTGGCCAGGCCGACGATGACGGTGCGGCCTTGACCGCCCGTCACCGGGAAGACCCGGAATCCGCAGTCGAAGACCGTGCCGTCCCGGTGCAGGGCGGGCATTCTTACCCGCCAGTAACCCAGGGTGCGGCCACGTTCCGCGAGCCGTTCCGCCGCACTGGTCCCGTCCGTGGGGGCGGCGGGGAAGAGGGTTGCGGCGGGCTTGGAAAGGACGTCGTCGGCCTCGTATCCGAAAAGCCTCTGCGCGCCGGGTCCCCAGTAGCAGATCCGGTCCTCGTCATCCATCCCGAGCACGGCGACGGCCACGTGCTCCAGCAAGGTTCCCGGCTCCGACCAGACCGGCCCGGGATCCTGCGCCCCCGTTGGATTCGATGACACCAGTTGCCCTTCCACGCGCACATGCGGAAGCCGAGTGCGCCACTCGTCGGCGGACGGGGACCTCACGTCAATTCTGCTCGCCGTCCGAGGTTCGGACATCACGACAGCAGCAGGTGGGGGTGCGCTGTGCGTGACGAGGCTACGGGCCGCAAGGCCGCGGCCGGTGCCGAAGAGGGAGCGAAACGGCCGCCGGCCCCATCGCCCGTACCCGCGGTTCCGGGCGGGGTCCAGGTGACCGCGGCGAGGGTGGCCTCATGGGTATTGCGAGGTACTCGGGGGAGTTCGAGCAGGACGCGGTCGCGGTGGTGGAGTCCGGCGGGCGGCGCGTACCGGCGGTGGCGCGAGCGGGGAGTCGACCCGGAATCGCCGGGCCGGTGGACCGCGCGGTCGAGGGCCGCGGCGGCTTCGGGTGCGGGCGGTGAGTGCCCGTTGAGCCCGCAGGGGCGGGAGGAGCTGCGCAGGCCGCGCAAGCGGTCTGCGGGCTGGACCTGCCGACCGCCCGCCAGGCCCTCGCCGGGGCGGCGGCCTCGTGCGGCTGACCGTGGTGGCCGGTGATCGGAGCCCGCCTGCCGACTTGCATTGTGGAAACCGATCTGTTTCCCTCACTGGAAACCGATCGGTTTCCGCTCGGTGTTCGGTCCATGCCCGGCGACAAAGGGGAAAAGTGAGTACCACCTTCGACCGAGGGGCGCCCGCCTCCGGGAAAACAGACTCGGGCCGCCGCGGCTCACATGCCGTGCGCTGGTGGGTGCTTGTCGTCCTGGGCGTGGCGCAGCTCATGGTCACGCTCGATGCGACCGTGGTGAACATCGCGCTGCCCGCAGCGCAACACGACCTCGGTTTCGGCGACGGCAGCCGGCAATGGGTGATCACGGGCTACGCGCTGGCGTTCGGCAGCCTGCTGTTGCTCGGCGGCCGACTCGGTGACCTGTTCGGTCGACGTACCACCTTCGTGACCGGCCTGATCGGTTTCGCGGGCGCGTCCGTTGTCGGTGGCGCGGCCGCGAGCTTCGAAATACTCGTCGCGGCACGTGTGGCCCAGGGCCTCTTCGCCGCGCTGCTGGCACCCGCGGCCCTCTCGCTGCTCAGCGTGACCTTCACCCAACGGTCCGAGAGGGCGAAGGCCTTCGGCATCTTCAGCGCGCTGTCCGGTGCGGGTGGCGCGATCGGGCTACTGCTGGGCGGCATGCTCACCGAATGGGTGTCGTGGCGCTGGGTGATGTACGTGAACGTCGTCTTCGCGGCCGTCGCGCTGGTCGGTGCGCTGCTGCTGCCGGCCAAGCCTGCGGTCACCGAGCGGCCCAAACTCGACATGCCGGGCACCATCGTGGTGAGCGCCGCGCTGTTCGCCGTCGTCTACGGGTTCGCGCACGTCGAATCCACCAGCTGGACCGACCCCGTCACCCTCGGCTCCATGACCGTCGGTGTGGTGCTGCTCGCGGTATTCGTGTGGTTGCAGTCCAGGGTCGCGAATCCGCTGCTGCCGCTGCGACTCGTGCTGGACCGGACCCGCGGCGGCTCGTTCCTGGCGGTGTTCGTCGTGGGCATGGGGATGTTCTCGATCTTCCTGTTCCTGACCTACTACCTGGAGGCCGGCATCGGCTACTCGCCGATCAAGACGGGTCTGGCGTTCCTGCCGATGGTCGGGGGCATCGTGGCCGCGTCGACCACGGCACCTTCGCTGCTGCTGCCCAGGGTCGGCCCGAAGATCGTGGTCAGCGCCGGCTTCCTGGTCGCCGCGGCCGGCATGGCCCTGCTGAACCGGCTCGCACTGGACAGCGGCTACGTCGCCGACATCATGCCCGGCATGATCCTTCTGGGGCTCGGCCTCGGGGGAGTGATGACCACCGCGTTCCAGGGCGCCACCGCGGGGGTGCACCACGAGGACACGGGCGTCGCCTCGGCGCTGATCAACACCAGCCAGCAGATGGGTGGCTCGATCAGCACGGCGCTGCTGACCACCGTCGCCTCATCGGCCGCGACCGACTACCTGTCCTCGCACAAGCCCGGCGCGCTGACCGCGGCGCAGGCCGGGGTCGAGGGCTACACGGCCACTCTGGCGTGGGGCGCCGGGATCTTCGTGGTCGGCGCGGTGCTTGCGGCGTTCCTGATTCCGAATCGGGCTCTGGCTCCGTCGGAGGGCGAGCCCGTGATGGCTCACTGAGCAGGAATCGTCGGGGCGCGGTTGATCGCAGCGCCCCGACACCCCTGGAAACCGATCGGTTTTTATTTCGTGCGATTCGAGTTAGCCTCGTCCTATGACCACCCAAGTGAAGCCGAGCTCCAGAGAGCGCCTGTTGGAGGCGGCAGCCGCACTGACCTATCGGGACGGCGTCGGCATCGGCATCGAGGCGCTGTGCAAGGCGGCAGGGGTGTCGAAGCGCTCCATGTACCAGTTGTTCGAGAGCAAGGACGAGCTGCTGGCGGCAAGCCTTGAGGAGCGCGCCTCCGCCTTCGTGGCCGGGCTCCTGCCCGCGGTGGATGACGGTCGATCGCCCCGCGAGCGGATCCTGTACGTCTTCGAGCAGGTGGAACGGCAGGCGGGCGCGCCCGAGTTCCGGGGCTGTCGGTACCTGGCGGTCCAGATCGAACTCAAGGATCAGAGCCACCCCGCGAGCCGGGTGGCCCACCGGATCAAGGCGAACCTGACGGCGTTCTTCCGCACGGAGGCCGAAAAGGGCGGCGCGCAGGATCCCGACCTGCTGGCCCGGCAGCTCAGCCTGGTCTTCGACGGTGCCAGCGCCCGCGCGGGAATCCAGGCCGACAAGCTGACCGGGCTCATCGCGCCCACCGTGGCCACCCTGCTCGATGCGGCAGGCGTGCGCTGACGCACCCCTCTTCGAGCGGCCTCGCGAGCCGAGGCGCCCTGCGAGCCGCCCGACCCGAAGCCGAAGCTGCGGTACGCCGCCGGTCTCGTGGCCGGGCGCGCGAGCATGCTCCGCCGCATGGCTCCCGCCGGGATCCTCGACAAGCGGATCCGCAAGCTCGACCGTCTGGCCGGCTGACGCCTGCCCTCCGAGGGTCATTCAGGACACCCGGGGCCGGTTCGCCTCCGAGGGCGAGTGGGAGCCGTGGACGCATGAAGAGCGCGACGGTTACGACACCGCACGGTGGGCCGCGGCCCTTCCCGGCCCGAACGGCTCCGTCGGCCTGATCGGCGTCGGTCGATTCGGCAACGCCCAGTGGATGGCGGAGCTGTCGAAGCTGCCGGAGCTGAAGGCGATCGCGCCGCGGAGCGCGTGGTCCGATCCGGATGACGGCTGTGGGACGCGCGGTCGCGTGATCGAGCTCGGCATCACCGCACCCTGGCTCCTTACGCAGGACGCCGGCACCCGGGCTCCTTACGCAGGACGCCGGCACCCGGGCTCCTTACGCAGGACGCCCTGATGCGGCGTCACCGCACCGACCCGAACAGGCTCGTGAGCGGCATCACCCGGCTCGTACCGGATCTCGCCGGCCTGATGAACGACCGCTGCGCGGAGCTGCCCGCGGGGCGGTTTCCCGCGTTCGCCCGGTGTGACCTCCCTGAGCTCGGCTACGAGCGTTTCCGGCGGGAGTTCGGCCGGGCGCGGCCCTGCCGCGTCGCCGGACTGCACGATGAGGTCGGCTTGCCCGCCTTCCGGGTCGGCGGCTGGTACGACATCTTCAGCCGGGGTGCGGTCGACTGCTTCACCGCCGTGTGCCGGGCCGGCAGGCCGGTCACGCTGCCCGCGGGTCCGTGAACCCAGCCCACCGGGCGGCGCGTGCCCGACTGGTTCCAGGGCTTGACCGGCGACGGCGAGGTGCCCACAGCGGGACGCGATCACGGCCCGAGTGGCCCTGCGGCAGATCTTCCACGGCGCCGCCCAGCCGTCCCGCATCGTCCTGCCGGTGGTTCCGGCCCGGGAGGAGGCGCCGGAGATCGCCTGGGCGACAGGGTCGACGTCATCTCGCCCAGGTGATCCCCCGGACACGCGGCCGACTCGCCGTCCGAGGCCCGCCTCGCCCGTCGGCAGTACTTGAGCGGTGCTTGCGCCGCCGCCGGGAAACGGCGGGCTGGCCGCCGCTTCCAGGGGGCCCAAGGTGTCGGCCGAGCACCCGTGCGACGGGGACTGCTCGCCGACAGCGCATCACGGGTTCGTCCGCCTCGCCCCGCATTGTCGTCGAGGGCGCAGCAGGCGCCTCCGGCAGGGTCGGCTGAAGGTTCTCCGTGGCGGCCGAGGCGCGGGGCCGAGAAGATTCCAAGGCCCACCCATGACATCGTCCGGCTCCTGGCGGAGACCGTAGGCTCTGCGCATGGTGGACAGACAACCGGATGGGGCAGTACGAGGGCCGGGGCGCCCGCGCGAGGAGCGGGTGACCGGATCCGTTCTCAAGGCGGTCGTGGACCTGGTCACCGAGCAGGGGATCGGGGCGGTCACGATGGACGCCGTGGCCTCACGTGCCGGGGTGAGCAAGCCCGCCATCTATCGGCGGTGGCCCACCAAGCAGGATCTGATCATCGCCGCCGCGGAGACCCGGATCGGCATCCTTTCGGTGCCGGACCTGGGTGACTTCCGCGCCGAGCTCCGCTTCGTCCTCACCGCTCGTCTGGAGGCGTACCGGCTGCCGGGTTCGGACCGGCTGATCGCGGGGCTCATCGGGGCGGCTGCCGAGGCGGGCGCGGTGCGGGGGCAGTACGCGGAGTACACCGAGCGGATCACGAGCGAGACGAGGCGCATCCTCGAACGGGGGATCGCCCGCGGTGACGTGGGTCCGGACACGGATGTCCGTGCCGCGGCCACGTTGGTGGCCGCGCCGCTGATTTTCCGGCTGATCGGTGAGCAGGAGATGCCCGACGTCCGTTTCGTGGACAAGCTGGTCGATCTCGTCGCCCGCGCCGTCGGCCCGGTCGGCTGACGACTTCCGGCGGCGGCTCCCGGCTCTCTTTTTCTTCCCCTCGGGCCTCTTGCCTTGCCGTACCCCAATAACGATACTCCCAGTAACGATTTTCGGCCTCGTCAGGGAGGAACCAGGAACCATGGACACCGCCGTCACCACCCCCGCCCCCGCGCTCGACAAGCCGCTGATGCACTACGGGAAGCGCACCCTCGACCGCATCGCGCCGGACGCGGGCCAGCCCGACTACCGGCTCCTGGACATCTGCCCGCTCACCCCGCACATCGGCGCCGAGGTCGAAGGCGTCGACCTCTCGCTCCCGATCGGCGAGGAGCTCGGGGAGGAGCTCAGGCAGGCCCTGCTGGAGTGGAAGGTGCTCTTCTTCCGCGACCAGCACGCGTTCGAGCCGCAGTCCCAGCTCGCGTTCTCCGCCCTGTGGGGTCAGCCGGAACCGAACCCCTTCTTCCCCAAGGGCAACTCCAACGGCGTCTCCCGCCTGGCGAAGGACGCCATGGCCATCGGCAACGAGAACATCTGGCACAGCGACCACTCGTTCATGGCCGCGCCGGCACTCGGCTCCGTACTGCGTGCCGTCGAGGTCCCGTCCGCCGGCGGCGACACCATGTGGGCCGACATGGCGGCCGCCTACGACAACCTCACCGAGTCCATGAAGGCCCGGATCGAGGGGCTGACAGCCGTGCACGACTGGGAGCCGAGCTGGGGCGCCGTGATGACCGCGAGCCAGATCGCCGCGCTCCGTGAGAACCTGCCGGCCGTCGAGCACCCGGTCGTCGTCCGCCATCCGCGCACCGGCCGCAAGCTGCTCTACGTCAACGAGCCCTTCACCACCCGGATCGTCGGCCTGTCGGACGCGGAGAGCCGCGAACTCCTCGACGAGCTCGTGCTCCAGGCCCGCATCCCCGAGTACCAGGTGCGCTTCCGCTGGCAGGCGGGCTCGGTCGCGGTGTGGGACAACATCGCCACCCAGCACTACGCGATCAACGACTACTTCCCGCAGCGCCGTGTCATGGAGCGCATCGCCATCGCGGGCGTCCCGCTCGCCTGACCGGCCTCGCGCCCCTCCTCCCCTCCCCATCCAGCCCCCGCGGAGTCCTTGTGACCGACACCGACGTCGCACCCGCTGTGCCCGCCGGCCCCCCGAAGGTGCCGAGCAGAACGAGACGCCGCGCTTGGACCGTCACCGCGCTGCTCGTCGTCTTCATGATGATCAATTTCGCCGACAAGTCCGTGCTCGGTCTGGCCGCGGAGGAGATCCGCCAGGACCTCGGCCTGTCCGCGTCGGCCTTCGGGCTCGCCAGCAGCGCCTTCTTCCTCCTGTTCTCCCTCTCCGGGGCCGGGGTGGGGCTGCTCGCGGACCGCATACGGCCCAAGTGGCTGATTCTGGCCATGGCCGTCCTGTGGTCCGTCTCCCAGGCACCGCTGGCGGTGGGCGGAGGGCTCGCGGTGCTCATCACCTCACGTGTCCTCCTGGGCGCCGCCGAGGGGCCCGCCTTCCCCGTCGCCCAGCAGGCCACCCTGTCGTGGTTCCCCAACCACCGGCGCAACCTGCCGGGGGCCGTGATCGTCCTGGGAATCACCCTGGGGGTCCTGGTCGCCGCTCCCGTACTGACCTGGGTGATCCAGCACCACGGCTGGCGCTCGGCCGTCGCCGCGGTGGCGCTCGTCGGTGTCGGGTGGGCGCTGCTGTGGATCCCCTTCGGCGGGGAGGGACCGTACGCGGCCGCGTCGGAGACCGAGCACGGTCCGGCCGGACCGACGGGCGGGCTCGGGACGCCGTACCGGCGGATCCTCGCGACCCGCACCTGGATCGGTGCCACGGCCGCCTACTTCGGCACCTACTGGGTCATCGCCTTCGCCCTCGTCTGGCTGCCCTCGTACCTCCAGGACGCCCTGGGCTACACCTCGGCAGGGTCCACGTGGATGGTGATGCTGGTCTGGGGGCTGGGCGGCGTCGTGGTGCTCGGGCAGGCCGGCCTCACCGGATGGCTGCTGCGCCGCGGGACCCCGAGCCGACGGGCCCGCGGCGGCCTCGGCGGCGTACTGCTGCTCATGGGCGCGGCCGCGTGCCTCGCCCTGCCGGTGGCCCCGGCCGGTGCCGTGACAGCCGTGCTCGTGGTCGCGGGATTCGGGATCCCCGGAGCGATGAGCAGCGTCGCCGTCACCACCGTCACGGAACTGGCGCCGGCCGATCGTCGCGGCGGCGCCCTCGGCATCATGAACGCCGTGGTGACCACCGCCGGCCTGATCGTCCCGACGCTGATCGGGCACCTCGTGGACGCCCACGGTACGGAGGGCTACCGGCACGCGGCCCTGATCACCGGCGCCGTGCTCCTGCTGAGCGGAACCGCCGCCCTCACGCTGATCGACCCCGACCGCGACGCCCGCCGGCTGTCCGCGTGACCCCACGCGTGTCGTCCGCTCCGCACACAGAGCTCGGAGCGGGTCCCGCCGTCCCGGCTCCCGACCTTCGCAAGGAACGACGTTGAACACCAGCGCCCTCGACACCGACTTCCTCGATCGCACGGTGGCCCTCGTGCGCGGCAACGCCGCGTCCTGGGCCGCCACTTCACTCACCGAACGCATCGCCCTCCTGGAGCGGTTGCAGCCGCGCGTCGTCGCACGGGCGGCCGAGATGGCCGGCGCGGCCGCCCTGGCGAAGGGGTACGGACCGGCCTCCCCGTGGGCGGCGGAGGACTGGATCGGCGGCCCCTGGGCCCTGGTCCAGAACGCCGCGGCGCTGCTGCACGTCCTTCGACGGATCGCCGCGGGCAAGGACCCGCTGGACGGCACGACGGTCCGCGAGGAGAACGGCCGTACCCGCGTGGACGTCTTCCCCGCCACCGCCTGGGACGCCCTGCTGCTCAACGGGTTCACGGCCCAGGTGTGGATGCGCCCCGGCGTCACGGCGGAGCAGGCGGAGGCGTGCGCCGCGGGGGAGTACCGGGGCAGGCAGGGAGACCCGGCTCTGGCCCTGGTGCTCGGCGCCGGCAACGTCGCCGCCATCACCGCGCTCGACGTCCTGCACAAGCTCTACGTGGAGGGCCAGGTCGTCATCGCCAAGATGAACCCGGTCAACGCCTACCTGCGCCCCCACTTCGAGTACGTCTTCGCCGAGTTCGTCGAACGGGGCTGGCTTCGCTTCGTCGACGGCGGCGCGGCCGAGGGCGGCTACCTCGCCCGCCACGCAGGCGTCGACGCCCTTCACGTCACCGGCAGCGACCGCACCCACGACGCCCTCGTCTGGGGCACCGACGAGGACGCCGAGCGCCGCCGCCGTGACGACCTCCCGCTGATCGCCAAGCCCTTCAGCAGCGAACTGGGCGGCGTCAGTCCCTGCATCGTGGTGCCGGGCCCGTGGAGCGATGCCGACGTCCGCTTCCAGGCCGAGCACATCGTCACCGGCAAGATGAACAACTCCGGCCACAACTGCATCGCCAGCCAGATCCTGGTGCTGCCCCGCGACTGGGACGGCACCGAGCGGCTGCTCGACGAGATCCGGCGGCTGTTGCGCGAGCTGCCCCCGCGTACCGACTACTACCCGGGCGCGGCCGACCGGCTCGCCGCCGTACGCGCGGCGCATCCGACGGCGGAGGAACTCGGCGACGGCTGCCGGCTGCTCGTGCCCGACATCACCGACCACGAAGACCTCCTCGTCCTCGACGAGGTCTTCGGCAGCGCCCTCGGCGTCGTACGCCTGCCCGGCGCGACTCCGGACGCCTTCCTGCGCCACGCCGTCGACTTCGCCAACGACACGCTGCCCGGCACCCTCGGCGCGACCCTGATCGTCCACCCGAGGACCGAGAAGGCACACGGGGAGGCCGTGGCCGCCGCGATCGCCGATCTTCGCTACGGCACACTGGGCGTCAACTGCTGGTCGGCCGTGGGCTTCCTGCTCGGGTACACCCCCTGGGGAGCCTTCCCCGGCCACACCCGCCAGGACATCGGCAGCGGCATCGGCTTCGTGCACAACGCGTTCATGCTCGAAGACGTCGAGAAGACCGTGCTGCGCGCCCCGTTCACACCGGCCCCGCGTGGACTGGTCACGGGCGACCCGTCGCTGTCGCCGCGCCCCCCGTACTTCGTGACCCACCGCACGGCGCTGACCACGGTGGAGCGACTCACCCGCTTCACGGCGGCGCCGCGCCTGTCGAAACTGCCCGCACTCTTCGCCGCCGCGCTGCGGGGCTGACCCCGGCCCTCGGCGTTCCAGGCATCCGCCACGCGACGCCCATGGCGCCCGCCGAAGCATCCCCTACGGAGATTTCATGCTCAATCTCGCCGCCCTGCTGGAGAACAGCGCCCGCAGCGTGCCCGACCGCACGGCGGTCGTCCTCGGCACCCAGACCCTGACCTACGCGGAGCTGGACGCGGCCGCCCGCCGCGTGGCCAACCTGCTGCACGCCCGCGGCATCGGCCCGGGCGACAAGGTCGCGCTGTCCTGCCCGAACCTGCCGTGGTTCCCGATCGTCTACTACGGCATCCTCAAGGCCGGCGCGGTGGTCGTCCCGCTCAACGTGCTGCTCAAGGGCCGGGAGATCGCCTACCACCTGGCCGACTCCGAGGCCAAGGCCTACTTCTGCTTCGAGGGCGGCCCGGACCTTCCGACGGGCGAGGAGGGCTGGTCCGGCTTCGGTGAGGCTCCCGGCTGCGATGCCTTCTTCCTGATGACCGCCTCTCCCACCGAGAACTCCCCGATCGCGGGTGCCGAGACCCTGGACGCGGCGTTGGCCGACCACGGCGCGGACTTCGAGACGGTGGCCACGGAGCCCGGTGACACGGCGGTCATCCTGTACACCTCCGGCACCACGGGCCGCCCCAAGGGCGCTGAGCTCACCCACTCCAACGTGATGCTCAACGTGCTGACCTGCCACAAGCTGTTCGGCGAGGTCGAGCACGACGTGCACCTGATCAGCCTGCCGCTCTTCCACTCCTTCGGCCAGGTCGTGCAGATGAACGCCGGTCTCGCCTCGCGGGCGACACTGGTACTGCTGGCGCGGTTCGACGCACGGTCCGCCCTGTCCCTGATGCAGCGCCACGCGGTCACCTTCTTCGCCGGTGTCCCCACGATGTACTGGGCCCTCCTCGAAGCGAAGGCACCCGAAGCGGACCTGTCGCGGATCGCCGGGAACCTGCGCATGGCCGGGTCGGGAGGCTCCGCGCTGCCGGTCGAGATCCACCGCCGGTTCAGCGAGCGCTTCGGGGTCACCATCATGGAGGGGTACGGCCTCTCGGAGACCAGCCCCGCGGCCACCTTCGCCCCGCGCGGCGAAGAAGCACGCCCCGGCTCCATCGGCCGCCCCGTGTGGGGCGCCGAGGTCGACCTGGTCGACAAGGACTGGGCGCCGGTCCGCGGCGCCGACGCCATCGGCGAGATCGTCGTCCGCGGCCACAACGTCATGAAGGGGTACTACAACCGGCCCGAGGCGACCGCCGAGGTGATGCGCAACGGCTGGTTCCGCACCGGAGACCTGGCACGCCGCGACGCCGACGGATGGTTCTACATCGTGGACCGGGCCAAGGACATGATCATCCGCGGTGGCTTCAACGTGTACCCGCGGGAGATCGAGGAGGTCCTGCTCACCCACCCCGCCGTGAGCATGGCGGCCGTCATCGGCGTGCCGCACGCCCGCCACGGCGAGGAGATCAAGGCCTGCGTGGTCCGCGCCGGGGGAGCGGCACTCACCGAGGACGAGCTGATCGCCTGGTGCAAGGGGGAGATGGCAGGCTACAAGTACCCCCGCCTCGTGGAGTTCCGCGACTCCCTGCCCACCAACGCCACCGGCAAGATCCTCAAGCGCGAACTCAGGAACCATGATGACCACCCGGACGACCACGGGGCCGACGCGGTTCGATGAGCGACGTCCGCCCTCGGGCCTGAGGGGCCGAGGGCGGACGTGTGGGGCAATCGTGCCGACGCGGGGCAGTGGGCCTACGCGGTCGGACCCGCCGGTGGCGGCGCAGCGCAAGACCGGCAGCCCGCTCCGTACCGACAGGCCGGGGTCCTCACCGCTCAGCACGTCGTCCGTGAGGGCGACGACCACCGAGTCCGCGCATTCGGGCACCGTCACCTCGGCGAGATCTCGTGCGATGCGCAGCACGTCGAGACTTCGGCCGATGCGTTCGCGGACAGGATGGAGCGGTCTGCCCGGGAACTCGCGGCAGACCGCCCACCTCGCCACGCGGCAGGCTCCGGCTCAGCAGCCGCCGCAGTTGTAGAACGTCACGTCCCAGTGGTTGCCCTCGTCGGCGTAGATGTTGCCGGCGCCGGACTTCCACTGCGGGGCCCCGTCGCCGCGCAGCCCGATGTAGGTGAACGTGTTCTTGATGTAGCTGCCGACGCAGGTGTACTTGCTGAAGTCGAGCTTGTAGCCGTTCCAGTGCGAGTAGGTGCCGCTCGCGTGTCCGGTCTCGGTGCCGCCGGTGATGTTGAGGGCGCAGCCGCTGGCGCTCTTGAGGGTCTGGGCGCCCTGGGCGGTGGCGAGGTTGAGCTGCTCGAAGGACGTGCAGGTGGAGTTGTAGCGGTCCGAGCAGCCGCCGGACGAGGACCAGGTGATGCCGGAGGCCCGGAACATCGAGGTGGCGGTGGCGTGGCTGATCTTGGTGACGGCGTGGGCGTCGGTGGCGGTGGACAGGGCGCCGAATCCGGGGGCGAAGAGGGCGCCGAGGACGAGGGCGAGTGCGGTGAGGACGGCGCGCAGGCCGGTTCCTCGCGTACGGGGGGCGCGGGCCTGGTGATCTTCGGGGACCTGCAGGGACTTCACGGGCTTTCCTCCTGGCGCCGACTTCGGCGAGTGGGTGCGGACTTGGGCGGGGCTGAGCAACCGGACCGAGAGGTCTACCCGCGTCGACTTCGGAGCGCGGAAGACCCCGGCGGTGCGGCCCGGGGGGATCAGACGGCGGAGCGGAAGGCCGGCAGGTAGCCGCCGGACTGGCCCGTGGCCGTGGGGTGGTAGCTGTTGGAGACGGGCACCGAAACGCTGTGCAGCCAGGCGGCGCTCGAGCAGATCTCGTGGCCGGTGAACTCGTCCACGACGCTGGAGTAGGAGAACCCCGCGGCGGCGGCCTGCTTCGCGAGCATGCCGTTGAGGGCGTCGCTGCCCCGGTTGATCGCCGCGCGCTCGGTCTCGCTCAGCCCGGCGATGCAACTGCCGTTCAACTGGTAGAAGCGCGGGTAGCCGAGCACGACGACGTGAGCCTGCGGCGCCTTGCTGCGGATGGTGCCGTAGAGGGAGGAAAGGCTCCCCGGCAGGGTGCCGTTGATCTGCGTGATGGCGTTGTTCACCGCGTTGACGCAGGTCGCCTCGCTCTGCAGCACACAGGTCTGCATGACGTTCGCGAACCCGACGTCGTTACCGCCGGCGGTGACGCTGATGAGCGTGGTGGAGCTGTCGAGCGGCGTCAGCTGGCTGCTCTTGACCGTACTGGTCGTCGCCCCCGAACAGGCGGTGAAGGAGAACGAGGCCGGGGCGTTGGCCGCCGCCCACAAGGACGGGTAGGCCTTGCTGCTGCGCTGACAGCTGCCACTGTCGGACAGGTAGCTGCCGGCGCCCACCCCGGAGGAGTAGGAGTCGCCGAGAGCGACGTACCGCTCCCCCGCCGCCGCAGCGGCGGAGGCGGGCTGGACCAGGCCGACGCTCGCGGCGAGCATCGCCAGCAGCGGAGGCAGAACCCATCTCAATTTGGACGCGAACATGACAACATGCTCCTCAAGGTGCCGTGCGGGCTGGGAGTTGTTGAAGCGCCACTCTTCTAGCAGTGATCGATACCGACGCGATAGACGTGCGGCGTTTGTTTCTCCGGTGACGGCACCCGGCGAGAGGCCGGTTGTGACTACCGGACCTGCGGCTGACCCCTGCCACCCTCGGGCGGGCCCTCGTGGCGGGTGCGCCGGCCGGCCCGGCGTCGGCCGTTCCGGTGTCAGCCGGCCCGGCGTCGGCCGTTCCGGCGGTGAGGCGCCGCTGCGGGGTCAACGGATTCGAGAGTTCCGCAAGGGTCTGTTGCGTGCATGCCAAAGCAGGCTACGGTTTACGCGCGTCAACCAGCCATCACCAGCGAGGAGTCGATGCGCCATGCCGCACATCAAGCGCGCCCTTGCGACCGGTGCCACCGCGGTCGCCGCCGCCGCACTGCTCCAGGCTCCGGCCCACGCCGCGGTCGTCCCGGAGCACGCGATCATCGTCTGCCAGAGCGCGAGCTTCTACGCCAACTACAACAGCTCCTCCGGCCCCACCGGCCTGGTGCGCACCCTGTCCTACGGTGACAAGGTCGGCCACACGCGCGGCGCCCACCCGGTCTACAACGGCTGGGCCGCCACCTTCGACTTCGGTCCCAACGACTGGGGCTACGTGCGCTACGAATGCATCGGCGGCTACGGCTCGTGGTGAGCCGGAATCCGGGAGGAAACGTCATGCCCGCACCCCGCACCGTCCGCGTCATCCGCACCGCGGCGGTGGCGACCGCCGTCGGCGTCACCCTGCTGTTCTCCTCGGGCTCCGCCCAGGCCGCCAACGGCACCATCGGCGAGCGGGAGACCGTCTGCGCCCAGGATCTCTTCGTCCGCACCGCCCCACTGGGTGCCTGGATGGGCACCCTCTACCAGGGCCAGACCTTCCTGGTGGAGAGCAAGCAGTCCGGCTGGGCGTACGGCTTCGCATACGGTGACATCAACCGCCGCGGCTGGGTCCAGGACGGCTGGTTCTGCTGACCGCGTGTGCCGGTGGGTGAAGGGCTACGACGGCGCCCGCCCGGCCGGCGCTGCACGGTGGGGGCCGCTCCGCGGAGTCGCCCCGGCGTTTCCGCCCGGTCACCGCTCCACGTCCAGGAGCCCACCGCACGAGGGACGGGAAGGCGATCAGCCGACGCGAAGCGACGTGACTTCGTAGTACACCGCCGAACTGGGTGACAGGCCGCGGCAGGTCAGGCGGTGCGGTCGTGCCCGGTGGGCGTGGACCTCGACCTCGAAGGTCGAGAGTCCGGCGAGGCGGCCGGTGACGCGGATCCGCCAGCGGTTGTCGTCCCGGACCGTCTCCTCGATCACGTAGTCGTGCCGACCCGACGGACCCGCGTGGTGGAGGACGGCGGACAGGGCGGCCTGCTGGGGCGGGACGAGGTCGGTGTAGCCGCGCAGGTGGTCCGCGTGGATGCGGTTCGCCAGGTGCTCCTCGACCACCGTGGTCGCCGAGAGGGCGTCGAGGTTGCCGTAGTAGACGCCGTCGGGTGCGACGGCGACGTTGGCGGCGAACCGGTCGCCCCCCACGTGCGTGCACTCCCACACCAGCTGCGGCCAGCCGTCGCTCAGCGCGCGTGCCACCGGACGGCCGCGGACGGCGCAGCAGGTGTCGTGCAGGCCGTGGGCACAGACGAGGACGACGGGAGGGCGGCCCTGTTCTCCGGGTGCGTCCAGGGCGGTGACGATGTCCGCCAGGTCCCTGTCGTCGTGCCAGGTTCCCCATTCCTGACTGTGGCGGCCGTCCTTGTCATGGCGAAGGACGGCCCACCGCGGCCGTTCGTCGGACCGATGGCGGCCGTGGCGCCTGATCAGCAGCACGCGGGCGCGCACCGCCTGGGCGGCGGAGTACACCCGTGCCTTGACCTCGGGTTCGAGATCGAGGCCGTCGAAGCCGTTGGGCGGCCAGCCGGCCCGGTACTCGATGAGGATCCAGACCGAGCCGTACGGCGCCGTGCCCGCGATCGGGTCACCGCGCAGGCGAGCGGCGTCGGCGCAGAGGAATCGTGCCGGAGTCGTCATCGCGCCTGTCATGACTCGGCGGGCACCAGTACGCCTGCGCGTAGAAGTCGTTCGACGAAGGGAAGACCGAGGCCGCCGGCCGGGTGGGTACCGCCGTCGAGGATCCGGAGCACCGATGCGAGGTCTGCCTCCGGGAAGTCGAGCCACCCGACACGGGTGGCGAGGCGCCGACCCACCAGCCTTGCCTCCAGCGCCTCGCGAAGCCGCACCGGCGTGTCGGGCGCGAGGCTCTCGACAGCCCTCAGTTGCGCCAGCGGTCCCATGGGCGCGGGGCGTGCCTGGCCGCGGCGGGTGCGGTGGAACAGGGGAGTGGGGTCGGCCTCGGTGAGCGCGGCGAGGAGACGTCGGCGCACGAAGGCGAGTTCGTCGCCCGGTCCGTCCACGCCCAGGGGGAGGGACTCGCGCATCTCCACATCCTCACTCAGCAACGCCAGCGCGGACTCGGCGAGTTGTTCGGCCAGCGCGTGCCGCGTCCAGGTGTGGACGCCGAGGGTGAGATGGATCGAGACCGCGCCCAGCGCTTGGGCGGCGTGCAGCCAGCCGCGCGGCAGGTAGAGGACGTCGCCGGGTTCGAGCACGGTGTCGATGTACGCCTCTCCCCGCGCGGCATCGGCGACCGCGGCGCGGTGAGCGGTCCACGGCTGGTCGCGCAGCGGGTCCGGGTGCACGGGCTCGTGGACGATCCAGCGCTTGGTGCCGGTGACCTGCAGGACGAAGACGTCGTGGACGTCGTAGTGGTCGTCGAAGCCGCGGTTCTGCGGTGGGGTGACGTAGGCATTGGCCTGTACGGGGTGGCCCAGTTCCGTGCCGAGTCGCGCCGCGAGGTCCGTGACCGGCTCCCAGGTGCGCTGCAGTGCTTGCAGGACCAGGGTGCTGCCGTCGGCGAAGCTCCGCCACAACGCGGTGTCGTCCAGCTGGTCCGCGACAGACGCGCCGACTCCTGCCGGCGACGTGAACGACGACTCGGCGGCTGTGGAGCCGTCCTTGGCGACGCGGAGGAACGGCGTGCGCAGCCCGCGTCGGGAGACCAGCTCGTCCACTGCGGATGCGGAGAACAGGTCGGAGAAGTCGCTGACTCCGCGGGTGAGCAGCGGGGCGCGCCCCCAGACGTCCAGAGCGAACTCCTCGCGGCTGAGGCCGATCAGACGTGTCTCCAGGACACGGCCCTCGAAATCCGCGGCCGTGTCCCGAAGCGTCGTGGGAACGGTGCTCAAACGCTGCCGCCGGCCTCTTCGGCTCCGCTGTCGGCGCCGCCGTCGTCCACGCCGGGTGTGCCGGTCGCGCCGCCGTCCGCCGGGCCTTCGGCTCCGCTGTCCGCGCCTCCGTCCGCGCCGCCGTCCGCGCCTCCGTCGTCTACGCCGGGCGTGCCGGCCGTGCCGCCGTCCGCCGGGCCTTCGGCTCCGCTGTCCGCACCTCCGTCGTCTACGCCGGGCGTGCCGGCCGCGCCGCCGTCCGCCGGGCCTTCGGCTCCGCTGTCCGCGCCGCCGTCCGCTCCGCCGTCGTGGACGCCGGGTGTGCCGGCGGCACCGCCGTCCGACGGACCTTCCTGCCGGTTCGGGTCCTGCTCGGCGTGTGCCATGTCTCCTCCTGGGGACGAGGACGATCGGTGAGGGGCCGGTCCCGTTGGGACTCCCTTTCCAAGCTGACCCACGCGGGTGTGAGAGGCAACCGGAGCGGTCGCCGACGTCAACGCCGGGTGCCGAGCGTTCCGGCGAGGCGACGCCGCTCTCCATGCGGTAGAGAGGCAGGAAACCTTGCCGCGCCGTCGGCCGTTCGCTCCACACGGCCCGCCCCGTAACCCTGTGCCGTCCCGCAGGCAACCGGAGTCAGGACACGACCACGCCTGGTGAGGCGCTCTGGGCCGGGCTTCGGAGGCCCATGAGGTTTCGGTCTCCCCGCTCGACGTACCTTGACCGCCGCGCGTCCTCAGTCCACCCGGATCGCCAGGAGGCACGCGTCGTCCTCGTGGTCGGCCATGTCGGGATCGTCCAGCAGTGCGTCGACCACCGTCCGCGGTTCCAGCGGGGCGGCAGCGGCCACCGCCCGGGCCAGCCGCGCGATGCCCTCCGTCACGTCCTCGCCCCGGCGCTCGACCATGCCGTCGGTGTAGAGCACCAGCAGATCGCCCTGTCGCAGCTTCGCCGAGGTGGTCTCGTACGCGTATCCCGGCAGCGCGCCGAGGAGCGGGCCTCGCTGTTCCGCCCCCAGCGGCTCGGCACGGCCGTCGCGCAGCAGCAGTGGTGCGGGGTGTCCCGCGTCGGCCCAGTGCAGGACTTTGTCCTCGTCGAGGTGACCGACCACCATGGTGGCCGTCTGCCCCGCCGGGTCACTGCACACCAGCTCGTTCAGCCATGTCGTGATCTCACCGGCGGAAGCCCCGGTCTGCGCCAGCCCCGCCAGCGCGTGCCGCTGCTGGGCCATCCGTGCCACGGCGTCCAGGCCGTGTCCCGACGCGTCGCCGATGGCGACGAGCACCCGGCCGTCCGGGAGAAGCCGGCACTTGTACCAGTCACCGCCCACCGCGGCGTCGGGTTCGGCCGGCCGATACGAGGCCGACACCGTCAACCCGACCGCGGCAAGCGCCTCGGAATGCGTGGGGAGAATCGCCTCGCGCAGCGCGTCCGCGACCCTCCGCTCCGCCTCCGTCTGCCGCCTCAGCCGGTCCGACTCCCGCTCCGTCTCGGCCAGCCGCCTTCGGCTGCGGATCTGCGGCGTGAGATCGCGGGCCACGAGGTTGACCGCCCACGGTCTGCCGTCCGTTCCGGTGACCGGCCGTCCCAGCAGGTCGAGGGTGCGGAGCTCGCCGAGCACGAGGAAGCGAATCCGGGTCCAGGCGGGCTCCTCACCCGCCAACACCGAACTGAGGAACTCCGCGAGCGCCGTCAGATCGTCCGGCAGCAACGCGTCGCACAGCTGCTCCAGGGTCCACGGCATGCGCACATCGGCGTGGAAGATGCGGCTGAGCCCCTCCGACCAGGTGATCTTCCCGGAAAGCAGATCCCAATGTCCCCATCCCATCGACGCCAGGAACTGCGCGTCGATCGTCAGCAGCTCCGCCTGGCTCTGCACGGGCTGCCACGTCGCCAGCACCTGCTCACCGCACCGGGCGGCGGAGTACAGCAGCGGAGCCCGGTGGATCCGGCCGAGCCGTTGCTCCGTGTAGTCCACCACGAGCCTGTCCAAGGGCTTGCCGGTGTCCATGACGTCCGCCAACGCGGCGAGCAGTCCCGAGTGCGCCGCGCCTGGTCGTGCCTCCAGGAACCGCTGGCCGACCTGGTGGTCCGGCGCCTCCAGCCAGTCCGCCGACCGGACCCCGTTGCCGGCCACGATGCGGAAGTCCGTCACGGCACCGGAGCCGTCCTGGACCGGTTCGAGCAGTACCGCCGAGGCCGGGATCGCGGCGAGGAGCGAGCAGACGCCGCTGCCGCCCGGCTCGTGAGTGCCGCACAGGCAGGGTGAGGTCCTGTCCGTCTTCGCGGACGCGGGGAGCACGGCCAGGGACTGCAGCGGTGACGCCAGCTCCGTACGGGCCGATCCGTCGAGCGGGCGCTCCGCGCTCCTGCGCACCGCCGCGCGCAGGGCGGTGATCTCTCGGCCGATCATGCCCTTGAGGGCGTCGACACTGTCGGGCAGGGGAAAGCTCATCGTTAGCCTCCGCGAACTCATGACGTGCCGCACGTCCCCCGAGGACCGGCTGCTCGTCCCTTGACGCCAGGGCAGGGGCTCGGTGACCGAGTGACTTCTCCGCTCGGACGAATGGGTGCTTTGGGTGCTTCGCGACGCGTACGTGGACGCGTACGCGTCGCCGCCCGCCCTGCCGCTGCCCGCGGTGACGGCCGTCAGCCACCCGGACCCGGCATACGGCTCACTGGCCCTCCGCGCCGCGCGCAGGGGCGCCGCGGTCACGGCGTTCCCTTCGCTTTGCCGGGGGTCGTGCGGAGGCGTGCGGGTGAGCGGCCGGGCCCGGCCGGGTCAGTCGGTGGCGAGGATGATCGCGTACACGAGGAAGAACAAGGCGAACGCGACGGCCAGCGTCCAGATGATCAGCAGGGGACCTGCTGCCCAGCCCCGCCGCGGCGGGCGGTACGGGCCGGTACCTGTACTTGTACCCGACTCCGCCGGCGGTGTCGCGCCGGGCCGGGTGTCCTCGTCGATCCGGGGCTCCGGGTCGGGGTTGCTGGGTCCGGTCATGACGTTCATCTCCGGCGAGTTGCGGACTGGCGGACGCACGCACGGTCGAGGCGTTCATCCGATGCGCACCATGCCGCGCGACTTTCCACCACCGAGGTGTCCAAACGGCCTTTCGTGACATTTACGGGAAACCCCGTGTACGGGAGGTCCCGTACACGGGAGGGCCCCCGGAGCGCCGCTCAGATGTGCGGGGCGGGCAGGACCTTCTCGCGGTCGCGGCCGGCCGATCCGGAGCGCCCTCCTCTCGCGCCGCCCGGGAGCGGAACATCAGCGGACGGCTGTCGCCGCCTGCGGGGAGGGGCACGGTGTGCGGGCGGACGGGCCGGGATGTGGTCCGTCGCGGAGGGCGGACGGGCCGGGATGTGGCCCGTCGCGGAGGGTGGACGGGCCGGATGTGGTCCGTCGCGGAGGGCGGACGGGGGGCGGAGGCCGGTGTCCAGTCAGGGGGCCGCGTGGTAGTAGCGGACGCAGGTGCGGACCATGCCGTCCGGGGCGATGGTGAAGACGTCGACGAATCGGTGGTCCCCGGTGTCCGGTGCGGCGGCCGTGGGCGCCGGGATCCGGCGGCCCATGGCGATCACCGTGCGGTCCTGTGCCACCAGCTGCTCGACTTCGTGCCGGGCCGTCGGCAGGACGTGCCCGACGTGCGCCCGGAGGGCCTCGCCGCGGCCCCGGGCCGGCGGCAGACCCGGCAGTTCGAAGACGACGGTGTCGTGCAGCAGGGACGCGCAGCCGTCCAGGTCACCCGCGTCGAGGTAGTCGTAGACCAGCCGGATGTGGTCGATTCCCGCGGCGGTGACCAGATCCACCGCGCCTGTTCCGTCGGCCCACACGGCCCTCGTGTCGTCATGGCTGTTCAACGGTGCCAACCCCCTTCACTCTCGCTCCAGGATTCTGTGGCGCCTCCCCAACTCGGCGTTATCGCCGCCCTATCCCCGACCGGGATCTTCACGGCATGGACAGGGCGGGAAGAGATGTGGAGACTGTCCTCACTTGAGCGTGACATCCCGGCGTGGAGTCCGGTCTGGTCCTGGCGTGTCGACTCTTCTTTATCGGGTGGGGGATCAGTGGCTGTTGCGGCCGGTGGGTTAGCGGACGAGGACGTCAAGGGGGCGCCGCGGCTGACCTTCCGGGTGCTGGGGCCGCTCCAGGTCCAGGGGGCCGCGGGGCCGCTGCGCGTCCCCCCGGGCCGGCAGGAGGTGATCCTCGCCGCGCTGCTCCTGGAGAGCAACCGGGTGGTGAGCACCAGTCAGCTCGTGGACCTCATCTGGGAGGACAACCCTCCGGAGACCGCCCGTACCCAGGTGCAGATCTGTGTGTCCCGGCTGCGCAAGCTGCTGGCCGGTGCGGAGGGCGAGGTCACCCTGGCGACCCGGCCCCCGGGCTACGTGCTGCACACCAACGCCGGGAACGTCGACGCCGCCCTCTTCACCAGCCTCGTCCAGCGTGCCCGCGTGCTGCGCGAGAGCGGTGACGCCGAGGAGGCCGTGGGCCTCCTCAGATCCGCCGTCACCCTGTGGCAGGGCGAATGCCTGACGGGACTCGACAGCGGCCCGCTGGCCAACAAGGCCCGCCAGCTCAACGAGGAGCGCCTCGCCGCAGTCGAGCTCCGCATCCGCATCGAGCTCGAACTCGGCCGCCACGACCGGCTCGTGGGCGAACTGCAGCGCCTCACCCACGAGAACCCGCTCCGCGAGAAGCTCCACGGGCAGCTCATCCAGGCCCTCTACTGGTCCGGACGCCAGGCCGAGGCCCTCGAGGTCTTCCGCACCGCCCGCCGCTACCTCGCCGAGGAGCTCGGACTCGAACCGAGCCGCGAACTCCGCGACCTCGAAGCCGCCATCCTCGCGGGCGAACTCCCGCCGCCGACCGCCGCCGTGCCTCACTCCGTGCTCGCGGCGAGACCGGCCGAACCGGCCTCCGAGGCGGCCGCGGAGCAGGCTCCGACGTCCGCCGACACCCCTGCGACGCCGACTGCTGAAACGGTTCGCCAGGACACCGTCCCGCACCAGCTGCCCGCCGACGTCGCCGACTTCGTCGCCGACGGACAGCGCCTCGCCGCCCTGGAGAAGGCCCTCGCCGGTGGCGACGGACGCGGCACCGTCCCCCTCGCCGCGATCACCGGCAAGCCCGGCACGGGCAAGTCCACCCTCGCCGTGCACGTCGCCCACGCCCTCGCCGAGACCGGCTTCCCCGACGGACAGCTCTACTGCGACCTGCGCGGCACCACCGGCGCCCCCGCCACCCCCGTCGAGGTCCTCGGGCGATTCCTGCGCGCCCTCGGCATCCCCGGCCAGCTCATCCCCGAATCCCTCGACGAGCGCGCCGAGATGTACCGCACCAGACTCGCCTCGCGCCGCGTCCTCGTCGTCCTCGACGACGCCGCCGGAGAGGGCCAGGTCCTCCCGCTGCTTCCCGGCAGCCGGGGTTGCGCCGTCCTCGTCACCAGCCGCGCCCGCCTCACCGCGCTGCCCGGCGCCCACCGCGTCGAGCTCGACGTCCTCGACGAGGACCGCGCCCTGGAGCTGCTCTCCCGCATCATCGGCGAGGACCGCGTCACCGGCGAGGCCGTCGCCGCCGAAGCCCTCGTCCGCACCGTCGGGCGGCTCCCGCTCGCCCTGCGCATCGTCGCCGCCCGCCTCGCCGCCCGGCCCCACTGGACCCTCGCGTCCATGGTCCACCGGCTCGCCAACGAACGACACCGGCTCGACGAACTCGCGCACGGCGAGATGACCATGCGCGCCAGCCTCTCCCTCACCTACGAGGGACTCGCACCCGGCGACCGGAGCCTGCTGCGGCTCCTCAGCATGGCCCAGGCGCCCACTCTGCCGAGCTGGCTCGCCGGCGCCCTCCTCGACGACCACCGGCCCTTCCCCTCGGACCTCCTCGAACCCCTCGTCGACGTGCAGATGCTCGACGTCGCCGGCATGGAGACCGGAGGCTTCCGCTACCGCTTCCACGAGATCATCCGCGTCTACGCCCGCGAGCAGCTCGCCGTCCAGCACCCGCCCGAGGAACGGAAGGCCGCCTTCGCCCGCATGGCCGGCGGCTGGATGCACCTCGCCCAACAGGCCCACCGCAAGGTGTACGGGGGTGACTTCACCGTCCTGCACGGCGACGCGCCCCGCTGGCAGCCCCCGGCCGTCTACACCGACGAAGCGCTCGCCGACCCGCTCGCCTGGCTCGACGCCGAACAGGGCGCCCTCTGCGGCATGGTCGAGCACGCCGCCGAAGAGGGTCTCCACGACCTGTGCTGGGACCTTGCGACCTCACTCGTCACCCTCTTCGAGGTGCGCGGCCACTACGACCTCTGGGAGCGGACCCACCGGATCGCTCTCGCCGCCGTCCGCAAGGCCGGAAACCTGCGCGGCACCGCCGCGATCCGCGCCTCGCTCGGCTCGCTCTACATGAGCCGCAACCAGTACGACACCGCCCGCCAGGCCCTGCACTCGGCCCTCGACGTCTTCCAGGCCCTCGACGAGCCCATGGGCGAGGCCCTCTGCCGCCGCGACATGGCGCTCATCGCCCGCACCGACGGCGACGACACCACCGCACTGGAGCTCTACGGGCGCTCCCTCGCCGACTTCGACCGCGCCGGCGACGTCGTCGGCCGCGCGATCGTCCTCACCCAGAGCGCCCACATCCGGATGCGGCAGGGCGAGATCGACACCGCCCAGGGACAACTCGACGAGGCGCTCGACATCTACGAGGGCATCGGCTACACCGGCGGCCGGGCCCGCACCCTGCGGCGCGTCGGCCAGCTCCTCCTCGAACAGGGCCGGAGCGACCTGGCGGTCCTCACCTTCACCGAAGTGCTCGAACTCTGCCGGGACTCCGGCGACGCCATCGGGGAAGGGCACCTGCTGCGGGACCTCGGCCACGCCTTCACCGTGATGGGACGGCCGGACCGTGCCCGGGACTTCTTCGACCGCGCCGTGTCGGCACGGGAGCAGATCATGGATTTTAGCGGGGGCGCGCTCGCGCGCCTGGACCTCGCACGGCTCCTGACGACGGAGCCGGGGCGCTCACGGGAGCTGCTCACTCCGGCGGTCGAGGTCTTCCGGGACCGTCGCATGACCCGGGAACTCACGGAGGCGGAGCGACTGCTCGGCGCCTGCTGAGGGGCGGCGCCCCTCGTCGTACGGGGTCAGTCCCAGGGGTTGTTCTCGGTGCAGGTGGGGGTGCCCGTGGTGCCCGTGCCCGTGGTGGTGGTCGGGTCGCAGCCCTCGGGAGTGGTGCCCGTGGCGTCCGCCGTGGTGGAGGTGCCCGTCGCGGGGACCGGCTCGTCGGCCCAGCTGGTCTGCAGGCCGGCGCCCGTCACCAGGACGATCAGAGCGGAGGTGACGGCGGCGCGGAGGGCGGTGCGGGTGGCGGCGGCGGTCTTCGACATCGGTCTCTCCGTATCGTTCGGGGCTGGCGTTTCCTTCTGGACACCAACTTAGGAACGAGCGGATTCACCGCACCGGCCGCAGCCTTATCACCCCGCTATCACCGGACCGCGACCCCTATCACGCACCCGGCGTCGCTATCCCCGGCCCCGCCGCGCTATCACGGGGCACCTCCCTGACGCCCGACGCGCCCCCGGTGCCGGTTAGCGACGGGATGCCCCACGGATAGCCGGCTTCGGAGGATGGTTCCCAGCAGCCGGCGAGACCACCGGAAGCCGCCTTGACCAGGCCGCTTCCCGGCCCTCGCCCCCACCTGACCAGCGGGAGCTCTCCATGACGACCGGTCTTTCCCCCAAGGGCACGCCGACGGCCACCGCCGCTCTGGGCAGCCTCATCCGGGGACACCGCCTCCGCATCGGCCTCACCCAGCGCGAACTGGCCGACCTCTCCACCATCAGCGTCCGCGCCATCCGCGACCTGGAGAAGGGGAAGGCCCTGCGGCCCCGCGCCGACACGATCCGGCTGATAGCCGACGGGCTCCGCCTCGGCCCGCGGGCCCGCACCGCACTGGAGGAGTCCGTCTCCCGTGGCCACCAGGGCGGCGCCGGCCGGCACCTCCTTCCGGAGCGCTGCGCCCCGCCCGTCCCGCTGCACCCGCTGATCGGCCGGGAGGCCGAGGCCGCGATCCTCGCCGAGGAGCTGCGCTCCGGCGTCGAGCGGCTCGTCACGGTCGTGGGCCTCAGCGGCGTCGGCAAGACCCGCCTCGCCCTGGAGACCGCGGCCCGCCTGCACGAGAGCGGCTTCCCCGTCCTCTGGCACACCGCCCCCGGCGCCGTCACGGACTGCCTCCCGGCGGCCGACGAGGACCCGCTCGCCGACCTCGTCGCCGACTGCGCCGCCTATCTCCAGGGAGCCGGAGCCCCCGCCGCGCACACCGAAGCCGCCCGTTCGCACGGAGCCGTACCGCCCGGCGTGCACTTCGAAGCCGGCCGTTCCCACGCGGCCGGAGCCCCCGCCGCGCACACCGAAGCCGCCCGTTCGCACGGAGCCGGAGCCCCCGCCGGGTACGCCGAAGCCGCCCGCCCTCACGGAGCCGCACCGTCCGCCGCGTACGCCGTCGTCGACTCGTACGAAGCCCCCCACGGGCACAGACCCGGAGGCGTTGCCTCCTCCTTCTCCTCCGGTGAGCTGCCGCCCGTCGCGCTCGCCGCCGCGCTCGGCGACCGCGAGGCGCTGCTGGTCCTGGACGGCGTCGACCCCGCCCGGCTCGACTTCGGCCGCCTCACCCGGCTCCGCCGCGAACTCCCGGGCCTGCGCCTGCTGCTCACCGCGGACACCCCCTGGAACGTCCCCGGTGAGCGCCTCTTCCTCCTCGCCCCCCTGGACGCACCCCTCCCGGCGGGACCCGAGGCCGCCGGTACGGACGCCGGCGCGCCCGCCGTACGGTTCCTCCTCGCCCGGCTCCGCAGGATGCGGCCCGAACTCCTCGTCGACGAGGAGACTCTGGCCCACACCGCCTGGATCGCCCACCGTCTGGACGGGCACCCGCTCGCGCTCGCCGCCGCGGCCTCCTGGCTCAGCGTCTGCGACCTGCCCACCCTGCGCGGCATCGTCGAGACCGACCCCGCCGCCGTCCTCGACCACCTGGCGGACGGGCACAGCGGATCCCGCCTCCGCGACCGCGTCGCCCGGACCGTCGGCGCCCTCCCGCCGGAGCAGCGGGACCTCCTCACCGCTCTGTGCGCCGCCCAGGACGCCCCCGCACCGGACTTCGGGCTCGACGACGTCGTCCGGCTCACCGGCAGGCCCCTGCCGGACGGCGGCCGCATGGTCCGCGCCCTGCTCATCGGTGGTGTCATCCGCCCCAGCACCGACCACGGCCGCTCCGCCTTCCGGGTGTTGTGCGTCGTCCGCGCGGCCGTGGCCCCCGCCGCCGGGACCGGCGCCGCGGCGGAGGTTTCCGCGGCCGCTGCCCCCGCCCCTGCCGCCTGACTGCCGCAGCTCCGCCGATCCGCTGCCGTACCGCCGGATCAACTGCCGCTCGCGGGGCCCGCGCACGGGTTGTATGGCCACTGCCCGGCCGCCGAACGCGGCGGCCGACCCGCACAGCGCCCCCGCCGTTCCCACCCTTTCCGGCCGTCGAACCGGCCACCGACCCCGGTCACCCACCAGGAGCCCCCATGCCGTTCGACAAGCCCGTCGCCTCCGCACCGGCCGCCGTCCGGCTGCCGCTCTCGGTAGCCCAGCGGGACATCTGGACGGCCCACCTCCTCGACCCGACCGGCGTCAAGTACAACGTCGGTGAATGCCGGGAGATCCGGGGACCGGTCGACCCGGAGCTGATGGCGGCGGCCTGGCGGCGTCTGGTCGACGAGGCCGACTTCCTGCGGGTGCGGGGATTCGAGGACGACGGCGAGCAGGTCTGGCAGCTCCTCGACGCCGACGCCGGGGAACGCACGCTGGCGTTCACCGACCTCAGCGGGGCCGCCGACCCGGAGGGCGCGGCCTGGGACCTGATCGACGCGCTGATCGGCACGCCCTTCGACCTCACCCGGGAGGCCCCAGTCAGGTGCGCGCTGGTCAAGCTCGCGGCGGATCGCTTCTTCTACTTCTACGGCTTCCACCACCTGGTCGTCGACGGCGTCGGCGTCTCCATGGCCCTGGCCCGGCTGGTCGAGCTGTACGAGCGGGCCGTCGCAGGCGAGCCGTGGGGCGACACCCCGTTCGGCGATCTCGCCGAACTGCTCGCCGAGGACGCCGCCTACCGCGCCTCCGAGGACGCCGCCGCCGACCGCACCGCCTGGCGCGCCCACCTGGCCGACGCCCCCGACGCGCCCGCCGGCCTCGTCCGGGGCCGTGGCCGGGCGCCGTCCGCACACGGCGGACTGCCCTTCGCCCGCCGCAGCGTCCCCGTCTCCCCGGCCGACGCCGAACGCCTGCGCACCGTCGCCCGCGCCGCCCGCGTCTCGTGGTCCGTGCTGCTCGTGGCGCTCTTCGCCGCCTACCTCCAGCGCGTCACCGGCCGCGAGGAGCTGATGATCGCCCTGCCCGTCACCGGCCGCACCACCCGCGCCGCCCGCAGCACGCCCGGCATGATGTCGAACGTCGTGCCGCTGCGCCTCCGGGTCCACCCGGAGGACCGCCTCGCCGACCTGGTGCGCACGGTGGCCGCCGAGGTGAAGCACGGCCTGCGCCACCAGCGGACCCGGTACGAGGACCTCAGCCGCGACGCCGGTGTCATCGACGGCACCCGCCGCCTCGCCACGCCGGTCCTCAACATCATGGGCTTCCACGCCGAACTGACCGTCGACGGTCACCCGACCGTCAACCACAACGTCAGCAACGGCCCCGTCGACGACCTCAGCGTCGCCGTCCTCGACCTCGGCCCCGCCCACGGCCTCCGCATCGACTTCGACACCCCGGTCCAGGACGTCGACCCGGCCCTGGTCGCCGCCCACCAGGACCGCTTCACCGCCTTCGTCACCCGGTTCCTGGCCCAGGACGCGGACGCGCACGGGAGCGCCACCGTGGCCGGGCTCGCGCTCCTCGGCGACGACGAGCGCGCGCTCCTCACCGGCACCTGGGCCGGACCCGTCGCGCAGCCGGTGGAGACCACGCTCGTGGCCCGCTTCGAGGAGCAGGTGCGGCTCCACGCCGACCGCACCGCCCTGATCGACGCCGCCGGCTCCGTCACGTACGCCGAACTCAACGCCTCCGCCAACCACCTCGCCCGCGCACTGCGCGACGCCGGGCTCGGGCGCGGCGCCATGGCCGGCATCCTGCTGGAACGCGGCATCCCCTTCGCCACCGCCCTCCTCGCCGTCCTCAAGACCGGTGCGGGCCACGTCCTCCTGGACCCCGACTTCCCCGAGGAACGCCTCCGCTCGGCAGCCACCGCCGCGGGCATCACCCACCTCGTCACCGTCCCGGCCCTCGCCGCCCGCGCCGACGGCCCCTGGACCGTCACCCACGCCGGACGGCGCCCCGGCCCGGACGCCGTCGCCGACGACCTCGGCGTGCCGATCAGTCCCGACGACCCCGCCTGCCTCATGTTCACCTCGGGCTCGACCGGCCGCCCCAAGGCGATCCTGTCCTCGCACCGCAACCTCGCCGCCACCCTCATCGGCCAGCCCTACCTCCCCACCGGCCCCGACGAGGTCTACCTCCAGTGCTCGCCGGTCTCCTGGGACGCCTTCAGCCTGGAATTCTGGGGCCCGCTCCTGCACGGCGGCTCCGCCGTCCTCCAGTCCGGCCAGAAGCCCGAACCGGCGCTCGTCACCGAGCTGTCCCGGCGCCACGGGGTCACCACGCTCCTGCTCTCCGCGACGCTCTTCAACTACCTCACCGACGAGCACCCGGAGGCGTTCGAGACCGTCACCACCGCCTTCACCGTCGGCGAGGCGGCCTCACCGGCCCACGTCCACAAGCTCCAGCGGCTCAAGCCCGGCATCACCGTCCTGAACGGCTACGGCCCCGCCGAGGTCATGATCTTCGCCACGACCCACACGGTCGAGCCCGGCGAGCACCCGCACCCGGCGATCCCCGTCGGCACCCCCCTCGTCAACAAGCCGGCCTACGTCCTCGACGCCCGCCTCGGCCTCTGCCCGCCGGGCGTCACCGGCGAGCTGTACGTCGCGGGCGACGGCCTCGCCCACGGCTACCTCGGCCGGCCCGACCTCACCGCCGCCCGCTTCGTCCCCGACCCGATCGGCACCACCCCCGGCGGCCGGCTCTACCGCACGGGCGACCTGGCCCGCTTCGACGCCGACGGGCGGATCGTCTACGAGGGCCGGGCCGACGACCAGATCAAGATCCGGGGCTTCCGCATCGAGCCCGGCGAGACCGAGGCCGCCCTCCTCGCGCACCCGCGGGTCGCCCAAGCCGTCGTCACCGTCCACGAACAGCGTCTGGCCGCCTACCTCGTGACCGACGGCGCGGACACCCCCGACCCCGAGGACCTCCGCCGGCACGTCGCCGAGCGGCTGCCCGAGCACCTGGTCCCCACCTACGTCACCGTCCTCGACCGTCTCCCGGTCACCCCCAACGGCAAGATCGACAAGCGTGCCCTGCCCGCCCCCGCCGCCCTCCTCACCGCCCGCCGCGCCCCGCGCAACCGGACCGAGCAGGTCCTCACCGACCTCTACGGGCTGACCCTCGACACGGACCCGGACGCGATCGGCATCGACGACAGCTTCTTCGCCCTGGGCGGCCACTCCCTTCTCGCGGCCCGGCTGACGAACCGCGTCGCCGAGTCGCTGGGCGTGCGGCTCACCATCCGGGACGTCTTCGGGCGGCCGACGCCGGCCGGTCTCGCGGAGCTGATCGCGGAGCGCGGTGGCGAAGCCACGGGCACCGCAGACCTGCCCGCGCCGGTGCCGGGGGAGGGTGACGGCGAGCTGGTTCCGGCGTCGTACGCGCAGCGGCGGTTGTGGCTGCTGGCGCAGCTGGACGGCGGCAGTGCGGCCTACAACGTGCCGACGGTGGTGCGCTTCGACGGCTCCGGTCTCGACGTGGACGTCCTGGAGGCGGCGCTGAACGACGTGGTGGAGCGGCACGCCCCGCTGCGGACCGTGTTCGAGGCGGTGGACGGCGAGCCGTTCCAGCGGGTCCTCGCCCCGGAGCGGGCGCGCCTCGCGGTCGAGCGCCGCCGCACCGACGCCGACGGCCTCGACGCGGGCCTCGCCGAGGTGGCGGGCCACGTCTTCGACCTGGCGTCGGAGATCCCCGTGCGCGCCACCGCCTTCGAACTGGCCGACGGATCCGTGGTGCTGACCCTGGTCCTGCACCACATCGCGACGGACGGTCTGTCGAACGAGGTGTTCTTCGCCGATCTGGAGCGGGCCTACGCGGCCCGTGTGGCGGGCGACGGCCAGGTCCTTGAGCCGCTGACCGTGCGGTACGCCGACTACGCGGCCTGGCAGCGCCGGGTGCTCGGCCCGGCCGACGAGCCCGACAGCCTCCTCGGCCGCGAACTCGACTTCTGGCGCGGCAACCTGGCCGGCCTCCCCGAGGACCACGGCCTCACGCTCGACCGACCCCGGCCGGTGCGCGCCTCGCACCGAGGCGGCCAGGTCGAACTCGACCTCGGCACCGACCTCTTCCGGCGGGCGAGGCTGCTCGCCCGCGAGGAGGGCTGCACGCCTTTCATGGTGGTGCACGCGGCACTGGTCGCGGCCCTGTCGCGACTGGGTGCGGGGGCGGATCTGGCGATCGGTTCGCCGGTGGCGGGCCGGAGCGACGAGTCCTTGAACGAGCTGGTCGGCTTCTTCGTGAACACGCTGGTGCTGCGCACGGACAGTGCGGGCGATCCCAGCTTCCGCGAGCTCCTGGCCCGGGTCCGCACCGCCGACCTCGACGCCTTCGCTCACCCCGAAGCCCCCTTCGACCTGGTCCTGGAAGCCCTCAACCCGACCCGGACGCTGTCCCGGCACCCCCTCTTCCAGATCTGCCTGACCCTGGAGAGCGGCGCCGGCACCGCCAGGCCGCTCGCGCTCCCCGGAGTCGTGCCGGCGCCGATGGAGAAGATCACCAGCGGCTCCGCCAAGTTCGACCTGGAGTTCTTCCTCCGTTCCGACGACGAGCACGGCCTGCGCGCCACCGTCCTCTTCGCCGCCGACCTCTTCGACGAGGAGTCGGTCCGGCGGATCACGTCGGTCCTCGGCCAGGTCCTCCACCACGCCCTCGCCGACCCGGGCCGCAGGCTCTCCGCGCTGGAGGTGCTGGCGCCGGGGGAGCGGGAGCTGCTGACCGGCCCCTGGGCGGGGGAAGTGCTGCCAGAGGTGGGGGAGGGTTCGCTGGTCGGGCGGTTCGAGGAGCAGGTGGCGAGGGTTCCGGAGCGGACGGCGCTGGTGGACGGCGAGGTGAGGATCTCGTACGCCGAGCTGAACGCCTCCGCGAACCGTCTGGCCCGTCATCTGGCCGAACAGGGCCTGGGGCGTGGGGACATGGCGGGTGTGCTGCTGGACCGGGGCGCGGACTTCGCGGTCGCGGTCCTCGCGGTCACCAAGACCGGTGCGGCCTACACCCTCCTCGACCCCGACTTCCCCGACGACCGGCTGCGCGCCGCCGCCGTCGACGCGGGCATCGGCCTGCTCGTCACGGACGCCGGCCACGCCGCCGCCGGGCGGGTGGACGGACCGTGGGAGACCGTCGTCTGCGCGCTCGACGAGCTGACCGGTCTCCCGGGCGAGAACCTGGGCACGGCCCCGACCGGCGACGACGTCGCCTGCGTGATGTTCACGTCGGGCTCCACCGGCCGGCCGAAGGGGATCCTGTCCTCGCACCGGAACCTGGTGTCGACGGTGAGCGGCCAGACCTACGGGCGGTTCGGTGAGGGCGAGGTGTTCCTCCAGTGCTCGCCGGTGTCGTG